>CAYMAY010000006.1:27572-43576 GCA_964388555.1 uncultured Lachnospiraceae bacterium
TCGCGGAACGTTTGCACGTTCCGCGAAGCATATTTTTATTCTAATTCTAATACAAGACCTTCCATCGTCTCCGAATCAACGCCCTGCGTTACACCGATGCAGTAAGCATAATCTCCCACAGTCCAAACCGCGAGATTTAACTCATCCTCGGATTCTCCCTTGACAGTGAGCGTATCGTCTCCGACTTTAAGCTCTCCGGTGAATGCGTATTCCACATAATCACCGCTTATGTCACCGTTGTCCTTAGCCTTACGTATGTAAGCCTGCTTCTCATCGTCCGTGGCATACTGAACTTCCAGCTCGTTAAGTGCCGCGCAAACCCTGTATGTTTCCTCATCGCCGAAGTCAGACATATCCGGCAGTGAAACCTCAAATCCCACAGCCTCCTGTGCCTCTTCCAGCGTCTTAAAATCCTCCCACGGATTTGCCTGTGCAACAGAGCTTGAAATCGTTGTAGAAGTACTTGTGCATCCGCCAAGCATAAGGGCAGCTGCCAGTGTCACTAATACCGCAGTTGTTTTTTTCTTCATGAAGTTAAGTCTCCTGGAATTATTTCTTAAGCATTTTAATGCTCTTACGCGGGCAGCCTTCAGCGCACTTGCCGCAGCCAACGCACTTCTTGTAATCGATAACCGGAAGATTATCAACCATCTCTATAGCGCCAGCTTCACAGTCTCTTGCGCACTTTCCGCAGCTTATGCAGCTAACCTTACATACCTGCATAGCCGGTTTGCCCTTATCTTTGTTGCTGCAGTCAATAAGAACAGCTGCGCTCTTGGGCATCATTCCGATAGTTCCCATCGGGCATGTATTCTTACAGATTCCGCATCCTATACAAAGATCAACATCGATTCTTGCAACGCCGCTGACGATATCAATGGCGTTCTGCGGACATGCATTTGCGCAATCACCGAAGCCTATGCAGCCGAAGGAACAACTGTTCTTTCCACCGAAAAGCATCTTGTTTCCTGCGCAGGTCTGTTTGCCCTGCCAAGCCGCCTTATCCTCTGTATTGTTGCATGTTCCGTTACAATGTACAACAGCAACAACAGGCTCTACATCACCTGCGTCTACACCGAGTACAGCAGCGATTCCGTTTGCCGCATCAGCACCGCCAGGAACGCACTTGTTTGCTCCTATAGAAGGATCTTCAACAACAGCTGCCGCATATGCGTCACATCCGGCAAATCCGCATGCACCGCAGTTTGCACCGGGCAGACATTCTCTTACCTGTTCAACGCGCTCGTCAACAGGTACAGCCATAAATTTTGAAGCGACTGCGAGCATGATTCCGCAGACAAGACCTATGACCGTAACTACTACTACCGCAATAACTATTCCGTTCATAAGCCCTCACCTCAACCAAACAATCCGGTAGTAAGACCGGAGAATCCAAAGAATGACAGAGACACGATGGATGCAGCTACAAGTGTGATTCCAACGCCCTTAAATGATGCCGGAACATCTGCATTGTCAACTTTGCTTCTTACGCCGTTGAAAAGGAACATAGCTAAGAGATAGCCAAGTCCTGCGCCAAGTGAGTTAACCATAGACTCTGCAAAGCTGTATGACTCTGTTATGTTAAGAACAACAACACCAAGTACTGCACAGTTTGTTGTGATAAGCGGAAGGAAGATTCCCAGTGCGCTGTAGAGCGTCGGGGATGACTTCTTAACGAACATCTCAACGAACTGAACAAGTGATGCGATTACAAGTATAAATACAATGGTCTGAAGGTATCCGAGACCGTTGGGCTCAAGGATAAGATGGTATACAGGCCATGTAACCGCCGTTGAAACAAGCATGACGAAGATAACGCATACGCCCATGCCCGTAGCGGATTTAAGGTTTTTAGATACTCCAAGGAACGAACATATTGCAAGGAACTTAGATAATACAAAGTTCTGCACGAGAATGGAGGATATAAGTATTGCTATAAAACCTGTCATTTCGCACTACCTCCTTCTGCTCCGCTGCATCCGGTGCATGATCCGCATGCTCCGCAGGATTCGCAGTCGAAGTCTTTCTTCTTGATCGCTCTTCCCTTTGTCAGCTTATTGATAAGCGCTATTATGCAGCCGTATGTAAAGAAGCCGCCGGGTGCAAGCGTCATTATTGAAATGGTGGTAGCTCCCTCCGGGAATATCTGCATTCCAAACCATGTGCCGCTTCCAAGTATCTCACGGATAGAACCCATGAATAAGAGCGCAAATGTAAATCCTATTGACATACCTACGCCGTCAAGAAGTGAATCAACAACTGAGTTCTTGCTTGCGAATGCTTCCGCACGGCCAAGTATGATACAGTTAACAACAACCAGTGACAGGAACAGTCCCAGCGCATCATACAAGTCCGGTATGAAGGCCTCAAATATCATTTCTATCAACGTTGTGAAACTTGCGATAACTACTATGTAACAAGGTATACGAACCTTGTCGGGTATAATGCTCTTAAGAGCTGATATAACTATGTTTGAGCCAATAAGAACTATCGCAGCTGCAAGACCCATTCCGGCACCGTTTACGGCCGATGTGGTGACTGCAAGCGTAGGACATGTTCCTAATATAAGTACAAGTACGGGGTTTTCTCTGATGATTCCCGCCGTCAATACCTTTAATTTGCTCGGTTTTTTACCTGCCATGGAATCACTCCCCCTCTGCTGTTATAATGTCGTTTGCTTCAAAAGCTGCCTTAACGAGATTTATGAAGCAATTAGACGAAATTGTCGATCCGCTTATTACCGTTACGTCGCTGAGCGATGAATCCTCTCCCGGGAACTGTGAATTCCAATCTTCCGCAGCGACACGGGCTCCAAGACCTGCGGTCTCGCTGTGTGAAAGTACCTGGGTTCCGGTAATGTATCCGTCAGAATCGATTCCGACAATTATCTGCATATCTCCGCCGTATCCGCTTCCTGTCGCGAAATATACATGACCCGCACCGTTTCCTGCTGCGAATGCCTGATCTATCGCTTCCGGGAGCTCAACGTCTGTGATCTCCGTAAAGGAATCACCGTCGGGAAGAACTTCTTTCTTTGCCAACTCAGCTGTTTCAGCTGCCGCCGTCTCGATTATCGGAGCTGTTATCGAATTAACGTAGCTAAGCAAGAATCCGAAAACAAGACATATAACCGTGAGGACTATGACAGGTGCTACATATCCTTCTTTTTTCATTTTCCCTCACCTCCGAAAGTTTTCGCCATTGTAAGACGCTCGATATGAGGCGCAAGGATATTCATAAGAAGTATTCCGAAGGAAACGCCTTCCGGATAGCTGCAGAAAGATCTGATAAGTACAGTCATGCAGCCGCATCCGATACCGAATATAGCACGTCCAAGTTTTGTTGACGGCGATGTAACATAATCTGTTGCCATAAAAAATGCTCCGAGGAACACACCACCCGAAAGGATAGCATATACCGGATCAGATCCGAGAGCAGCACTCAAAAGGAATACAGCTCCCACAAAGCATACAGGTGTATGCCATGTTATAACTTTTCTTATAAGAAGATAAGCCACACCTATAAGAAGAGTAAGCTTGCATGTCTCACCGATACATCCTGAAACATTACCCATGAACAGATCCATATAGCTTGCGTCAAATGTTGCAAGCGGTGTGGAACCTGCTATAGCATCGGGATAACCCGTTGTCCAGTCTGCCATAGAGGATGCAAAAGATATAAACAGTATGATTCTTGCCGTGATGGCAGGGTTCGCGAAGTTCTGGCCAAGTCCGCCGAAAAGCTGCTTAACTATAACAATAGCTACGGCACTTCCGAAAGCTACCATCCAGAACGGTATGCCTACCGGACAGCAATATGCTACGAGAATACCGGTAACAACGGCCGAAAGATCTCTGACCGTTACTTCCTTCTGCATAGCCTTCTCTGCTAAAAACTCTGATACGACAGCTGCAATAACAGAGATTGCAACAACTGCTATCGCACGTCCTCCGTATATCACGCCGGCTGCCACAAGTGTAGGCATAAGAGCGATGATAACGTCCCTCATTATCGTGTTCGTTGAATCCTTGGAACGAATATGAGGAGAAATATTCATAATAAGCTGATTTTCATTCATTTCTTTATCCTCCTCACTTCTTCTTCATTACCATAGCTTTTGCAAGCTTGTTTGTCTGTACAAGGTCTTTCTTTGCCGGACAAACGAACGAACAGCAGCCGCATTCCATACACGTGGTTACATGAAGAGCCTTAAGCTCATCAACATCGCCTATCTTGTATGCCCTTGAAATTCTGTTGGGCATAAGGCTGAACGGACAATGTGAAACGCAGCGTCCGCAGTTTATGCACGACGTCTCCTTCGGAAGGATAGCATCCTTCTCGTCGAAAGCGAGAACACCGTTTGTATTTTTCATTATCGGAATATCATCCGACGGAAGCGCCATTCCCATCATAGGACCACCAAAGAGGATCTTCTTCGGTGCACACTTGTATCCGCCAAGCGCCTCTACTATATCGTGAACAGATGTTCCGATAGGAGCGATGACTTTTCCTGCCTTTTTAACAGCAGATCCATCTACGGTAACGCACTTGTTTACAAGGGGCATTCCCGTATTGATGAAGTTTCCGAGAACCGCCAGTGATGTAACGTTCATAACGATACATCCTACATCAAGCGGAAGCTTTCCGGCCGGAACTACTCTTCCTGTGCAGTTGTAGATAAGCACTTTCTCGGCACCCTGCGGGTACTGTGACGGAAGACGTTTTACCTGGAAATTGTAGCCTATCTCAGATGCTTTCTTTTCGAAAAGCTCTATAGCCTCCGGCTTATTTGTCTCGATTCCCATTATTACGTTGTCTATTCCTACATATTTGCATACATACTGAATAGCCTTTATCATGTTGTCGGTGTCAGAAACCATCGTTGTAAAGTCGGATGTAAGATACGGCTCACACTCTGCGCCGTTTATGATAAGATACTCCGCCTTTGCCGGCTCCTTAACCGAAAGCTTGACACTTGTGGGGAAACCTGCACCACCAAGACCTACAAGTCCGCTTGTCCTTACCGCAGCAAGGAAGCTGTCCTTATCATGAATGTCCGGCGGTGTGATCCCTTCTGCAACAGTCTGGAGTCCGTCGGACTCAATAACTACTACTGGGACTTTTCCACCTGCAAGCTGTTTGCTTGTAACCTCTTTTACCTTTCCTGAAACCGTTGCATATATAGGAGCTGCCACAAAACCCTGTGGTTCACCTATAAGCTGCCCGACCTTTACCTCATCATCTTTGGCAACAACCGGTTTACAGGGAGCTCCGATATGCATAGCCATTGGAATTGTGACCTGTGCGGGCACATCCATTTTTATCGGCGTTTCGTGCGTTGTGTGCTTAAAATGCGGCACTTTTACGCCACTGATATGTTTCACGGGAAAGCTCACCTCCTCATCTCTTTCTAATAATATTTATAACGCGTAATTGCGTTGATAACAAAATTTGTTACTCCTCATTAAACGTATAGCCCGAATCATAAACAGGACTCAGTCTGTCCCATATTCCCTCGGAAGCATATACTTCCTTGTCCTGCGTTACGGCAAGCACCATACAGTCGTCTCTATTCATATACTCATCGAGACATTCGCTGCCCTTTATAAATATCGTTGTGGAAAGCGCATCAGCCAGAAGCCCGTCTTCCGATACAACCGTTACCTGCAGCAGATCCGAATCACCGGGATAACCCGTCTTTGGATCAAGTATATGATGGTACTTCACACCATCCTCTTCAAAAAAGATCTCCGCCGCGCTGGATGTGGCCATGGTATAGCCGTCTATATTTATGGTCGCGAAATACGAATTTGCGTCTTTAAGCGGATCCCTTATGCCGATATTGAAATCTTCGCCTTCGGGATTTTTTCCGATAACGAGCATATTACCGCCAACGGAAAGAAAGCCCTCCACTTCGTTTTTCTCGACTATGCTCCTCATAAGAGCCGTCGCATAACCCTTGCCGTCTCCTCCAAGGTCTATTTTCATTCCCTCTTCGGCCAGCATTACGGATTTATCGTCTTCATTGAGTAGAAGCTTTTCATAATCCACTTTTTCAAGCGCTTCGTCTATCTCACTTTGGGACGGAACCCGCGGATCGCCATCCTGCCCGTTTATATTCCATAACAGCACAAGAGGACCTACCGTTATATCGAAATCGCCCCCTGATTCTTCACAAAGCTGTTTCGATTGCTTCAGGACGTCAAACATCTCATCTGAAACTTTGACATACTCCTTGCCCGCGGCCTCATTTATGGCGCTTATCTCACTTTCTTCTATATAAAGTGATGTTTCGTTTTCAAACTCCTGCAGTGCTTTCTCTATCTCTTTGCACGTATCCTTAGCCTTGTCGCCGTACCACCTTTGCGTAACCATGGTACTCATTATGTATGACGTGCTTTCTGCCTCGTTGTCTACGGCATTTACGGAATATGACGTTCCGAAATTACACCCTGATAACAACAAAGCCGAAACCAGCACCATTATAGCAAAAAAAGACGTGCTGTTAAAAAGCACAAAAGGACGCCTCTTACTGCCTGTTAGTATTTTTCTGGTGAAAAATTTCATATAGAATATTCGCCGCCTTAACTCCAAACTGCATTATATTGCAATTCATTTTTAAAGTAAAGAATTTTATCGCTTATTCATCAGAGTTTTGGCAAATGCAATAAGCTCGTCGCTCACCTCCTGATGGAGCTTTACATCCTTTACAACTTTGGTATTATTAAGAACCTCTTCCTTTACAACACTCTCCAAAGTATATATTGCCGACGGACATCCGCTGCAGTGGCCTGTCATTTTAACATAAGCTATATCGTTTTTTATGTCTACAAGCTCCACATTTCCGCCGTGTGAAAAAAGCGTAGGTCTTACCTTTTCATCAAGTATTTTTTCTATTATCTTTGCGTGTTCCGTATTCATGATCAAGCCCTTTATCAAAGTATTTCCAGTATTTTACTGGTATACCTTATATTTTCCATAAAAAGGCGGGATATTAAATCCCGCCTTGGATCTTTTTATTCGTAGCTGCAATGGAAACGCTCTTCAAACGCCTTTATAAGTCCGGGTCTGAAATCAGGATGAGCGATCGCGATAAGTGATTTAGCTCTCTCCCTTATGCATTTTCCTTTAAGATGAGCAATACCATACTCCGTTACAACGTAGTCGGCATCACATCTGGATGTGGTAACAACTGCTCCGTTATCAAGAAGCGGAACGATCTTGGAGATCTTTCCCTTTCCTGCTGTAGAAGCGATAGCTATTATCGAACGTCCGCCCTTACTCATCTTAGCTGCTCTTGCGAAATCAACCTGTCCGCCAACTCCGCTTATCTGGTTTGCACCAACGCTCTCTGAGCAGATCTGACCGGTGAAGTCAATCTGTACGCAGGAGTTGATAGCAACAAGGTTGTCGTTCTTAGCTGCGATATAAGGATTGTTTACATAGCTTACCGGGAACATTGCAACTGCCGGGTTGTCATCTGCATAATCATACAGACGTTTTGTACCCATAAGGAAGTTAACAACGCTCTTTCCTGTATGGAAATTCTTCTTCTGGTTTGTTATAACGCCTGCCTCAACAAGGCTTACAACACCGTCAGAAATCATTTCCGAATGGATTCCCAGATCCTTCTTGTCCTTAAGGAAGAGAAGTACTGCATCCGGGATAGCGCCGATACCAAGCTGAAGTGTATCGCCATCTTTAACAAGCTTAGCACAGTTCTCGCCGATAGCCTTCTCAGTATCACCGATCTTAGCTATAGGAAGCTCAAGAACCGGATGGCTGTTTATTACGAAAGCATCGATCATGTCTACCGGAACCGTGGTGTCACCTAAGGTTCTGGGCATCTGATCATTTATCTCAACGATAACCTTCTTTGCATATCTTGTAGCCTCGATAGCGTAATCTATTGATACACCGAAGCTGATGTTGCCGTGCTTATCAGGCGGTGCAGCCTGAAGGATTGCAACATCTATCGGAACTTCATCCTGGAAGAGTCCCGGGAATTCATTGAAGTAGCAGGGCGTAAAGTCCGCGCGACCCTCCATGATATCTTTTTTATTCAGACCGCCGCAGAAAAACGAATTAAGACGGAAATGTCCTTCTGTTCCGGGCTCGCTGAATCTGCAGTTGCCCATGGGAACGAGCTGAACCATCTCAACATCATGATAGTCTTCCTTGTGGTCTACCATTGCATCAGTAATATATGTAGGAATTCCTACGGCATGACCCAGTAAAACGCGGTCTCCGGATTTAACAAGCTTAATAGCCTCCTCAACCGGCATCTGTCTGGATTCATAAATCTCCTGCCAACTCATTGCTATATAATCCTCCTGATTAATTGATTACTCTTCAACCTTAGCGATCTTCTTAGCAAGCTCTTTCTTCATCGGAAGGTTGCCCTGACGAGAGATCATGATACGCTGAGCCTGCGGTGAACCTGCACCGTGCATGGACTCTGTACGATATCCGACTGCTGCTGTTCCAAGGCAAAGGTTCTCGATAAGTCTGAGGATACGCATACGGTTCTCAACCTTAACGCCATCAACGCCGCGGAGATACTTCTCAACATACTTGCCAACTGCATCGCTTCTGAAATCTGCCTCTGAAGGAGCTGTTACGAAGATACCGCCTGCGATATCCTCTGCAAGACGAGCGATCTCATACGGGAAACGTGTAACGTTCTGCTTACATACGTTTGCAAGAAGAAGGTCGATGATGTAGTTTCCTGATGCTGTCGGATGTCCTTCTGCAGAGCATGCGATACCGCAGCAATATAATGTCTCGTTGAGGTGCATCATCTCGATGAGCTTATCCTTGATATGAGAAGCCTTCGGAACGCCGTTGTAATCAGCTGCAACTGCTGCTGCGCCGATAAGAACATCGCCGACACCAACTTTACATCCGCCGTAGCTCTGTCTGTGATATCCTGCAAAACGCTCTACGAGCATTCCTGCGAACTCTGTCTCACCGTTAAGGAATATACGATCGTTAGGAACGAATACATCGTTGAATACTACAAGAGCCTCAACTCCGCCGAACTCGCTGTTTCCTACGTCGATAGTGGTGTTCTCAAGCTTTCTTGTATCGCATGACTGACGTCCGATTATCATAAGGATACCTTCAGCGTCTGTCGGTACTGCGAATGCTACTGCATAATCCTTATCGTCCGGTCCCATAGCGATGGTCGGCATAACGATAACTTCCTGAGAGTTTACGATACCTGTCTGGTGAGCCTTTGCTCCGCGAACAACGATACCGTCAGGACGACGCTCAACAACATGAAGGTACATATCCGGATCAACCTGTGCGTGAGGAGCAAGGCCTCTGTCGCCCTTAGGATCCGTCATAGCTCCGTCAACTGTCCAGTCGTTTGTCTGGCAGTATTTAAGGAACTCTACGAAATTCTTGTGATAAGATGTGCCATACTTCTGGTCGATCTCGTATGTTGTGCTGAATGTAGCATTGAAAGCATCCATTCCTACGCATCTCTGGAAGCAAGCTGCTGTCTTCTGTCCGAGCATTCTCTGCATCTTAACCTTGTTCATAAGGTCTGTTGTGCTCTGATGAATGTGTGTGAAACGGTTTACCTTTTCGCCTGTGTAAGGAGAAACGACTGTCATAAGATCCTCTGTCTCCGGATCCTGAGCTGCGTCGTAAGTTGCCTTTACAGAGTTAAGTGAGGGTCTTAAGATCGGGTTGTCAACCGGATTCTCAATCTTCTCGCCAAACATGTAAACCTGAAGATTCATCTTGCGCATGCTTTCAACATACTGTTCACCTGTCATTAAAGCCATAATAGTTACCCCTTTCTTCGTGAGAAAAAATTTATTTTCTTTTTTTCCTTAATAAAACCAAATCACGGGACGCTTAAACCCGCACTTCATATTCTATCACAAAAGCGCTATAAATCCATACATTTTTGGATTTTTTGCTTTATTTTTCGACTTTATTTAAAGCAAAAGGCTCATTTCACTGTCCGTCAGATCAATGAGCCTTTCTTTACTTGACGTTACTTTATAAAAATTACTTTATTACAGCATCTACTGCCTTAAGGATCTCAGGACATTTGCATTTTTCTTTGAAGAGATCATATCTCTTTCCTGCGAAGCCGCCCTTGATGCGCTCAATAAGATCCTCATCATCGATAGCAGCAAGCAGATCCGTAAATTTCGGATGTGAATAAGATTTAAGCTTCGTTGTACGAGCTGCGTTCTCCTGCTCGGATTTTGCAGAGCTCTCGGGATATCCGCCGCCGGGCTCCTGAACGAAGAGCTTCTCGAAGAGATACTCAAGATTAACTTCTCCGGCCCATCCCCAGCCTTTAGCATAAGGAAGCGCCATGCAGTTTCCGTTGTTAACCTGTGTGAACAGGAATGAATCTGTCGGATCTGAGCAAAGTCCGCATACAACACCCGGCATAGCATTTGCTGCGATCATAGCGCCTTCGCCTGTGCCACAGCCTGTTACTACGAAATCTGCAGCTCCGGAATTAAGAAGAGCAGAGATGAAGAATGCGTTCTGGATATACGTCTGACGATTGTCATCAGGATCAAACTGTCCGTAGTTTGTTACAGTATGTCCGTTCTTCTCAGCTACCTTTTTAAGTGTCTCATAAACTAGAGCATTCTTAGCACATGTGCTGTACTCCATAACTAATGCAATTTCCATTTTTCCTTCTCCTAACTTAGCTTTATTTTGTAATTACCAATTACTTTCTGCTTATAGCTTTCTTTGCTGCTGCTACGATGTCATCAGCTGTAAGGTTGTATTCCTTCATAAGGAAATCCTGCGGTCCAACCTGTCCGTAGCGGTTCTGGATTCCGATCATCTCCATCGGTACCGGGCTGTTCTTAACAAGAACGTTTGCAATAGCGGATCCAAGGCCTGTGCCAACCTGATGGTTCTCAGCAGATACGATAGCGCCTGTCTCAGCTGCTGCCTTGAGGATAAGCTCCTCGTCGATAGGCTTCCAGCAGAACATATCGATAACTCTTGCGGAGATGCCTTCCTTGTCGAGCTGCTCATATGCCTTAAGAGCCTCGTCAAGCATTATTCCGGAAGCAATGATCGTAACATCTTTTCCGTCTTTAAGAGTAACACCCTTGCCGATCTCAAACTCAGAGCCGTCAGCATAAACTGTCTTGAAGCCCTTTCTGATAAGACGAAGGTATGAAATTTCCGGATATGCGGCACATGCCTTTGTAAGTGCATATGTCTGAGCATAATCAGCAGAGTCAAGAACTACTGCGTTCGGTACGTTCATGTAAAGGCCTGCATCTTCAAAAGGCATATGTGTAGCGCCGTTGAATGCAGCCGTAACTCCCGGGTCAGAACCGACAACGTGTACCGGAACCTTTGAATATCCTGCTGCGAGGAATGCCTGGTCAAATGCTCTTCTTGCAGCGAAGCATCCGAATGAATGAACGAATACCTTGAAGCCGTTAGCAGCAAGTCCGCCTGAAACGCCCATTGCGTTCTGCTCTGCGATTCCTGCGTTGAATACTCTCTCCGGGAATGCTTTAGCTATTTTTCCTACGTTGATGCATCCCTCAAGGTCGCAGTCAACATGAACGATGGTCTCATCTTTTCCCATCATATCGATCATTGCGGCAACATATCCGTCTCTGTTTGCCCTTTTATCTGATTCATGATTTCCAATCAATGTAAAACTCATATTAATTCTCACTGCCTCCTTATTAAGCGTTCTTTACAGCTTCGTAAGCAGCCTCAACTGCTGCAATACCTTCATCCCACTCTTCCTTGGAAGGCTGTGATGAGTGTGCGCCTGTCGGCTCTGCGAATGTTGCGCCCTTACCCTTTATCGTATTGAGTACGATACATGTGGGAGCACCCTTCTTCTCGTATGCCTGTGCGATCGCATCGTATATCTGTTCTACATCGTTTCCGTCTACTACATTTATAACATTCCAGCCCTCTGCGTCGAACTTGGCACCTACGCCCTTCTTGTGGCTCATGACAGTGTCACAAGCTCCGTCGAGCTGACGCTTGTTGTCGTCTACGAAGCAGATAAGGTTGTCAAGGTTGTAATGAGCTGCAAACTGAGCTGCCTCCCAAACCTGTCCCTCATCGGACTCTCCGTCGCCGACGAATACGAATACTCTGTTATCCTGCTTCTTGATCTTGAAGCCAAGAGCTGCGCCTACTGCCTCACTGATTCCCTGTCCGAGAGAACCCGTCGTAAGGTCTACGCCCTTTGTTTTACTTCTGTCTGTGTGTGACGGGAAATCCGTACCCGGCTGATTAAGTGTGTAAGCATCGCTTACAGGATAGAATCCCATTACTCCGAGAGTTGCATACATAACAGGGCCTGCATGTCCTTTTGAAAGTACACACCAGTCACGTCCTTCCCATCTGGGGTTCTTCGTGTCGATCTTCATATACGCCCCGTAAAGTACTGCCATTGCATCTGCCAGAGACATAGATCCGCCAACATGGCCGAAGCCTCTTGAGCCGATGATCTTCATCGTCTCCATGCGGATCTGCGCTGCCAGAACTTTTAATTCGTGCATCTTTTCCTGTTTGGTCATAACGTCCTCCACAAACAATTTTTATATAACTTTACATGTTTTTTTTCCGGGATTTCGCCCGTTTTGTTAATAGTATCATAAAAAACCGATAAATCTATATCTTTTTAAAAATAAAGCAAGAATATATAACTTCAAAAAATTAATGGCCTTTATGAAGGCCATTTCGAGCCAACATCAAGACCATTTTTAACAAGCCATGCATCATCTGTGTTTTACCTGATTTTTCCTATCAAGTCAAAACATCTACCATGCACCTGTTAATCCTCTTTAAAAATATGTATCCAATCACGCAGGCAACAAGTTCCGTTACGGGAAACGCCCACCAGATAATTGATAATTCTGCCTGACCATTTCTTACAAAAACAGAGAGTATCCCCGCAAGCGGCAGGATCAAAACGAGCTGTCTTATCAATGAGATCACAAGTGATTCCATTCCAGCAGAAAGTGCCTGGAAGATCCCCTGATATGCTACATTGATTCCCGCAAAAACAAAACTGATTGAGATGATCCGCATCGCTCCTACAAAATATTCTCTGGACTGTCCCGCATTAAACAGATCAGCAAAAGCACTCGGAAAAATCTCTGTTACGGCCACTGCAAAGATCATGAGCGTAATGGTATAGAGTAATCCAAATTTGATTCCGTCGCGGATTCTCTTTTTGCTGCGCATCCCGTAAGCAAATGACACGATCGGCGTGATGGCATCTCTTAAGCCAAACGCCATAAACAGTGCGAACTGCTGTACCTTGTAAAACAGGCCATACGCTGTCTGAGCCGCAGGATTGAATTTCAGGATCAGATTCATCGCATAAACCATAAATGACATGAGCGCCTGTGCTATGATCGCCGGAAGTCCGATTGAATAAATTCCTTTAATGATATTTGCATCCGGTCGCATATAACGTATGCCCTGCTGATATTCGCGATTTAATTTTTTATGAAAAACATAGCCCAGAATTGCTGCAACAAACTGACCTATTACCGTCGCATATGCAGCGCCTGCCACGCCAAGTCTTGGCATAAATCCGATTCCGTAGATCATTATCGGATCGAGGACGATATTTGTAATGGCTCCCACAATCTGGGCAATCGTGGAATAAAGAGAGCGACCTGTCGATTGCAGCAATTTTTCGAACAGCGCCTGAAAGATCACTCCCGGCGACAAAACGCAGCAAATTCTCAGGTAAGTTACACCCATTTCAAACACTTGTGTATCCGCAGTCTGCATATGGATGTATGCCGGCACGCCAACGCATCCGAAAACCAAACATACTACATAGATCAGAACGCCAAGGAACAGACCGTTTCCGGCTACCTTCGCCGCCTTTTCACTTTTTTGCTGACCAAGAGTAAGCGCAAGCAAGGCGTTCGTTCCTACTCCCGTTCCAACCGCAAGCGCCACCATTATCATCTGTACCGGAAATACCAGTGTAAGAGCATTAAGAGCCGCCTCACTGCCTTCTCCCATGTTTCCTACAAACGCACTGTCTACAATATTGTAGACTGCCTGCAATGCCATTGATAAGATCATCGGTATACCCATCTGGATCATGAGTCTATTCACCGGCATTTCCTTCATCTTATTGTTTTCTGCCATCTTCTTATGTGCCTCCTCTTTCCACAAAAAAAGTGTGCACTTACCGCATAAGTCGGACTTACGCTGATAAGCTACACACTTTTTTATCTTTTATTATTTTTTATAATGCAAACGAGCAGCACAACTGGATTTACGCCCATCAGCTACTCGTCTTTTCGCATTCTATTTCTTTTTTTTGCAGCAGTCAAGAAATTTTTTACTGGATCTTCGATACGATGCCATCCGGTGTCAGTGTTTGCAGACACTCCATGGCGTTGTCGTCGTGCATCATCTGCCAGACCTGCACCATTCCCGGTGCAAGAGGCTTTTTCAGGAATTCTTCTCCTGAAATCCAGTAAACCTTTCCTTCTTCTGAAGATAAAAGTTCTCCTTCGAATTCATTTGTCTTGTACATAAATCCAACATTTCGGATGCCGTCTCTCATCCAGTGATAAATTCCCGTGAGTTTGGGATGCTTTATAGTCAGCCCCGTCTCTTCTTTGATTTCACGGATAACGGATTCCGTAAATGTTTCTCCCGCTTCCACGTGACCGCCCGGAAATGTAGTGCCGGAATAATTGCTGCCCACCTTATCAAGTGCCAGCACATTTCCCGCATCGTCATAAACCATGCACATATTCATGAAAATAACTTCTTCTGTTCGCTCCTTTTTCCCCATTAATCTCTTCACCTTATAAAATGAATTGGTGTCCATTCTTCCTGCTCATTTTTGCATTCTTTCGTTTGTCTGTTTTTTTGTGATAAAAAACATCCGTCCTCGTGGGAATTGATAACACCGACCGCCTGCAGATAGGCGTAGACTACGGTTGTCCCGACGAATTTCATACCGCGCTTCTTTAAATCTTTTGATATTTCATCGGACAGTGGTGAGGTTGCCAGTGTATTTTCATAGATTATCCTGCCATCTGTCCAATGCCAGAGATAAGCGCTGAAGCTGCCATACTCCTGCTGTATTTCACGAAATATCTGCGCATTAGTTACGGCGGCCCGGATTTTCAGACGATTGCGAATAATACCCGGATCATTTCTCAGCGATTCCAGCTTCCTTTCGTCATAGTCACAGATTTTATTTAGGTCAAAATCGTCAAACGCCTCTCGAAATGCCTCCCGCTTGTTCAGCACACACTCCCACGAAAGCCCGGCCTGAAAGCACTCCAGTATCAGCATTTCGAAAAGTTTCTGATCATCATAAACCGGAACTCCCCATTCTTCGTCATGGTAACGGATATAACGTTCATTTTTCGGATTTGCCCAGCGGCATCTTCTTTTTCCATCGATCCATTCCATATGCATATTGCCTTTTCTTAATGATTTTTATTTACGAATCAACCGACCCGGATTTTATGACTCGACAAAATGTCCTTTATCTCATCCAGACTATCGGCAAAATATATTCCCTTTTGACGCTCTTCTGACGACAATCCCATGTCGATCATATGCGCGAGAAGCGCTTTGAGGCTGTCATAGTAGCCATTAATATTATACAGGATACAGGGCGCGTCCATCTGCTGCAATGATACCTTCGACATTACCTCTGATATTTCTTCTAATGTTCCGGTTCCGCCGGGAAATGCAATAAAGGCATCGCCAAGCTCAATCATTTTGCTCTTACGATCTGCCATATCTTTTGTGATGATCAATTCCGACAATCCTTCGTATTGAGCTTCTCTGTCAATAAAAAACTGTGGTTCAACGCCTGTAACAAAGCCTCCGGCATTTATTGTACTTTCTGCTAGCACTCCCATCAATCCTGATTTTGAGCCGCCATATACAAGCGAGTTACCGCTTTTTCCGATCCATGTTCCAAACTCCCTGACTGCTTTGCTCAGCGTGGGATCCTTTCCTTCAAATGCTCC
>CAYMAY010000007.1:0-36077 GCA_964388555.1 uncultured Lachnospiraceae bacterium
TACTTTCAGGCGTTATAGCGAGTTAAATTCTTTAAAACTGTCAAAGACAGGATTTTATCAATGCACTATGTCAATGTCAACAATATGGGGTTCGATAGACGATAAAAAAGCCCCCATTTGCCGGTTAAACCTGCAAAAAGGAGCTTTTAAGCGTTAATGTTATAAATTAATTACTGAAGGCTGTTCCAGAAATCGCGCATCGTCTCAGCAGACTTGTCCATAGCGACTCTCTCATCATCATCCATGTTGATGTAAACACTCTTCTGGATTCCGTTCTCATTGATGATACAGGGAACGCTCATTGCGATTCCTTCCCATGAACCATACTTTTCTCCTACAAGGAGGTGAGATACGGCAAGAACAGCGTTCTCGTTCTTAACAATAGCTTCTACGATTCTCGATGTAGCCATTGCGATTCCGTTGTATGTAGCACCTTTCTCCTTGATGATCTCTGCGCCCGAATCTCTTGCTTCCTTAGAGATAGCGTCATGATCGAGCTCCATATTGAACTGGGTTTGGAAACCTGAAAGAGAAATACCACCGAGTCTTACACGGCTCCAAAGAGCAACCTGGCTGTCACCATGCTCACCGAGAACATATGCGATAACGTCCTTTACGTTTACGCCGCACTCTCTTCCAACGAGGTAACGAAGACGTGCTGTATCAAGAGACGTACCTGTTCCGATAACACGGTTCTGTGAATATCCTGTCTCCTTCTGGATAGCCATTGTAAGGATATCAACCGGGTTGGAAACAACTATGATGATCGGATCGTTAGCATATTTCTTTATGTTCTTAGCAACGTCTGTAGCTATTGATACGTTTACCTTTGCAAGCTCAAGTCTTGTCTGGCCGGGCTTTCTGCCGATACCTGCTGAAACGATTATGATGTTTGCATCTGCGCACTCCTCGTATCCGCCGGAACGAACGGAGATCTGCTCAAAGAAAGCTGTGCCGTGAGCGATATCAAGAGCACTTCCCTGTGCACGCTTAGCGTTGATGTCAACAAGCACGATCTCGTTTGCAAGCTCACGGATCATAAGCGTATACGCAATTGTTTCGCCGACATTACCGGCACCGATGACTACGATCTTGTTTAAATTTTTCTTTGCCATTTTTACTTACCCCTACCTTTTTATAGTGAATGTTAAAATTCATTTTCCATAATAAATTAACACAATTCTGTCAAAATCTAAAGAATAAAATGCCTTCCATACGCAATTCTGATATATCTTTCACGAACTATGCATCACAGAATAAACATTCACATTTAAACATAACCTAATAACAATAAAACACCAAATATCCTTTTATTTGGTTCCGAAAATGCGGTCTCCCGCATCACCCAGACCGGGCACTATATATCCGTGATCGTTCAGCTTTTCATCCAGAGCGCCTACATAAATATCAACGTCGGGATGCTCCTCCTGAAGCTTCTTTACACCCTCCGGCGCAGCTATTATGCAAAGAAAACGGATTTTCTTCGCACCCTTAGCCTTAAGCATCGTTATGGCAGCCGCAGCCGATCCGCCCGTTGCAAGCATAGGATCCGTAACGAATACCTCACGTTTTGAAATATCCGACGGGAGCTTGCAGTAATACTCGATAGGCTCAAGCGTCTTAGGATTTCTGTATAATCCGATGTGACCCACCTTTGCCGCCGGGATTATCGTAAGTATTCCGTCTACCATACCAAGTCCTGCGCGAAGTATGGGCACTACTGCCATTTTCTTGCCTTCGAGACGCTTTACTGTTGTCTCACATATCGGCGTCTTTATGTTGACATCTTCCATATCGAGATTTCTTGATGCATCATACGTCATGAGCATGGCTATCTCTTTTATCATTTCGCGGAATTCCTTCGAGCTGGTGGATTCCTCTCGTATGATTCCTATTTTATGCTGGATCAACGGATGGTCCATGACATGAACCTTGCCCATTTCAATCCTCCGATCTTTCTATCTGGCTTAATCTGCGTATATGTCTCTCGTCTCCCGAGAACGGTGTGTCGAGGAACGTATCTACTATCTTGCATGCAAGTCCGGGTCCTACAACTCTCTCACCGAATGCGATAATGTTTGCATCGTTGTGGGATCTTGTAGCCTCTGCGCTGAAGCAATCGGAGCAGACTGCCGCACGTATTCCTTTATATTTGTTTGCGGTTATGGATATTCCTATACCTGTTCCGCAGATAAGTATTCCCTTATCGCACTCTCCGGAAACGATCGCCTCGGCAACCTTTTTTCCGTATACGGGATAATCGCAGGACTCCTCAGAGTATGTTCCGTAATCTTTGTACTCAAGTCCTCTTTCCTCAAGGTGCTTCTTTACATGAACCATGAGCTTGTATCCGCCGTGGTCGCATCCTAATGCTATCATTTTGTTTTCCTCCTGTTTACCTTATGCTTTTATCACCTTATGCCCCGCTGCCTTAAGCAAACGGTTCATTATGGCCGTTCCTATGTGCCCGGTATTAAACGATTCGGAATAAATAAATTCCGCTCCCTCGCTGTCAAGCCTTCTGAGGGCGTCAAAAAGATGGTGTGCTATGTCATCCTCACTGGACAGCGAACCGAGTGCTATTACGACCGGGCTGTCGTAAAGCTCTTTTGTCTCCTCGCTACAAAGCACAGCCGTCTTAAAACCTTCGGCTTCTTTTTCACTTATAAGCGAATTTATAAGCTTTGCAGCTTTCTCTTTCTCTCCCTCGACTATCGTAAGATCGCCTTTCGGCGCGTAATGCCTGTATTTCATTCCCGGAGCCTTGGGTTTTATCCCGCTGTCCGGCGCGATGATTCCCGCATCGGTTTTTGCCTCGCCGACTGCGCATCTCACATCATCTTCGGTAATATACCCCGGTCTCAGCACCGTAGGTATATCGGACGTAAAATCGACTATTGTGGATTCCAGCCCTATATCGGCATCTCCGCCGTCGATTATCATGTCTATACGCCCGTTGAGATCTTCCAGAACATGCTCAGCCTTTGTCGGACTGGGTCTTCCCGAAAGATTCGCACTGGGTGCGGCTACAAAACCGCCGGCGGCAAGTATAAATGCGCTGGCCACCTTGTGAGACGGAAATCTTACGGCAACCGTATCAAGTCCGCCCGTCACTTCCCGGGGAACCGTCTCGCTTTTATTAAAGATCATAGTAAGGGGACCCGGCCAGTATTTTTCGGCCAGTTTTCTTGCCCCGTCGGGAATATCGGCGGTTATCTTTTCGAGATCGCTCAAAGACGCTATGTGGATTATAAGCGGATTGTCCGATGGTCTTCCCTTTGCGGCGTATATCTTCTTTGCCGCCATGGGATCCAGCGCGTTTCCCCCGAGACCGTATACCGTCTCCGTGGGGAATGCCACAAGCCCGCCCTTTTTTATTATATCGCCCGCACGCTTCATTACCTCTTCGTCCGGGTTTTCTCTGTCCGTACTAATAAATATCGTATTCATTTGCACGCCTTATATTTCGTCTTCCTCATCAAAGTTATCGTCTGTGTCGATAGATCCGAATGTTTCCTCTGCCATTGTATCGGAAATCTCATGTATAGCCTTAAAAGATCTCATAAATTTCTGCTGGACCTGATTTACCAGCGCGATAAGATCGTTTATCTCATCCTGAAGCGCCTCGTAATTCCTGCGTCCCTCTGCCATTATCTTATCCACATCCGACTGAGCCTTTGCAAGCTTTTCTTTTGCGGTGCTGTCGGCCTCAGAGAGTATTTTCTCTTTCTGCTCATTTGCATCAGCAAGCGTCTGATCCGACTTGATCCGCATTTCGTATACTATCTTTCCTATTGTATCGTAATTGTCAATATAACCCCTGTATTTCTCATCGATATCCTTGTTGAGCTTTTCTATTTCGGCATTCTTCTCATTAATGATCGTATCCTTCTTCTCAATGAGCGCATCTTTTTCCTCAATAAGCGCATCCTTTTCCTCAATGTTTTTCTTCAGTTTATCTATTTCGCCTGAAAGCTCATCCTTTTCGTACTGTGCGTTTTCCTTCAGCGCTTTAAACTGATTCTGTACATCTTCTTTGTCGTATCCGCCCATGATCGTAGTTTTGAATTCCACATTGTAATCAGCCATCTTTTATTCCCCTTTCCTGATTTTTTCAAATTATCACTGTGCAAGCGCGCTCTGCCAGACACTCCAAACATCATCGCTTTGCATTCCTAGCCGCCATCCGGCCGCTCCCGCAAGCGAATACTCCCCTATGAGTGACAATTTATTTTCCAGCGACGCTGCGTCCTCTACCCAGATATAATATCTGTTGCTGTCATCTTCCGCGCTTCCGGCGTACTGCCCTAAGCTTTCATCCCAGGAAAGCTCTATTCCGTGGGCATCGATGAATTCCTGCTCATTTTTCATGTAAAGCGTCTCTGACGTAAATCCATCCGAACCGAACGGAACGGTCCAGCCCCTCGTATAAAACGGAACCGCAAGGATCAGCTTATCCGCCGAAACCTCCGCCAGCGTAGCTTCTACGCCTTCTCTTACATACGGCAAGGAAGCAACCGAACCGTATTCATCAGTGTAGGCTGTGTGCTCGTCATAACCCATCATGATCACATAGTCAACAATATCGTTCTGCGCATCGCGTCTGTAATGCGACGTATAACCCGGCACGTAATCATCAACGGAAACTATAAGTCCGTTTGCATGTGCCTGCTGGGTAAGCTCTCTTAAAAATTCGATATAAGCATCTCCGCATTCCTGACCTATGTGTTCAAAATCAATATTGATACCGTCTATCCCCAATGTCAAGGCGTTTTGAATAAGAGATGAAATACATCTGCTTCTGTTTTCGTAAGATGATAAGATCTCTCCGGTGGTAGCGTCTTCTCCCTCGTAATCACCGACAAGTGCCCATACCTGAAGTCCGTAATTATCGTGAGCCGTCTGAACATACTGCGCACTGGCATAAGACGAGATATTTCCGGATGAATCCGATAATGCAAACCATGTGGGGCATATGACATTAAGACCGGAAACGCCTTCCATCATCCTGGAAAGTTCATCGTTATCCTCTTCTGCGCCGATGTAGTCCCACGCCATGCCTACGCTTCCCTCTTTCTCAATTCTTTCAAAGGTCAGCTCAGCGTTTGCCTCTCTTGCCGATGCATCCGTTATGTCGGTGAGTTCCGTGTTCTTTATATATCCCACGTGACCGTCTGTGCTCATCACGCAGCTCCACTCGCCATCGTCCGAAACAACCTCAATCCTCTCGCCATTCGAGCAGCTATAGGCTATATCAGCCGATTTTGTCGCCTCTGTTCTTATATTGCCTTCGCCTGATACGACAGCATATTTAAGACCATCCCAGTCGGTTCTTATCACTATCCTTGCGGGGTCGCCGAAACTCTCCATATCAGCATCCGTATACTGTTTTATGCAGTCGTACAAGATGTAATACGTACCATCGGAATCCTTATACAAAAATCCCGACTCATCCCCCACAGCATACGTAACCGTCTGCGACGGAAGTGCAATATAAAGTGTATCACTGGCATCTTCAACGTAAAATGCACTGTTTATTTCGTTCCAGACAACTTCATACGGCACATATATACTGCCGTCTATCAGCTTTGCAAAGTTCTCGCTCTGCTGTCCGTTTATGACGAGCGCGACCTGCGAATCATCAGATATCTTAAAATAATCTCTTTGATTGACTTCTGTTTTGCTTTCTCCCAAAAGCGTGCTCAGTATGAATATTACGCATAAAACGGCTACAGCCGCCAGCACTACATACATAAGCGAAGATTTTTTATCTTTTCCGTGTTTGCCGCGGTTTTTTTTATTATTTCCGGCCATTACTTCATCTCCGTCAGTTATCTAATATTGCCATGATACCGGTCACTATAAGGAGTATACCTATGATAACGAATATCGCAGATACTGTTGCCCACAGATTCAGGAACATGATCACACCGCACACTATCAACAGTATTGCCCTGACGCTCTCGGGGCACCAGAACGGATCGTTTACGGCTTTTTTCTTGCAATAAGAGTTCAGCTTGTATATTCCGAATGCTATGATTCCCGCAGCTGCTATATACAGCCATACCCAGAGCACCAGCCATCCTAAAGCAAGTGCTAAAATTCCCAGGCAAAGGCTTACAACTCCGCCGTAAATGTTGGCGCTTATAAGTTCCATGATTCCCATCAGACACAGGAAAATGCCCAGGCAATTTGCAGCCAAAAATAAAACGTCTGTCCTTAATATAAGGCATAACGCTCCGAAAAAGATATATGCGATTCCCGCAAGTACATTGTTGCTGTATCTCATGTTGTGTCTCCCCTTGTCTTGTTGTTAGCTCCGGATATCAACACATTCAAGTGTTAGTTACCGGATTGTTTCGTGCTGTGCACTCTCACAATCTTAAAGTATTATATCGACAAAAGGACCTAATAGCAATTGCAAATTCCCACAAAATCCTTTATACTAGCGCTAAGTTAACAAGTCAGAAAATTTCGAATATACATGTTCGCCGTTTCATGTAAAAAGGTGAACAGGGGCGAAAGCTTATGAAGATAGAAAGAATAAACGAAAATCAGATAAGATGCATTCTCACCAAGGATGATCTTGAAACAAGAAAAATAAAATTAAGCGAATTGTCATACGGTTCCGAGAAAACACGGAATCTGTTTCATGATATGATGCAGCAGGCGAATATGCAGTTTGGCTTTGACAGCAACGGCACCCCGCTTATGATCGAAGCTATACCTACATCCAACAGCCTCATATTAAATGTCACAAAGGTTAAGGATCCCGAGGAGCTTGATACACGCTTTTCAAGTTTCTCCGCATCGCCGTCTTCATCAGGTTCCGAGGTTCATATTTCGGGAGCGGACGGTATTTTAAACCTTCTGAAGAAGATTAAAGAGATCAGCGAGACCGCTGCCCAGCAGACAAAAAAAGAAGCCGAAAACCCGTCAGAAGGCTCTGCCGATGCTCAATTAAAGCCGGATCTCGTAGAGGCGTTCCGCTTCACTAACCTCGATGATGTAATTTCAGCTTCAAAGGCAGCAAACGCACCCGAAGGATGCATAAATTCCCTTTATAAATACGACTCGGATTTTTATATGCTCGTTATACACGGCGACACACTTGAGGCAGAGCGTTTTAACAGGATTCACAATATCCTGTCGGAATACTCCCTCTCTGACCACTTCACCGCCGCCGCAGAAAATCACCTGCGCGAACACGGCTACCTGATGATCGATGGCCGCGCGATGCAGAGTCTTTCCGTTATTTAATCAAAAAGAAAATAAAACTAACGGGGCTGTCGCAACAGCCCCGCTTTTTTCATCCCTTCTGCGAAAGGTAATTTTCTATTTTCTCCATTGCCATCTCTTCATCGTTTCCGCTGGCACTTACGATTATCTCCTCACCAGTGTCGAGACCCAATGTCATCATTCCCATTATACTCTTGGCATTCACCCTCTTATTGCCGTTTTCAATGTAGATTTCACTATCGAACTGACTCGCCACCTGCACCAGCATGGCAATCGGACGAACTTCTAATCCGTTAGAGATCTTAATAGTGACCGGTTTCCTAATCATAATAACATCCTCCCCCGGCTTCTTAAAGCCATTGCAATACTGCTTATCCTGCGCAATCTATGATTAACACCTGATTTACCGATTGGCGGCTCAAGATGAGTTCCAAGCTCTCCTAACGTCGCCTCAGGGTATTCTAACCTAATCCTTGCCATTTCGTCAAGCCCATCCGGCAAGGAACCCAGTCCTGCATTTTTTTCTATGAATTTTATATCCTCTATCTGTCGTGCTGCAGCCTGAGCCGCTTTATTAATATTTGCGGTTTCACAGTTTACACGCCTGTTTACGTTTCCTCTCATCTCCCGGACTATCCGGAAATTTTCAAGTTCCAGCAAAGACCGTCTCGCGCCCATAAGACCCACGGCATTACTGATCTGCTCTATTTCTTTAAGATATATGACGAAATGCGACTGCCGCTCCGTCACCTTGGCCTGAAGATCCAGCGCCTGCATAAGCTCAGCCGTTGTTTCGGCAATTACGCCGCTGCGGCAGGTTATCTCAAAATGATAAAACTTATCGGGATTGCTTACAGCTCCCGCCGCTATAAACGCTCCGCGCATAAATGCTCTCTTGCAGCAGCTTTTCACAGTAAGTGCATGTATATCCGGCATCTCATCTTTATCATTTATCTTTAGCGCCTCAAATATATCCAGACCGTCTCCATCAGGCGTTCTTGCCGAAAACGCCTTTAGATTTCTTGTAGATCTTCCGTCAGAAATCTCGCAATTCGTCGAAAACAGTTTTCGTATAAGCTCCGAAAACACTTCCGTCGCTATCTGATTTTCGGAGGACACCTCAACAAATCTGCCATTATCATGACTTATATTTCCCGAAAAGCACACTAACGACGCAAGCTCCGCCAGGCGGCAGTGTCTTGCGCTGTCATATATACTTCCCAATTCTGTTTTAAGTTCCGATGAAAATGACATTATTAATAGCCTTTAACTTTTCTTTCGTTTTCCATATCGCGATGTTCCACCGTAAGGCCGTACTCGCTGTTTTTCGAAAGTCTTTTATATAATTCGTTAGCAAATGTCACGGAGCGATGGCGTCCGCCGGTGCACCCTATCGCGATGACAAGCCTGTTCTTGCCCTCGGCAATGTAATTCGGTATGAGAAACTGCACCATATCCGTAAGCTTATCCGCAAACTGTTTTGCAACATCAAAGCTCATAACGTATTCAGAAACAGGAGGATCGTTTCCCGACAATTTCTTCAGTTCTTCTATGTAATACGGATTCGGCAGAAAGCGCACATCAAATACGAGATCCGCCTCCGTAGGTATTCCGAATTTAAAGCCGAATGACATTATGTTTATCATGAGGCTGTTAAAATGAACATCGCTGACGAATATCTCCGCAATAGTCTTTTTCAAATCTCTCGCCAGGAGTCCGCTGGTGTCTATTACATAATCGGCCCGCTCTCGCAGCAGTTTAAGTTTCTCCCGCTCCAGCCAGATGCCTTCTTCTATTCGTCCTTCACCTGCCAGCGGATGCTTTCTTCGGGTTTCTTTATATCTTTTTATAAGCACATTGTCGGCGGCATCCATGTAAAGTATCTCAAAGGGTATTTCCTCGTCGGAAAGTTCATTTAAGACATTTCCTATTCCGCTTATGCTTTCGCCGTTTCGTATATCTATCCCGATAGCGGCGCAATTCATCTTATCATCCGAACTGTTTATGAGAAGCTGAGCGAATGTTTTTATAAGCGGTATAGGCAGATTATCAACGCAGTAAAATCCCGCATCCTCAAGAATATTGAGGGCAGAGGATTTGCCGGCTCCCGACATTCCCGTAACTATGACAAGACGTTTATACATAGGCCCTCTCCACTCTTAAAATTCCCCTATAAATCTGACTTCCGGTTCTAGCATCACACCGTATTTTTCGTTTACGATACGCTTTACCTCATTAAAGAGCCTCATCATATCTTCCGCAGTGGCTCCGCCTTTATTCACAAGAAATCCGCAATGTTTTTCCGAAACAGCGGCGCCTCCTATCGAGAATCCGCGAAGACCAGCATCCATAATAAGCTTCCCGGCGAAATATCCCTGTGGTCTTTTAAATGCACTTCCGGCACTCGGCATATCAACAGGCTGCTTTGAATTTCTCTGTTCTCTGAGCTGTTCCATCTTTTTCAGGATCTCATCCCTGTTACCTTTTTTCAGGTTTATCCCGGCTCCCAGCACTATCCAGTCGGTATGTTTTATTATACTGGTTCTGTATCCAAGCTCCAGCTCGTCCGGCGTTAACCGCACCACGCCCTCTGAAGGTTTATATACGTCCGCATATGCGATAACATCTTTCATCTCGCCGCCATATGCTCCCGCATTCATAAGTACCGCGCCGCCCAGACTTCCCGGGATTCCCGACGCGAATTCGAAGCCCTCAAGGCTGTGCTTCGACGCCTCCGCGGCTATTTTTGAAAGCAGCGCACCGGCCATAGCATATATATGTTCACCATCGACTTTTATATCATTAAAGCCTCTTTGGAACTGTATTACAACGCCTCTTATGCCCTTATCGGAAACAAGCACATTTGAACCGTTTCCCAATACGATATAATCCGCCTTATTCTCATCGCATAGTTTTACTATGTTTTCCAACTGATCGGCATTACCTGGCATAACAAGATAATCGGCGTTTCCCCCGATCCGAAATGTGGTATGTGCGCTCATCGGCTCATCTTTTAATACATTAGCCTCGCCGACGATATTCTTAAGATTACAGTAAAAATTATCGTTCATTATCCGATCAGCCTTCCCATTCGCGAATCCTGTATGTTACACCGAGTCCTTCACAGATTTTACTGCACTCCTGCTCTTCTTCTTTTGTGATGGTCGTCGATACCGTTGTAAGTATGACCTCGGGCACATATTTTTTCGCCTCTTTTGCAAATTCGAGCATTGCATCGAAGGATTTTATTCCGAACTTAGGTCTTACCTCTTCCATATATCTATTGGGATCCGGCGTATTGAGACTTATGGATATAGTATCAACAAGACCTTTAAGCTCCGGTGTGATATCACGTCCGTTTACGAGATTTCCCAGACCGTTTGTGTTTATCCTTATTTTCTTTCCGTAATTTTCTTTGATAAAGCGAGCTGTTTCTATGAGTCTGTCAAATGCCTCCGTAGGCTCACCGAAACCGCAGAAAACGACTTCTTTATATTTGTCGAAATCAAGTTTTCCCGCAGCTTCTTTTATTTCTTCCATCGTAGGTTCATGTTCCAGCCACAGAGAATTGCTTTCTTCCATGTGATCCGTATTCTGCCTTAAGCAGAAAACACATGCACACGGGCATCTGTTGGTAAGGTTAACATATATGTTGTCATGAACTTCGTAAAATATTGTCATTGATTTTTTTGTCATTATATTTTCTCCTGCTACATAAGGGGATTTGTATGTTTTAAGTACATGTTTGATACTAACCCATCACAGGCAATTTCTAACCCGCAGTCGGAGCGTCGAGCCCTAACCGCTCGTCATCTCACGTATATGTATTTCGATGACTCGCAGGTCTCTCGTGCTCCTTTGTGCAGAGGGCATCGAAATTGCCTGCAGATGGGTTATTTTAATTTATAAAGCAGCTCTTCGAAGCATACGCCGTCCGTCAGCGGCAGATCCATCTCGATGGATTTCTCTATGCATTTCTTTATAAACTGGGATGCTTTTTTAACCGAGTCGTAAAAATCCACCCCGTTTACCGCGTCGGCGGCTATTATCGAGGCAAAAATATCGCCTGTGCCGGAACGCTGGGTTCCCACTTTATGAGTCTTACGTATTTTACCCTCTTTACCGCGTTCAAAGCAATAGTTTGCGATATAATCTCCCTGCTCAATCCCCGTAATAACGATCTTCTTAGGGCCCATTTCGCTGAGTTTTTCCGCAAGAGATTGCAGATCCTTCATCCGGCGCTTCTTTTTATAGGGCTCATCGGCTATTATACACGCCTCGGTAAGATTAGGCGTAAGGATATCCGCATATTTTACAAGCTTCTTCATCTCATTGCAAAGCTCGTCTGTGTACGTCGCATATGCCTTTCCGTAATCTCCCATTACCGGATCTACAACGACTATTGTCTTTTCGTCCGCAAAACGCTCTATAAAATCCGAAACGATCCTTATCTGATCCTTCGAGCCCATAAATCCCGTAGCTATTCCCGAAAATCTTAAATCAAGCTTTTTCCACTCGTCAATATATTTTTCCATCTTGTCCGTATAATCGTCGAAGAAAAAGCTTTCGAAGCCCGTATGATTTGAAAGAACAGATGTGGGTATCGGGCAGCACTGTACTTTCATAACGGATATTATGGGCATCGCCACCGCAAGCGAGCATCTGCCGAAGCCTGTATAATCGTTTATAACGGCTATTTTTTTCTGATTGTTGTGATTCTGTGTCATCTATATTATGCCCTTATGAGTCGGTAAAAATTTGCTTTTTCAAGTGCCAGTCCAAGAGCATAAAACAGCCCTATTCCGATGATTCCCTCTACGGAAAGCCCCGGTATCTGCAATGCTCCCGTGTAAATGCTTCCGTATATAATGCTTCCTGCGACAAAGTATCCGAATATCATAATGATTATTCCCGCTGCCGACGCGATGGCCGTACGTGGGCGAAGCATTTTTGCGTGGCCGCATTCCCTGTTGGCGATGAATCCTATGGCAAATCCCATCAAGCCCTTTATAACGAGGGTCCACGGCGCCCAGAAGGCATATCCCGTAAGCAGATCTGCCAGCGCCGAACCTATTCCGCCTGCCGCAAGTCCGACACGCGATCCGAACAGAAACGCACACAACAATATAATCGTATTTCCCAGATGCATGTATCCCAGCGGTATCGGTATCTGAATAACCATGGTGCTGACGCATACCAGTGCAATGGCAAGTGCATACATAGTAATTTTTTTTGCCGTACTTTTCTGCTTCATAATAATCATCTCCCTTTTTGATATTCCCTCACAAGCCTGTAATGAAAGCTTCTGTGAATACATCCCGTTCATTATAGTATTGCGTTTGTTCTTTCGCAAGTTACGATTGCCCTAAGACTATCCCTAAGGATACATCTCTGAAATTTGTATGGAAAATCTGAATTTTTTATCATCAACGATAAGGCAGAGTTATCGCAGGAGATTGCCGCCTTTGTCTTGACAAGCCGGCGTCAAAATGTGTAGGATAATCGTGATTGTTCATTGCAAATATAAATTTTAAGGAGTTCGAAAAAATGACATATACACAACTTGCCGATCTGATTTTTCCCGATGCAAAGGATACTTCCTACTACGAGGAAAAATTTCCCGAAAGACAGCTCCCGGAGGGCGCTGTCGTAACGCGTTTTGCCCCGAGTCCCACCGGTTTTGTACATATCGGTGCACTGGAGCAGTGTATTATTGAAACATCGCTTAAAAAGCAGACCGACGGCGTTCTTATACTCAGAATCGAGGATACCGATCAAAAGCGCAAGATTGAAAACGGTGTTCAGGGCATTATAGATTCCATGAAGGATTTTGACATCGTCTTTGATGAAGGAATGACAAGTGAAACCGAATCCAAAGGCGAATACGGTCCGTACATCCAGACCCAGAGACGTGACATCTATCAGTCATACGCGAAAAAGCTCATTTCCGAAGGAAAGGCATATCCGTGCTTCGCTTCCGAAGAGGATCTCGCCGAGCTTCGTAAAAAACAGGAAGCCGAGAAATGCGATAACATCGGATATTACGGAAAATGGGCCATATATCGTGAAATGAGTCCCGATGAAGCCGCAGAGCGTATAAAGAACGGCGATAAATACGTTATCCGTTTCCGTTCCGAGGGCAAGGAAGACGGCCGCATCACACATAAGGATATGATAAAAGGCAAGGTTGATCTGCCGCAGAACATACTCGACATCATCATCATAAAGGGTGACGGTCTGCCGACGTATCATTTTGCTCACGCTGTGGACGATCATCTTATGCACACGACCCACGTTATAAGATCAAACGAATGGTTCCCCTCCGTTCCGCTTCATCTGGAACTTTTCAGAGCGTTGGGATTTAAGGCACCCAAATACTGCCATTACGCTCCCATGCTTAAGTCCGAGGAGAAAAAGGATGAAAACGGAAATGTTATCATCGGAGAAGACGGCAAGGCGGAAACGTTCAAGCGAAAGATAAGTAAGCGTAAGGATCCGGAAGCGGCAGTAGGATATTATCATCAGGAGGGAATCCCTTCGGAATCTGTAAAAGAATACCTGATGACAATCGCCAACTCCGATTTCGAAATGTGGCGTCAGAGCAATCCGAATGCGGATCTGTACGACTTCCCCTTCAAGCTCAAAAAAATGAGCACTACAGAGGGCGCTCTTTTTGATATGGACAAGCTTATCGATGTATCCAAAAACGTCATTGCAACCTTTTCGGCACAGAAGGTTTACGAGGATGCAAACGAATGGGCAAAGCGCTACGACGAGAAATTGGCGAATATGCTGGCAGATAAAGAATACTCTCTTCGCGTCCTTGGCATAGAGCGCGGCGCCGACATAAAGAAAAAGCGTAAGGATATCGGAAAATGGTCCGATCTTCGCGATTATATAAGCTATATGTACGACGACTGCTTCTACAGCGAAGCTGTAAATTACGAGTACCAGCTCATCAAGGATAAAAAGACTCTTACGAAAATCTTTGAGCTGTATGCGGACAAATACTACGACGAAGCAGACGACAATCAGGCATGGTTCGGAAAGCTGAAGGATTTAGCCGAGGAAGTTGGCTACGCAAGAGAAGTAAAGCTCTGGAAGCAGGATAAAGAACATTGGCCGGGTCATGTAGGCGATGTGAGCACCGCCATAAGAATAGCAGTTACGGGACGCGCCAACACACCTGATCTTTGCCAGATAATGAACGTAATGGGCACGGAGCGTGTTAAAGAAAGACTTCGCCGTGCCGCTGAAAAGCTTGATTAATTCGAGTTTGAAATCAAAGGATATCATCCGAGGCAAACTTATGCAGATGAATTTTTCCGATCTGGAATATATAAACAGAAGAAAAAAAACGAGGAAGGAAATCCTCCTCGATAAAATGGATGAGCTTCTTCCGTGGGATGAATGGGCCGAACTTGTCAAGCCCTTTTATCCTGCGGGCAGCAGAGGCAGAAAACCCCAGAGCATAGAACGTATGCTCCGCATGTTCATGCTTAAAACCTGGTTTGATCTGTCGGATCTTGCCGCCGAAGAGGAAGTCTATGACAGCTACGCCGCAAAGCGTTTTATGCGCATAGACTTTACGGAAAATGAGCAGGCTCCCGACTCCACCACATTGTGCAAATTCAGAAGGCTTCTCGCTAAGCATTCTTTGGATACGCTTATCCTTAAGCAATACAAAGATATCCTTAAGAGAAACCATCTTCAGGTGCGTTCCGGCGTGCTTATTTCGCGGTCTTAAGCATTTCCTTAAGGTCGTCCACAGAGAACTTATGCTTGCTGTTGCAGAAATGGCAATTCAGCTCTATAGGCTCTCCGTCGTTTATCATTTCCTTTATTTCTTTTTCCCCGAGGCTTATGACGGCTTTTGCCATACGCTCGCGGCTGCAGCCGCAGTTAAAGCCCACGGGAATTTTTTCGAGTATCTTGAAATCAAGTCCGCTCATCAGAAGATAAGCGATATCCTCCGGCGTCATGCCGCTGTCCAGCATTGAAGTAACGGATTTTATCTTCGAAAGATTACACTCTATGGTTGTGATCATCTCGTCCGGCACTCCGGGCATAAGCTGAACTATGAAACCGCCGGCCTGCTTTACGAAATTCTCCTTATCCAGCAGTACTCCGAGCCCAACTGACGACGGTATCTGCTCACTTGTAGTAAAGTAATACGTCATATCTTCGGCTATCTCGCCGCTTACAAGCTCTACCTGACCGACATACGGCTCCTTAAGACCCAGATCACGGATCACAGTTAAATATCCCTTTCCCACAGCTCCGCTGACGTCGAGCTTTCCGTTCGCCTTGGCGTGTATAAGTACATTCGGATTTTCGGGATAGCCTTTGACATTACCCTTTGAATCCGCCGTAACAGTTATTCCGCCTATTGGACCATCGCCTTTTATGCGAAGTGTCATGATGTCTTTATCGCCCTTCATCATTGGACCCATCATGGTGCCTGCGCTTAAAAGCCTGCCCAGTGCCGCCGTTGCCACGGGGCTGGTGTTATGTATCTGTCTCGCCTTTTCGACGGTGTCTCTCGTTGTAACGGCAAATACCCTTATCATATCGTCTGCCGCCGTTCCTCTTATCATATAATCCATGTTTTTTCATCCTCCCGCGCCGTAACAACAATTCTCTCACTGTTAACTGTCGCTTTTTTCGCAGTATAACCGTCAAAGGCATTCTCAAATACAAGTCCCGCTCTTTCAAGCAGCGACTTTATTTCGTCAAGAGTATATCCCCTCTGAAGATGATATTCCTCCTGTCTTTTGTAGTTGCCATCCGACTCAACAAAAAGCGTGAGCATATATTCGTTCAGCGCATTTTTCCTGTTGTAGTGATTCTCCCATATGAATGCCGCATCGTCACGGGTCTCCGCTATGGAATCATCGCCTATTTTCTCATATTTTTCGGGCGTATTAAAGTCAAATATAAATAATCCGCCCGGGTCGAGGTAATTATTTACCAGCTTAAAGACCTTAAGAAGCTCTCTTTTGTCCGTTATGTAATTCAGGCTGTCGCAGGCACACACGATGGCTGCCATCGTGCCGTACAGTTCAAACTCCCGCATATCCTGGCACAGATACAGGATGTCCGATCCGGATTCGTCTCTTTTTTGAAGTGCCTTCTGCAGCATCGAATCGGAGACGTCTACTCCCGTCATGTCGTAGCCCGCATCTGAGAGGATTTCCGTCAGCGTACCCGTTCCGCAACCCAAATCAAGCACGAGACCATCACTGATCCCGTGCTTTTTTAAAATTTCAATGATTCGATTTCCCCACGCCCCGTAATCGATGTTATCCATAAACTCATCGTATACGTCGGCGAACGCGGTATATTCGTCCAAGTTTTATTTTTCCTTTACATCTTTTGCTTCAAGCTGTCCGTTTTCAACAACAATTCTTATTGTATCACCCTCGTCCACGTCGCCCGAAAGTATAAGCTTCGCGGCCAGCGTCTCGACGCTCTTCTGCAGGTATCTGCGGAGCGGTCTCGCACCAAACTGCGGGTCGTATCCGCCCTCTATTATCATATCTTTTGCCTCATCGGTCAATACTATCTTCAGATCCCTGTCCTCAAGACGTTTGTTCATATCGTCTATCATAAGACCTATGATATTGGATATATTGTCCTTTGTAAGAGGCTTGAACATGATTATCTCGTCCAACCTGTTCAAAAATTCAGGTCTGAAATTAGCTCTCAGTTCCTTTTGAACCATTTCCTGAGCAGATTCCGAGATCTCGCCATCATCGCCGATTCCGTCAAGCAGATACTGTGATCCCAGGTTCGATGTCATTATAAGAATGGTATTCTTGAAATCCACTGTTCTGCCCTGAGAATCCGTTACCCTGCCGTCGTCCAGCACCTGAAGCAGTACATTAAATACGTCAGGATGAGCCTTCTCAATCTCATCGAAAAGCACTACGGAGTAGGGTTTTCTTCTTACCGCTTCCGTAAGCTGACCGCCTTCCTCATATCCTACATATCCGGGCGGCGCTCCGATAAGCCTCGATACGGAGAATTTCTCCATATACTCGCTCATATCTATACGAACCATGTTGTTCTCGTCGTCAAACAGACACTGTGCCAGCGTTTTAGCAAGCTCTGTTTTGCCGACACCGGTGGGTCCTAAGAACAGGAACGAGCCGATGGGTTTTCCCGGATCCTTTATTCCCGCTTTAGAACGGATTATGGCATCCGAAACCTTTGTTACAGCCTCGTTCTGACCTATTACACGTTTATGAAGCGTACCTTCCAGTGAAAGGATTTTCGTCCTTTCTCCCTCTGTCAGCTTGGCAACAGGAATTCCCGTCCACCTGGATATGATGGAAGCGATCTCTTCCTCGCCGACGCTCTCGTGCACAAGAGAAAGATCCCTGTTCTTTACTTCTTTTTCCTCGTGCTCTAACTGGCTCTGGAGTTTCGGCAGCTCGCCGTATTGCAACTCCGCCGCCTTGTCGAGGTCATAGTTCTGCTTAGCCGTCTGAATCTGAGCATTAACATCCTCAATCTGCTCTCTTAATTTGGAAAGCTTATCAACGGCGTTCTTTTCGTTCTCCCACTGTGCCTTCTGGGTTGCAAACGAGTCTTTAAGCTCAGCCAGCTCTTTTTGCAGATTCTCAAGTCTTTCCGCACTGAGTCGATCTGTCTCCTTTTTAAGAGCGGTCTCTTCTATCTCAAGCTGCATTATCTTTCTGTTCAGCTCATCAAGCTCCGTCGGAAGCGAATCAAGCTCTGTCTTAACAAGGGCACATGCCTCATCTACAAGGTCGATGGCCTTATCAGGCAGGAACCTGTCGGATATATATCTGTCGGAAAGCGTAGCCGCCGCAACGAGAGCACCATCCGTTATCTTTACGCCATGGAACACTTCATAGCGTTCCTTGATTCCTCTGAGTATGGATATGGTATCCTCAACGGTAGGCTCATCCACCTGTACCGGCTGGAATCTTCGCTCCAGCGCCGCATCTTTTTCGATATATTTTCTGTACTCGTCCAGAGTTGTGGCGCCTATGCAGTGAAGCTCGCCTCTTGCCAGCATAGGTTTAAGCATGTTTCCTGCATCCATGGCACCGTCTGTCTTGCCTGCGCCGACTATAAGATGAAGTTCGTCTATGAACAGGATTATTCTGCCCTCGCTCTTTCGAACCTCTTCCAGCACAGCCTTAAGTCTTTCCTCAAATTCGCCTCTGTATTTCGCTCCTGCAACAAGGGCCCCCATATCAAGGGAGAATATCGTCTTATTCTTAAGTGCCTCCGGCACATCGCCCTTTACAATACGCTGTGCAAGTCCTTCAACCACCGCCGTCTTGCCGACACCGGGCTCACCGATAAGCACGGGATTGTTCTTCGTTTTTCTCGAAAGGATACGCACCACGTTTCTTATCTCCGAATCCCTGCCTATAACAGGATCAAGCTTATGATCTCTCGCACGCTCTACAAGATCCGTACCGTATTTGTTAAGCGTATCATATGTGTCCTCGGGATTATCGCTCGTGACCCTCTGATTTCCTCTTACGGTACTAAGGGACTGCAAAAATCTTTCCTTTGTTATTCCGAATTCCTTAAACAGACCCTTTATCGCCGGCGACTGATGCGAAATGATGGACAGGAACAGATGTTCAACCGAAACATATTCGTCGCCCATTCTCTTTGCTTCGCTCTCCGCCTCCACAAGCGCCTTGTTCAGATATTGACCGATGTAAGGCTTACCGCCCTCCACCTTCGGATTTTTATTTATAAGCTGCTCGACACTGTTCTTAAAATACTGAGGGTCAATCTCCATCTTCTCTATCAGCTTTAATATAAGGCTGTCTTCCTGAGTCAGAAGATTATAAAGAAGATGTTCCTCTTCTATCTGCTGATTGCCGAAGTCGTAGGCGCATTTTTCAAGCTCCTGCACCGCCTGTATCGACTTCTGCGTAAATTTACTTATGTTCATCTCACTCCTCCGTCATGCGTTTCTTTTTTACAAAATGCCCGGAGAAAAACCCCGGGCATTTTTAGTTTTATTCGATAACGATAGACTTCTTTTCTTCAATAGCCTTCGCATCCTTCTTCGGAATGCTGAAGCTTAAGATACCGTTTTCGTATTTAGCCTTAACATCCTCTTCGGTTATACCGTTGCCTACATAAAAGCTTCTCTGCATTGCTCCCATGTAACGCTCCCTGCGGATGTAATGACCCTTCTTATCCTGCTCGTCCTTATCAAGACCCTTGGATGCCGAAACGGTTAAATATCCGTTGTCCAGCTTAAGATTGATCTCTTCTTTCTTGAATCCCGGAAGATCAATGTCTATTTCGTAGCCGTTCTCATGCTCTCTGACATCCGTCTTCATCAGGTTCTTTGCGTGTTTTCCGTAAAGCGGATTTTCTTTCCCCCAAACTGCCTTGTTAAAATCGTTAAACGGGAAATCCATCCAATTGTCATCAAATAATCCTTCTCCAAAAATACTAGGTGCTAACATAATTTTTTCCTCCATTCTCTGATAATGTACTCTTAGGATTCTTCGTTTTGAAGTTTCCGAATACATTGATAAATTATCTTTCGGAATGGATTCCTTTGGGGCAAGCCCTCGAAATCTATTCTGCTGAGAGATTCTTTTTTGTCTCTCTTTTTTTCGTTGATTATGTTATAGCACTTTTATTAGCACTCGTCAAGCGTGAGTGCTAACAATTTTTGTGAACTTTTTGTGTCCTGTTTTTCTTGTGCAATCACCCAAAAGCTGCTGTTCTGTCACCGCTCATCTTAGGTAACATCTAAAATCCTTATGCTATTTATTGACTTTTGCTTCATATTCAATAATAATAAGAACAATTGCGCGAAGCCGCAGGTTTTATTTGGCTATTACAAATGTTCAAAATATTTAATGGGAGAGGTATTAAAGTGAAAAATGACATGATTGAATTTCGCTGGCACGGCAGAGGCGGTCAGGGTGCGAAAACCGCAAGTCAGCTCCTTGCCGACGCCGCTTTTATGGCCGGCAAGTATGTACAGTCCTTTCCGGAATACGGTCCGGAACGTTCCGGTGCGCCGATAACGGCATATAACAGGATTTCTTCGGAGCGCTGCTCTATTCATTCCAACATATACGACCCGGATTACGTTGTCGTAGTTGACGAGACACTTCTTGAATCCGTAGATGTTACGGCAGGCTTGAAGAGCGACGGCGCCATAATCATAAATTCCGAGCTTCCGGCAGAAGAGCTCCGCAAGCATCTTCACGGCTACACCGGAAAAATATACACAATAGCCGCAGGTCACATTTCCAGAAAACATCTGGGCGCGTATTTCCCCAATACTCCCATGCTGGCGGCTGCTGTTGCCGTAAGTAAATGCGTCGACAAGGATGAGTTCCTTAAAAATATGAAGGAATCCTATTCACATAAATTTGCTAAAAAGCCTCAGGTTATTGAGGGCAACCTTAATTGTCTTGCCGAGGCTATGGAGGAGGTGCATTCAAATTGAATATAAAAGCAAAAGATATAAATGAATCCTCCAAATGGCAGGAAATGACAACAGGATGTGAGATCTACGAAGGCGGCACTTCCGCTCTTCTTAAAACAGGCGAATGGCGTTCCATGATCCCGTCGTGGGACAGCACAAAATGCAAACAGTGTCTTCTTTGTGCACCATACTGCCCCGACTCTTCCATTCCCGTATCGGAGGGAAAACGTTCGGATTTTGATTTTGACCACTGCAAGGGCTGCGGCATATGCTATAAGGTATGTCCCTTCGGTGCCATCGACTGGAAGGAGGTACAGTAAATGAGCATACGTGAAAGATTATCGGGTAACGAAGCCATCGCAACGGCGATGCGTCAGATCAATCCCGACGTATTTGCAATGTTCCCCATAACTCCGTCCACCGAGATTCCGCAGTACTTTGCACAGTACGTTGCCGACGGAAAGGTCGATACCGAATTCATCTGCGTGGAAAGTGAGCATTCATCTCTCTCAGCCGTTGTAGGTGCTGAGGCTGCAGGATGCCGTGCCATAACGGCTACATCATCCGCGGGACTCGCATTCATGACAGAGATACTCTACGTTGCCGCATCATGCAGGCTTCCGGTAGTACTTGCCGTAGCGTGCCGTGCGCTGACAGGTCCCATAAACATAAACCACGATTATTCCGATTCCATGTCGGTAAGAGATTCCGGTTTTATACAGATATATGCGGAGAACAATCAGGAGGCATATGATAATTATCTTCAGGCTCACCGCATCGGCGAAACGGCTGATGTTCGTCTTCCCGTTATGATCTGCGAGGACGGATTCATCACATCCCACGCCATCGAAAATATACTGCTTGAGGAAGATGACGCCGTTAAAGCTTTCGTAGGCGAATATAATCCCGAGAATTATCTCCTCAAGGCTGAGAATCCTCTTGCCATAGGACCCTACGGAACATCTCCTTATTATATGGAAGCCCGTGTGGCTCAGGCAGAAGCAATGAAGAACGCCAAGAAGGCCATTCTCGATGTTGCCGCCGATTTTGAGAAGACATTCGGCAGACATTACGGATTCTTTGAAGAATATAAAATGGAAGATGCCGAAAGAGCACTCGTTATCATGGGTTCATCGGCAGGAACTGCCAAAGCGGCCGTTGATGAGTTAAGAGCAAAAGGTGAAAAGGTGGGTCTTATAAAGGTCAGAGTATTCAGACCATTCCCGGGCGAAGAGCTTGCCGAGGCTCTTAAAAACTGCAAGGCAGTTGCCGTTATGGATAAGAGCGAAGGATTTAACGCCTGCGGCGGACCTCTTTTTGCAGAGACAGCAAGCGCATGCATAAACATGGAGAATCGCCCCAAGATGGTCGATATCGTTTACGGCCTCGGCGGAAGGGATTTCACCGTTGATCACGCAAAGCGTGTATTTGCCCGCCTCGATAACATCATGAAGACAGGCGAGATCGGACCGGTTTACTCCCATATGGGACAAAGAGATTTAAGAGAGGATGTGCAGTAACATGGCTTATAATTTGAAATCAGAAATGAGCAAGGCTGAGCGTTTTGCACCGGGACATCGTCTTTGTGCGGGATGCGGAGCAGGTATAACATGCCGCGCCATGATGCGCGCCGTAGACCCGGAGGACAAAGCAGTCATATGCAATGCCACCTCATGTCTTGAAGTATCCTCATTCACATATCCGCATACGGCTTGGGAGGATTCTTATATCCATCTTGCATTCGAAAACACCTCTGCTGTCGCATCGGGTGTCGAGAGTGCCATAAGAGCATTAAAGAAAAAAGGCAAACTTGATAAAAATACAAAGGTTCTGGCCATCGGCGGAGACGGCGGAACGTATGACATCGGCTTCCAGTCCCTTTCGGGCGCCATGGAACGCGGTCACGATTTTACATACTTCTGCTACGATAACGAAGCTTACATGAACACGGGAACACAGCGTTCATCCGCAACTCCCAGATTCGCAAGCGCGACTACTACTCCCTCCGGAACACAGTCCGTAGGTAAAAAGCAGAACGTAAAGGATCTTACCCAGATAATTGTCGCTCACAACTCTCCTTACGTTGCCCAGACCACATTCATCGGAAACCTCAAGGATTTCCACCAGAAGGCTCATCAGGCGATCTACACGGAAGGACCGACGTTCGTCAACGTACTCTGCCCGTGTCCGAGAGGCTGGGGCTATCGTGCGGAAATGCTTAAGGAAATGTGCCAGCTCGCCGTGGATACATGCGTATGGCCTTTATATGAGGTTGAAAACGGCGAATACAGAATGACATATATCCCGAAGAAGAAGCTTCCCGTTGAGGAATTCATGCGTCCCCAGGCTCGTTTCAAGCATTGCTTCAAGCCGGGCAACGAATGGACGATCGAGGAAGCCCAGAAATACGTAGACGAGAAATGGGAAAGCCTGCTGGCTAAGTGCAAATAATCTTCTCAGACAGCAGATTTGTTTACCGAAGAAAGGCGGGAGCCTTAATGGCAGGTTCCCGAACAGGAATTATAAATTATGAAGTTAGGTATCGTAGGTCTTCCCAATGTCGGGAAGAGCACATTGTTTAATTCTCTTACAAAAGCAGGCGCGCAGGCGGCAAATTTCCCGTTCTGCACGATAGATCCGAACGTCGGCATCGTTCCCGTTCCGGACGAGCGTCTTAAGCTTTTGGGAGATTTCTATAATTCGAAAAAGGTTACACCGGCAACCGTCGAGTTCGTTGACATCGCCGGTCTTGTAAAGGGCGCTTCAAAGGGTGAGGGTCTGGGAAACCAGTTCCTTGCCAACATAAGAGAGGTTGACGCCATAGTTCACGTCGTACGCTGCTTCGACGATTCGAACGTAATTCACGTCGAAGGTTCTGTGGATCCCAAAAGAGATATCGAAACCATCGATCTCGAGTTAATCTTCGCGGATCTTGAGGTTCTTGAGCGCCGTATGTCAAAGACGGGAAAATCCGCCAGAATGGACAAAGACGCCGGACGCGAATTTGCAATGCAGGAGCGTCTTAAAAAGCATCTGGAAGACGGCAAGGACGCTATAACGTTTGAGCTTGAAAGCGAAGACGAGGAAAAATGGTTCGCCGAGTATAATCTTCTCACGGCAAAGCCCGTTATATACGCCGCAAACGTCGCTGAGGACGATCTGGCAGACGACGGAGCTTCCAGCGATTATGTAAAAGCCGTCAGAGAATACGCAGCCGCTTCCGATAGCGAGGTTTTCGTTATAAGTGCGGAGATTGAGGCAGAGCTTTCTGAGCTGGACGAAGAGGAAAAAGCCGAATTCTTAGAGAGCCTCGGTCTCAGCGAATCAGGTCTCGACAGACTTATCCAGGCAAGCTACAGAACACTTGGACTTATGAGTTTCCTTACAAGCGGCGAGGACGAGACACGTGCCTGGACCATAAAGATCGGAACGAAGGCTCCTCAGGCTGCAGGAAAGATACATACTGACTTTGAAAGAGGCTTTATCAAGGCCGAGGTCATCAATTACAAGGAGCTTCTTGAAAGCGGTTCCTACGCAAAGGCAAGAGAAAAAGGACTTGTCCGCGTAGAAGGCAAGGAGTATGTTGTAAAAGACGGCGACGTTATTTTATTCAGATTTAACGTATAAAAACGGAGGCGCATATGACTGACAGATTATTTACAAATTCTCATATATTAGAGTGGCTCAATTATTTTTCAACAAACGTGGATATCGATATCGAAAAGGTAAAGATTCTGGACATCACCAGAAAGAACAAAAACCTTATTCCGACTGTGGAATCACACCGCTGCGTGCTGGTATTTACGGAGGCGGGTCATCCCGACATCTTCTATCGCATGTTTAACGCGGGCCTGGGCGAGTGCACCGTTATATACAACGAGGGCAGCAATCCCGCAGGTGAGATTAAGCAGTCCAAGGTTTACGATATGATAAACCGCGGAATAAATTCATCCGCCGGAATGCTTATAATAAACGAAAACGCCCGCAGTACATTTAAGTTCGGAATGGACAACTTAAGCTTCGCGTCGGGTTCTGTTAAGTATGTCGGCTCGGAGATCAGAGCTGTCATTTTAAGTAAAATGCAGATAGACGAGCACAAGAACATTTGCGTTATATCCGGCGAATCCATTGCCGTTGAATCGGCCATGATGGCTCCCGAGGGAACCGTTATCGCCGTTGAATACAACAAGCGCGACAGATTTACGCTTGAGGAGAACGTAAACCAGTTCGGTCTTCAGAATATAACGATAATAGACCGAGTGGACGATGAAACCATGAATGGGCTTCCCGTTCCGGATGTTACGATGCTGGTGGCTTCCGCAAGCATGGAAAACGAAATGGAGTATATGCTCAGGATAAATCCCGATATGGAATTTGTCATATACACGCTTGATTTCACTGTTGCGGCGCAGATGGATAAGATATTTGCCAATCTGGGCATCGGCGAAGCTGACGTTACGCAGATAACCATCGCTAAGCTGAGCAGCAAACATACATTTGATGTACAGCCCGCTCCATGGCTTATTACTCGCAAAGTGAACTAACTAACAAAAAAGATAATGGGACTATCACATTAAAATATAATGTGGCAGTCCCATATAAGTATAAGAAAATGGATTATAATTTTTATCTAACCGCTGTACTCCTTGGCATAGGCCTTGCCATGGATGCATTTTCGGTCTCTATAGCGAACGGGCTTAACGAGCCCAAAATGAAAATCAAAAGAATGTGTCTGATTGCCGGAGTTTTCGCCGGCTTTCAGTTTGTTATGCCGATAATAGGATGGTTTTGCGTGCACACCGCCGTGGAACATTTCAAGGTCTTCGAGCTCTTCATTCCATGGATAGCTCTCATTCTCCTGGGATTTATCGGCGGCAAAATGCTCTACGAGGGCTTTAAACACATCAATGAACCTGATGACAGCGCATCATATACCGGTGCCGTCGCTCTGTTTGTTCAGGGCGTAGCCACTTCAATAGATGCACTGTCCGTTGGATTTACCATATCCCATTACAACACGCCTATGGCATTTACTTCTGCCACGATAATAGCGGCCGTCACATTTGTCATATGTATGAGCGGTCTTGTAATAGGTAAGAAATTCGGCGATAAGCTTTCGAATAAAGCTCAGATCCTGGGCGGTGCGATTCTTATAGCTATCGGAATAGAAATATTTTTAACTTAATTCTTCAGGTTTATCTACGGCGTATGTCGAATAGGTGTCTGCAGCGGCAGCCCCGGAGACATCCGCTGTTTTGCTATAGCTTTCAACCGTAACGGTGTAATCACTGTCGCCCTGAACGTAAACCGTTCCGTCAGTTCCCTTTATGGTAACAGTCTTGCCGCTCTCATCCGTTATGGTACCCTCGCACTGAATGCTTGTAAGGGTGCTGTCGCCCGTAACTATCCATGTGGAATCCGAATCTATGTAAAGATTAGCTTCTCCGCTTCCGCCGTTTCCGGCATAACTCTCATCATCAATGAACGCACCGGTAAGCGAGCTTCCGTTTGTTATATAAAAATCCAGATTGCTGATGCTGTCGTAGATGACATCGCCTTCCATTACCTGATCGGAAGCCGTAAAATTGCAATCCGCGCCGTTTGAGCCGCTGCTGCCCCAGCCTCTCTGATTATTATTTCCCGTACATCTAAGGAAGAATTCAGAATCTTCGGCATTTGTGATATCTACGCCGGACAGATAAAATGTCGACTGGGTATTTGTCGTGTAGAACTGTCCTCCGTTATTGGCAGTTAAGCTTCCGCCCACCATCTGGAATGTTCCTTCGCCTTCCTCGGAATCTCCCGACATGCTTTGATAAAGTATGACGTTCCATGTGCAGTCATTCTGGTCATCATCGGCCATATTTCCGCTTAAATCACAATCGTATAATCTCAGCGTATTCTTTCCTTCGAGACAGATTGCCTCGGAATTCTCCGCCGTCAGCGTTGCGTCATTAACGGTGATATCGGCAGTTGTATATACAGCCGGTGAGCCGGTTCCCGTTGACGTGTAGCTTCCGCCGTCTGCCACGATAGTACCGCCGCCACGATCACTTCTTATTGCCGCAGATGAATTACCCGCCGTAGTTACGTTTAAATCCCACGCGTAAAGTGTTCCGCCTCCGGCCGCGTGAATTCCGCCCGACGTATCTGCACTCGTGTCTATTGTCGCGTCTGACGCGTAGATCACGCCGTCGCCATATGCGAACAGGCCTGCGCCGCCGTTGGCATCTGTCGTGAAGCTGCCGCCATTTACATAGGCTGTTCCGTCTGTTGCAAGAACGTCCGCTCCGACACCGTAAAAGCTGGAATTATCACCGCCCGTGCTGTCAGAAGAATTTCTGGTTGCGGTAATATTGTTTAATGTAACCTTGGCTCCGTTTGATATCAGAACGGCATTTTCGTCCGTTCCTGTTGAATCGTATGTCTCATCGGAAACCTCATCATCCTCTGTAAATTCTTTTACTGCGGAATAGCTGACCGCTGCGTTCGATTCGCCGCCCATACCGGCTCCGCCTTGCTGTGATTCATCCTCCAGTACAACAGACGTAATGACTCCTTCTTCGTCGATCGTTACGGTAAGTGTGTCGCCCTCTTCTATCTCGCTTATTTCTATGGAATTATCATCGTAATCCTTCAGGATCGAGGTATCTTTTAATACCAGCTCGAATTTCAGTGCATTATCTGAATCCATATCGCCCGAGGGCTTCTGAGCGTCTGATGTGCCGCCTCCTGATCCTTCCGGTGCCTGTCCGTTTTCTGAATCGCTATTTTCTGTGTCAGATGACTGCTCGTTCACTGAACTACTATCTGCCGATTCAGACGATGCCTCACTGTCATTCGATTCCCCGTCCGGTTTTTCAGGTGGCGTCTGGTCATCATTCTGACCATCTGAACTATTCTGTTCGCCACTTTCCGATTCGTCAGGCTTTTCCGGTGGCGTCTGTCCATCGGTACCCGAATTATCTGACGAATTACTATCCGACGAATCACCGCCACCCATGCCTTGCGGTGCTTCGCCCTGCATCATCTGACCGCCCATTCCGCCCATACCACTTTCTACAGATAGAATGATCGTATCACCATCTATGGACGAAACAGTTCCCGACAATGTGCTCTCCGACACAGTGATCTTATTTTCACTCTCCGTACCGCTGTCTGTATTGCCGTTCGTACTTCCACATCCCGTAAAGATCATTGCCGAGGCTATTCCGCCGGCAAGTAATGTTGTCCACGCTTTTTTATTATGCATATAAAATATTTCCTTTCTTTTTAACAAATGCTCTGCTATTTTTGTATACACATCGGTTTATACAAAACTTCAACTTTTCACTTATTTATGATCAAAGTCTAAAGTACGAATGTGTTCATTTCATGATTGATATTTGATGATTCTGTTAACGGCATGCAGCGAAAAAGAGAGCCATTCGGCCCTCTCTTCCTTAAATTCTATGCGGATTTGTTTTTTATTTGTTGCGCTTTTTCATGGTGGTTCCTACTCCTGCCGCTGCACCGCCGCAGATCAATGCGATCAATATCCATGTTGTACCATGACTGTTATCCCCGGTATCAACTGCCGATGTTGGCTTTGCACTTGTGCCGTTTTTCGCACCGGATGGCTTTGCATTTCGTGAATCTCCGTCGTTGCCTGTGGCAGGAATTGCCGTATTTACATTCTGCTTATAACCGCAGATACTGCATTCCTCATGTTTCACACCATCCTTCGTGCCCGAAGCCTCGCGATCTACGACCCACTGCATGGAATGTTCGCCTTCATCGCCTATCCCGCCGTCATTTGCAGTGCAGTTTCTCCAGTGTTTTGTGTCATTCATGCTCCACTTATCATATGTATGAATGTGCTCGAACACTGCCTGTATCTCTACATTGCCTTCGGGCATCGTAAATGTATTGTCATCATTTACAGTCACGTTGCCGCTTACAACATTCCATCCTGCAAATGCGTAACCATCTTCCGGTGTTGCGGTTAAAGTAACGGTTTCTCCCGCATATGCCGAGCTTACGTCTGCCGAGACACTTCCATGCTCACTTTCGTCTGTGGTTACCGTGTAATCCTGCTTATGGTAGATGGTGAATGTATCAACCTCTGACATATCGCTTGTACGATATGTTGTGATGGTAAACTGTCCGTCTGATACGTCTATACGCGATATATTCGGTATACGCTCCTGATTCATTACGCGTGAATAGGGAAATTCTGTGTTTGACTGAATATTATAGAACTTTGATCCCGAAGCCGAGTTCGCCGTAACGTAGAGTATGCCTTCCGGATTCGTAATGGAGCTGTAGTTCTCATCATCATAAATTGCGGCATCCGTCATAGGCGTAAGACCGTCCATCATATATGTACGGCAGTATACATGATCGTGACCCATGAGAACAACATCTATATCGAGCTCTTTAAATACCGTCGAAAGTGCATTCCTGCGCTCTATTATATCAGGCTCAGACGCGTGATTTGCCACAGAGTAAATCGAGTGGTGGAATGTTACCACTTTCCATGTTATGTTCTGATTTTGTGTGGCAGCCATAGCCTCTTTCATAAAGGTTGTGTGCTCTGCCGTTGAGAGATTATTACTGTTAAGTGCCATAAAGAGAACATTATTGTATACGAAATAATAATCTCCACCTGCGCTGGTGCTGCCGTAGTTTGTCTTATTCGGTATGTTGAAATGCTCATCATATGCAGCCGATGAGGTGTCGTGGTTTCCTATTACCGTCGCAACCGGCAGATTTGCAAGGGTGCTGTGATTCAGATAACTGTCATATTGGCTTTCATCATTTGCCGTATTTACCTGATCTCCTGCGGAAAGCATGAAATCAACACCGCTAAGCTCTGCTCTGTTTTCTATAAGGCTTACCGTCTTATCCCAGCCATCAGCATCACTTACCGTATTTCCGCTGGCACCGATCTGCGGATCACCTGCAAACGCGAATGAAAAGCTGCTTCCCGTGCCCGTTTTAAATGTCTTGATCTCGGATCTTGCATCTCCGCTAACAAGCTGATATGCGTATGCGCAATTATTTTCCAGACTGCTCGCCGTTGCCTTATAACTGTAGTAGCCTGTTTTATTGCTTGCTTCCGTAACCGTTGCGGCAAATGCTGCAGCATTTGCCGGCATTGCTCCGTCTACAAGCTCGGATTCCTTTGCTACAAGTAATTTTCCCGTTGTATTTTCGGTATAGTACCATGTAAAATTGCGCTGGCTCTCATTGCTTCCCATCGATACAGAAATACTGCTTATCGTCGGAGCCTCGGGCTCTTCTGTCGAAAACGTTAAAGACGGCATGTTAAAATATATATCCGAGCTGTTGGCACTTGTCTGATGTATCTCAACAGCAACAACATTTTCTCCATTTACAAGGATATCAGAAATACCCTCGGTGACGGAAATTTCACCCGTTAATGGAGCTGAACCGTTGTTGCCGCCGTACTGCATGTTTTCAGTGATGGCATTATCATAAAATCCCGCTATCCTATTACCGTTTATATAAACCGTAGCGGAATCGTCGTACTGAACACTTCCGATTATCTGTTTTACCTTAGATGCATTTTCCACATTTACTGTTGTACGGAAGAAAAATGCCTCAATATTTGTTGTGTTGTCTTCCTTATACTGTGTGAGAAGAGTAACCGGTGTGCATCCGCCTCCAAGATCTGCAGTACCACCTTTCTTTGCACCAAAAGAGCCTACCCCTGTTTTCCAATCGGTCGTGTCATAGTCTGCTTTCGTCCATGACGTACGGTCTGCCGAATCACCTGCCGGATCTACTCCCGTGTCACTGTACGTCCACACCGTCCCCTGGCTTATTGTGGGAGTTTCAACAACATCGGCTGCTGCCGAAGCAACACTGAGTGTAGCCGTGATCAAAACAGCCATCACCAGGGCTACAACCTTATAGAGCACTTCTTTTACATTTCTACTTAGCTTCATCTCTTATTTTTACCTTTCTACTTACTAAGTCCCCTATTATATCTATCTATAACGCATCGTGCTTCAATGCGATTGTTGTATAAAAAAACGATGCTACACCTGTAGCGATAGGAACAGTGAGCACGACGCCGATGGTAGCGCACAAGCCCTGTGTCAGCTCAATTGCCAGATAATCCGACGAAAAAAGCTGTCTGAACTGATAACCGTAGGCAAGAAGACATATCATCGTATTAAGTGCCGTTCCTGCAAACGCAAGTATAAGCGTATTACTCATGGTGCCAATCATGTCTTTTCCTATATTGAATCCGGAGGATATAAGCTGTTTTCTGTTAATGTCCGGATTTACCAGCTTTAACTCTTCAAGAGCCGCCGCAAGAGAAACGGCAACGTCCATTACCGCACCAAGTGACGAGATCAACACTCCTGCCAGCAAAAGCGGTCTTATGGCCAGCCCTGTCGCATCGCGAACGAGCAGAAGTTCTTCTGCCGTATCGCTGTTATATCCTGAAAGATGCAGACCCCATGCCGCAACGCAAAAAATCATTCCCGTCACACATACGCCTGCAAACGTAGATATAGCGCCAACTGCCGTCCGGCGGCTAAATCCATTTAGTAATAGCAGTGTTGCTCCTGTCGAAATGAGTACCGTAAGCAGCGTAACCGCTATGGGATCAAATCCATGGAAGATCGCCTGGGCAAGAAATACTACCACCGTAAACAGTGTAAACGCCACACCGAGCAACGCTCTTACTCCCTTTCTCCTTCCGACCAGTATCACCGCAAATGCAAAAAACGCTATAAGCAGATACAGTGGAAACGTCCTGTCGTAATTGAATATTGTATAGTACGCATCCGCATTCTCCGGAATATCTGCGCATACGATAACCTTCTGATTATTCGAAACACGTATGTTATGAATCTGAGTAAGATAGTTATCAATGCTGACCTGTTCGCCCTTTTTATCACCTTCCAGCAGTTCTACGATAACCTCCTGCTCGCCGAGATAAACAGATGGATCGGACGAATCCAGCTCCAGATTCTCGGAAGTTATGCTTACAACCCTGCCCTTTACATATTGAAGCGATTCCGAATTGTATTTTGAATAACTGTTTATGCTATTCCAGTCAAAAAGAAGAATTGCAGCCAGAAAGGCAATCCCAAGTATTAACGCCGAAAACCCGACGACTTTTTTTCTCATACTAAACACACCTCTTTGCATAGGTAAAGCATAGCAGGGCAGATATGCCTGAACTATCCGATTTACGTAAAAGGATTGTAAAAAAAGCATAAAAAAGAGCACCGGTTTTTGTACCGATGCTCCAATTATATGTTAAATTTTGTATATTAAATGCCCCGATCAGACAACATCCTTTTTCTTCACCGCCGAGGCGACTACCATTCCCGTCAGCGCAAACAGCGCGATAACATTGGGAATTACCATAAGCTGGTTGAACATATCCGAAAGCTCCCATACAAGGTCGTTGGATGCAAGCGTTCCGAGGAAAACAAATACAAGCGCGATAACAGCGTAGATCTTGACTGTTTTCTGTCCAAACATATAAATAACGTTTATCTTGCCGAACATATTCCAGCTAAGGATCGTCGAGAATGCGAAGAAGAAGAGGCATATCGCGACAAATGCGCTTCCCAGCTGAGTTCCGAATACTGAACCGAATGCGGTCTGTGCAAGGTTTGATTTTGAAATCGTATCAGGAATCTCGCCCGATGCGAGCATTCCGTTTCCCGCATACATCGTATTTATGATAACGAGTGCGTTGAGGGTGAGAACGATAAATGTATCGATAAATACACCGATCATTGCAACCGTGCCCTGCTCGTGAGGTGTCTTTACATTTGCCTGAGCGTGTGCGTGGGGTGTTGAACCCATGCCGGCCTCATTTGAGAAAAGGCCTCTCTTGGCGCCCTGTGAAATAGCTGTCTTAAGAGCCATACCGAAACCGCCGCCGATGATGGCCTGGGGCTCAAATGCATACTTGAAGATAAGCCCGAACGTAGCCGGAACATAGTTCCATCTTATTATAAGAAGAATAAGTCCTCCGGCAATGAAAAGGGCTGCCATGATCGGAACGATCTTCTCAGTAACAGAAGCGAGACGCTTTGTTCCGCCAATGAAGATAAATGCGCAGATCACTACGAGTGCAATACCAACTGCCCATGTCGGGATTCCGAAAGCCGTATTAAATGTGGATCCGATGGAATTGGACTGAACCATTGTTCCGAAGAATCCCAGTGCAAGCGTGATAGCTACTGCAAAGAAGCCTGCGAGGAATTTGCCGAATTTGCCCTTAAATGCTGTCCTTATATAATAAACCGGGCCGCCGAGTATTCCGCCGTCTTTGCCTTTTTTTCTGGTCTTCTGTGCAAGAATAGCCTCTGCATATATAGTAGCCATTCCGAAGAACGCGATTATCCACATCCAGAAGATTGCTCCGGGGCCGCCTGTAAGGATCGCGCCGGAAGCTCCTACGATGTTTCCCGTTCCGACCTGGGCTGCGATAGCAGTTGCCAGCGCCTGGAACGAACTCATTCCGCTTTCATGTTTTTTTCCGTTGAGATTGATGTTGCCGAAGGTTCTCTTCATTCCCTCGCCGAAGCAACGAACCTGAACGAACTTCGTCTTGATGGTGAACCACAATCCTACTGCGACCAAAAGGAATACAAGAATGTAGTCCGAAAGATAAAAGTTGATTGTCTGTACAATACCGAGCATTTTTCTTCCCCCTCCGTTAAGAGTACCGGCAAGGTCCCTTAACTACTCATTATTTGGTTGATGCTCAAAAAATATTGCACAAAATTAAAGCCCACGAAAAAATTCCTGCCGTTAAGCAGAAAATAGAAACCCTGTCCTTTTGCCTGAGAGATTTGCGTCCCATACGATAAAAACACTCTTTACGAGGATTTTCATTAACACTGAGACGTTTGCACCTTCGGCACTCCTTGGAGATTCTCCAGAGCTACTTCGCTTTCAGTCATCTTCCCGCTTGTGGAAACCTGAGAGTTTTACTCCTTCGGTGAGCATTGCGCCGCTTTTCTGAAAGCATCAACGTAAAAATATTTGATTTAATCACGATCAGATTTGACTTAGTACTTCCGCACTTCATCGTGACATATAAGAAGATAGCACTACAGAGGTTCTTTGTCAATTTTATTTAAAAATCGGTCTTTTGCAAGTTGCAAAAGACCGATACAAGAACCTTATTAGTTTTTCGCATTACTTTTGTCTGTAATGCGACAGGAAATCTTCCAGCTTATCCATGCATTCCTTAAGCACAACAAGGTTAGGCAGGTAAACGATTCTGAAGTGATCGGGAGCGCTTGACCAGTTGAATCCGCTTCCGGGCACTATGAGCACCTGTTTTTCGTGCAGAAAATCCAGGGCAAACTGTTCGTCGTTCTTTATGTTGAACTTTTCGACGTCCAGCTTCGGGAATATATAAAATGCCGCCTTTGGCTTAACGGCACTGACTCCGTCCATGGCGCAAAGTCTATTGTATACATATTCTCTCTGCTCGTATATACGACCACCTTCCTGGATGTACCTCTGGCAGAGCTGCTGTCCGCCCAGAGCCGTCTGAACTATGGACTGCGCCGGCACGTTTGAGCACAGACGCATATTCGAAAGCATGTTTAATCCTTCGATATAACCCTTAGCCTTCTTTTTGTTTCCGCTCAGTATCATCCAGCCCACTCTGAAGCCTGCGATCATGTGTGACTTCGAAAGTCCGGAGAATGTAACGCAGAAAACATCCGGTGACGCAAGAGACGCTATGGATGTATGCACCTGTCCGTCCATAACAAGTCTGTCGTATATCTCATCCGAAAACAGAATAAGACCATGCTCCGCCGCAAGATTGGCTATCTGCTTAAGAAGATTAACGGAATAGAGCGCACCCGTGGGATTGTTCGGGTTTATTATGACTATAGCCTTTGTCCTGTCGTTGATCTTGCTTTTAATATCATCGATGTCCGGGTTCCAGTCGGACTGCTCATCGCATATATAATGAACCGCTTTTCCTCCAGCAAGGGTAACACAAGCCGTCCAAAGCGGATAATCCGGCGAAGGCACCAGCACCTCATCGCCGTCGTCCAGCAGCGCCTGCATCGAAAGATTTATAAGCTCACTAACGCCGTTTCCGGTATAGATGTCCTTTATGCCGACTCCCGCTATCCCCTTAAGCTGGGCATACTGCATTATGGCCTTTCTTGCGGAGAAAAGCCCCTGAGAATCGGAATATCCCTGAGACACGCTTACGTTAGCCATCATGTCCTCAATAACCTCATCCGGCGCAGAAAAGCCGAAGGGGTACGGATTTCCGATGTTAAGCTTAAGTATTTTCTTTCCTTCTTCCTCCATACGCTTTGCCTCGTCGACAACGGGGCCGCGCACATCGTATAAAACATTATCCAGCTTAGAAGATTTTCCAAACGATTCCATTTCTTCCTCCTATGCTAAAAGCAAATCTTACTCCAAAAATTTCTTTAATTCATCCATGAATGTGTTTACGTCCTTGAATTCACGGTAAACAGACGCAAATCTGACATATGCAACCGCATCCAGCTCCTTAAGATGATTCATAACAATCTCGCCTATCAGACTGCTTTCGATTTCTTTTTCCTCGCGCTCGAATATCTCTATCTCCACATCGTTCACGACGGAATTTATATCGTCTATTGAAACTGGCCTCTTGTGACAGGCTCGCAGTATTCCCGCCTCTATCTTTGAGCGGTCGTATTGCTCCCTGTTATGATCTTTTTTTATTACCACAAGGGGTATCGTCTCGATTTTTTCATATGTAGTGAATCTTTTTCCGCAGGCGTCACACATACGGCGTCTTCTGATGCCGTTTATATCCTCGACAGGTCTCGAATCCACTACTCTCGTATCATCCTTACCGCAAAACGGACACTTCATGTATTATCCTCCTACAGTACACTAAATCCGATAGCCGACAACACTCCTATCAAAACTCCCGCTATCATGACGCCGAACATAACGGCGATAACGCTCTTCTTAAATCCCATATCAAGTACGCTGGCGGCAAGTGTTCCTGTCCATGCGCCTGTTCCGGGAAGCGGTATTCCTACGAAGATCATCAATGCGAAAAACAATCCCCGACCGGCCTTGGCCTTAAGCTTTTGTCCGCCGGATTCGCCCTTTTCCAGGCAAAATCTGAAGAACTTACCCAGTCCTCTCTTTGTGCTTCCCCATTCCAGGATCCTTCGTGCGAATAAATAGATAAAGGGAACCGGAATCATGTTTCCGATAACAGCGATTATATAAGCGTGTATCACGGGAAGACCCAGTCCCACACCTATCGGTATGGCGCCCCTAAGTTCCACTATGGGAACCATTGATACAAACAACGTGATCAAATATGATTTAAGCATTTTATCTCCTGTATTTCAAATAA
>CAYMAY010000007.1:36177-37828 GCA_964388555.1 uncultured Lachnospiraceae bacterium
ATACGATAATAACCGAACGGCTTGAAATCGTGCTTCGACACGAAGTTCATAAGCATTTTTATCGCAAACATTGATACTACAAAGGAAACGATCATTCCCACCGCAAGGCACAGTATTTCTCCTGAACTGAATGCTGTTCCGAAATCCAGCAGCTTTATCAGCGATGCACCAAGCATTGCCGGAATTGCCATAAAGAAGGAGAACTCTGCTGCGCAGACTCTCGAAAGCCCTAATATCAGCGCTCCGACTATGGTTGCGCCGGACCTTGATGTTCCCGGCAAAAGCGCCATAGCCTGAAAGCATCCTATCAGGAACGCGTCACGCCATGTTATCCGGCTGACCTTTTTTATACGCGGTGAACGGTTTTTATTCGTATTCTCGATAACGATAAAAATAACGCCGTATATTATAAGCATTATCGCCACAGGCACGGGCTTGTGCATATGCTCTTCCAGCCAGTTTTCAAAAAGTACGCCGGCAATAAGCGCCGGTATAGACGCCACGGCTATCTTCAGCCACAGCACGATCTTATCCATGTAGAGCCAGTTATTGGCGAAGCGTTGGAATGCTCCTGCGGCTCCCGTACCGGTCGGATTTGAAAATCTGTTGTCCACAGCGTTCCTCTTTGTATGAAACGGCCACAGTCTTCCAAAGAATATGACTATAACGGCGATTATCGCGCCCAGCTGTATCACTACATTAAACAGAGAAGTAAACTCCGTTGAAAAATCCGGCGAAAGCACCCCGCCTACAAGTATAAGGTGTCCGGTGCTGCTTATGGGAAGCCATTCCGTAATGCCCTCCACTATTCCCAGCACTATAACCTTTATCAGATTTAAAAGCATTTTTTATCTCCGATTATTTTTCTTCCATCACCTGCGCTAAATCTTGAAGCATGGTTCCGGATAAGTTAAATCTTTTGGCATAATAGCACCATGTCTGTTAAATTTCAAGTTTAGCGCTGACCCCGGCATATACCGACTCCGCCATTGGAACGTATTTTTCCAGCATCTGATGAACTTTTGAATTTATATTTTGCGCATTCGCCCTATCGTTCATGCTCTTTGTGTTTATGTATACGTTAAGGCTTGCGCTCTTAAGAGCCGCACTGAGAATCGCTGCCGCGCACGCCGCATCGCTGACGGCAAGTACGGAGCCTTTCTTCGCGAAATCGTCCAATGTCTCGATCACTTCGCAGCACACTTCCATGATGCGAACCGGCACACCGCTGGCATCATTAAGACACTTCTCCATGATCTCATTTTTGCAGGCGCGCTCCTCTTCTGTTTCCTTCGGAAGGGAATATGCCTTTGAAAGAGGCTCGAAAACTTCCGCATCCTTAGCAACAAGTGCAAGTAATTCTTTTCTGTGCACGTTAACGCGATCCGTAAGCTCTTTTATTTCTTCTTCAACTGCGGCGTATTTTTTCTTGCCTATGGTAAGATTTCCCACCATTGAACAAAGTGCCGCTCCGATAGCACCGGCAAGCGCCGCTGCACCGCCCCCGCCCGGCGTCGGGGATTTCGATGATAATTTTTCCGTGAATTCAATACATGAAAGTTCTATATCAGCCATACCGTACTCCCTTCTATCGTATCCTCCAAAGTCATTAAAAAATAGTTTGTATACCGATCACATGGTATGTTCGCAA
>CAYMAY010000008.1:0-7514 GCA_964388555.1 uncultured Lachnospiraceae bacterium
TCACACATCCATGGATTCATCGGGTTCGTGCTCGATCTCGGGCAGAATCTCCAGATATGTGCTTTCATCGCTGCCTTTAAGTTTTGCCTCTTTAACGTAGCGCGTTACATTTATCTGGCTGTCCTTAACCGGCGTTATGGTTCCGGCTCCCGCTATGCAGCCTCCGGGACAGCCCATTCCCTCAATAAGGTATCCGTCATATTTTCCGGTTCTTGCCTTGAATAGGATCTTTCTGCACTCCTTAAGACCGTCTCCGTATTCCGTTTTAACCTCCCGATCCGGATCGATCCTGCTTATGGCATCAACAACGGCTGCGGCAACACCGCTTCCCACGGCAAAGCCTCGTCCCATTGCCGAGCCCTCGTCCATATTATTTGCCGGGTCGTCCTTGATATTATCGAAGTTAACCTTCTTCGCGTCGAACATTCCCTGAACTTCTTCAAAGGTAAGAACGAAATCCACATCGGATCTTACGCTCTTTCTGTTCGCCTCAAGCTTTTTCGCCGAGCATGGTCCTATAAAGCAGATCATGGCATCGGGGTTCTCTTTTTTGACCATACGAGCAGTAAGTGTCATAGGCGTAAGCGTCATAGATATGCACTTTGCCAGATCCGGGAACTGTTTCTTTGCCATCACGCTCCATGCCGGACAGCATGATGTGCCCATAAACGGCAGATTCTTCGGTACGTTTTCAAGGAAATCGTGTGCCTCGGAAATGGTACACATATCGGCACCTATAGCGACCTCAACAACGTCAGAAAAGCCGATCTTTCTCATTGCTCTTTTGAATTTTGCAGGCGTAACGTCCTTTCCGAACTGTCCGATAAATGCCGGTGCAACACACGCCACCACCTCGTGCTGACGCTTCATTGCCGTTATAACCTGGAAAATCTGGCTCTTGTCAGCGATCGCTCCGAAGGGACAGTTTACGATACACATTCCGCAGGATACGCATTTTTCATAATCTATCTTGGCTCTGCCCATCTCATCGGATTTTATGGCATCCATTCCGCAGGCTTCGGCACAGGGGCGCTCTATCTTTGATATGGCATGATACGGACACTGACTGAAGCACTTTCCGCATTTGATGCATTTTTCCTGATCTATATGGCAATGTTTCTGCTCATCAAGGTAAATAGCGTCTTTCGGACATATATTCATGCAGGGATGAGAAAGGCATCCCTGACAGCTGTCCGTAATCCTTATCTGCTTCGGCGGACATGCATTGCAGGCGTAGGGTATTACGTTTACCAGCGGATTTTTAAAATACTTTCCGTCGGTAGCAGCCTCGCCGATCATGCCGCTTATGGGCTTTCTCGGATCAAGATCCATTCCTAAGGCAAGCTTTGTTCTTGCGGAGATTATAGCTCGCTCAATAAATACGTCTGCTCTGTGAAACGCCTTTTCTCCGGGGATTATATTATACGGTATTTCGTCTACCTTTCTGTAATCCTCGGTTTCATAAGCAAGCCTGGCAACCTCGGTAAATACGCTTCTTCTGATATTGTCGACTGCGCTGTGTACTCCTCTCATAATTCCTCCGAAATTTTCCTGTTTATATTAAGTTATCCGATAAGTTCAAGTGCAAGTCTGTAAAACAGCGGATCCTCCATGGCTTCCTGCGCGGAATCATATCCCGCAAACGACCCGAAGAGATTGTCTCTTTCCAGCCTGAAACCCTCTGTCCTGTATTGATTTGCTATTATATAGTGTTTTTCGGTTGACAATATGTCCGTGTTCATCATGAATTTTTCCATCATGCGGCACGAACTCATCTTTGATTCCGTTATAAGTATGCACACGTCCGACAACGCCGTAAGGGCATGCATTTCCTTATTCATGGCACTTCCCAGATCAAGGATTATGTACGAGAAATCCTTTTTCTCCTTAAGAAGCCCCACAAGCCCCATAAGCTGTTCCGCTCCTATGCCCAGTGCCGAAAGCGGCTGTTCGAAGGGTAGCAGAAAAGACGTCTCATCCATGTAAATATTCTTGAGCACTGACCAGTATGTGCTTTCGTCAAATTCCCTCAGCTTTACAGCCAGCTCAGGGTCAGCGTTTTCCCTGGTGTTAAGGAATGCGCCGAAGGACTGAAGATCATCGCATCCTATAAGAAGGACTGTTTCTCCCAGCTTCTTTAATTTTCTCGCAAGGGCGATGGCCGCAAGGCTCTTTCCGCTTCCTCCGACGGGCGAATAAACCGAAACCACCGTTGTCTTCGATTCATCTTCGCTCTCTTCGGCGGATTCTGTATCGTCCTCATCATTTTTATCTGCCAGGCCGTTTTCAACGAAAGAAAAAACGTTCTCTCTCGACCTGTAATTTATGATATTCGTGGGCACGTTCTCATCTTCCGCAGCAGCATTTCTGTTATCATCAAGCAGCATGATGTTGGCAATATCGTGCTCCTTTAGATAATCTCCGTAAAATTCGCTTGCGATGAGCAAAACATCGATCTCTCTGTGCACCCTGAAATAATTTTCGAGATATTCCGCCTCCGTGATTATCTGTATGGAGGCTCTGTCGCGGAACTCAAGAAGAAAAGCTTCCTCTTTGCTTTTTATATATTCAACGTCGGGGTCCGCAATAACTATTCGCTTTAAGTTTTCCATTGCGCAGCCTCCTATTCAACATTAAACGTATAGTCGCCAAATTTAAGAACACTTCCGCTTCCTATGGGCACATCCGTATCCGGCTGGATTTTCACATCGTTAAGATATGTGCCGTTCTCGCTTCCGAAATCGCGTACATAGAAGCTTATCTCATTCCAGCCTATGAGTACGTGCTCCGGATCCACTCCCTGAAGCTCTACCCGTCCGTCGACATTTTCGCCGGATCCGATTATAAAATCCGATTTAGGAATTTCGAATACGATGGGCTCCGGGGCGTTTATGCTTCTGAGCACCAGCATTTCGCTGGTATCCACTTCTCTTCTGTCGACAGCCTCCTTCAGCTCGTCCCAGCCCTCGATATTTTTCTCCCGCTGCGCCTCTATCTGACGACACACGAAATCGCCGTCGCTGTTATACATGAAAATGTCGTTCAGCACAGAATACAAACGTTTCACATATATTTTGCTCTCCAGCGATTCCTCCGATATTACGGCAGGAAGGCATATCAGATAAACCTGACATTCCTCGTCGAGGTAAATGCTGTCGGTATCCCAGACTACATTTTCCAGCGAAATATCCACCTTCGTCTCAAGAGTCTTAACATACTCTATTATGTCCTTGCTCACATCTCTGAGCTCATCCAGCGACATTTCCGGCGCCCGCTCGCTTAAGGGAACAAGATTGTCCGTAAAATATACCAGCTGTATCATGCTGTTCCAGCGCACCCATCCGCAGGGAAGTATCCCCGGAACGCTTTCGCTTTCCATAAATTCAAGGGCATTTTTATCTAAAAGCTCCTCGGAATGAAAAAAGAATTCTCTCATGCCAACTCCTTTTTAGCATTTTAGTCCTGTAAACGCACCACCTTTATATATTCGCCCTCATCAGGCGAGCCGTGCATTTTTATATTGTTTTTATAGCAGGTTTCTATTGCCGAAGCAATCTTTTCGTCTATGACCTCTCCGGGGTTTATGATAGATATCCCCGGCGGATATGGTTCGAGACTCTGGGCACTTACCCGCCCGATGGCATCCTTTATTTTAACGCTTTCACAATCTGCGAAAAATGCCTTTCTCGGCGTCATGACTGCTTCCGGTACATGAAACATTTTCTTTATAAATTCCATATTTTCGGAATTTAATGCGCCCCGGCAATCCGTTTTTTTCGCGGATTCAGACCAGTTTTTCTTTTGTGATGATATATCCTGCAAAGCCTTTGTAAGCCTTGATATATCTTCTTCGTTATTCGCTCCCGTAATGACGGCAACGCAGCTGAACGTATCAGCCATTTCAATTGCGACAGAATATTTATCAAACAGAATGTCGGACAACTCATAGCCGGACAGTCCCAAATCTCTTGCTGAAAATACAACCCTCGTGGGATCGATCCTTTGCGATTTAAGATTTTGGTCATTGCATCCGCCGAATACATCCACGCCTTTTATATCTTCAATGGCGCATCTCAAATCCAGCGACAGCTCAAGTGCCCTGCCCGTTATATCGCGCCCGTCTCTTGCCATCTGTGCTCTTGCGGCATCCAGGGATGTCATGAGTATATACGACGGCGACGAGCTCTGTGTTATCCTTAAAGCCTCGTCAACTCTCTGCACGTCTATAAGCTTGCTTTTTATATGCAAAAACGAGCTCTGGGTCATGCTCCCCAGTGTCTTATGCGCACTCATAACGACGGCGTCCGCTCCCATCTTAAGCGCGCCGCCGACAAGCTCATCGTTAAAATACAGATGCGCTCCGTGGGCCTCGTCCACTATAAGCGGCATACCGTGAGCGTGACATATATCAGCAAGTCCTCTTATATCCGAAAGCTTTCCGTAATATGTGGGACTTACGACAAAAACCGCCTTCGCATCCGGCGTTTTCTCTATCGCATTCTCAAGGGTTTCGCACGAAAGCTCAGTACAAAATCCGAATTTTTCGTCGATTTCCGGAAGCATCCAATTCGGTTTTGCCCCCGATAAAACAAGACCCGAGACAACGCAGTGATGCATATTTCTCGCCAATATAACGTTTTCTCCCTCACGGGCCACTGCCATCACAAGGGCTTCTATCCCGCATGTCGTGCCGTTTACGAGAAAACGTGTTTCGTCTGCTCCGTAAAGCTCGGCGGCCAGACCCTGCGCATCCTTTATTGCGCCGCAGGCGGCGTGAAGATCGTCGAGACCGTTAGCCTCCGTAAGGTCATACCTGAAGATTTTCTCGCCGAATCGACCGGTAAGCCCTTCCGAAATGCCTCTTTCAAATCTATGTCCCGGTATACAAAAATATGCCGGCTCTCTTGCAATGAAGCTATCCAAAGCTTCCGCAAGAGGCTGGCTTTTCTGATTTAATTTCATATCATATGATGGCGTTTTGCGCCTTTATTATACTATCTTTCTTATCCAGCCCTCAGGTGCCTCGATATCTCCCATCTGGATTCCGACGAGAGTATCATACAGCTTCTGAGTAACAGGACCCATTTTCTCCATTCCTGCCGGAATGCGGATCTCTTTACCGTGATCGTTTATCATTCCCACCGGTGAGATAACGGCTGCCGTTCCGCAAAGTCCGCACTCTGCAAAATCCGGAACCTCATCGAAGAATACTTCACGCTCTTCAACCTCAAGACCCAGATATTTCTCAGCAACGTACTCCAGGGATCTGCGTGTTATGGACGGGAGAATGCTGTTCGACTTAGGTGTTACGAACTTGCCGTCTCTCGTTATGAATATGAAGTTGGCTCCGCCTGTCTCCTCGACTTTTGTACGGGTAGCGGCATCGAGATACATGTTCTCGTTGAAGCCCTTCTCATGAGCGTCTGTTATGGGATATAAGCTCATTGCATAGTTAAGGCCAGCCTTTATGTAGCCCGTTCCGTGCGGTGCGGCTCTGTCGTAATCGCAAACTCTTATAACGATAGGCTTTGCGCCGCCCTTGAAATAAGGTCCTACAGGAGACACGAACATTCTGAACTGGAATTCATCCGCAGAATGAACACCAAGTACAGGGCTGCTACCGAAAACATAAGGTCTTACATAAAGTGTTGCACCGGAACCGTACGGCGGTACGAAATCCGCATTTGCGGCAACGACTTTATCGAGAGCATCCAGGAATTTTTCTTTTGAAACAACAGGTATGCAAAGACGCTCGCATGAGCTTACGAGACGGTCTGCATTTAAATCCGGGCGGAATGTAACAATGCTTCCGTCCTTTGTTGTGTATGCCTTAAGTCCCTCGAATACAGTCTGCGCATACTGCAGAACACCTGCACACTCGTTTAAGACTATATTGCTGTCTGTCGTTACCTCTCCGTCATCCCAGCTTCCGTTCTTGTAATTTGAAACATAACGGTATGTCGTCTCTGAATAGCCGAAACCCAAATTACCCCAATCAATATCTTTTTTCATAATACACCTCTTATCATCAAAGACTTTAGTCGTATTTTTTGCGGCTATCGTCCGTTTTCATTTCTTACATTTTTTTGATCTTCTCTACGATCTCCTGCAGATATGCGTTATCATACTCGCTTATGCTGCCCGTGTCGCAAAGTCTTGCAAGCTTCGGATCCATCGGGATCTTGGAAACAGTGTCTATTCCGAACTTTTTCGCAAGCTCATCTACATGGCTGTCGCCGAATATATAATGCTTTTCACCGCACTTATCGCATACGAAGTAGGACATATTCTCTACTAATCCGATAACGGGAACATTCATCATTCCGGCCATGTTTACGGCCTTGCCGACGATCATCTCAACCAGCTCCTGGGGAGATGCGACAACAACGACACCATCTACAGGAAGTGACTGGAATACCGTAAGGGGAACATCTCCCGTTCCGGGAGGCATATCAACAAACATGTAATCAATATCGCCCCATATAACTTCGCTCCAGAACTGCTTAACAGCTCCGGCTATAACAGGTCCTCTCCAGATAACAGGATCATCGGAATTTTCCAGAAGCAGGTTGATGGATATAAGTTTTACGCCATCCTTGCTCTCTCCCGGGATAATACCCATGTCGTTTCCGGCCGCCTTATCTTCCACACCGAATATCTTCGGTATAGACGGTCCCGTTATATCTGCATCAAGGATTGCTGTCTTGCTGCCCGATTTATTTAATGACTCCGCAAGCAGCGATGTGACGAGGGATTTTCCGACGCCTCCCTTTCCGCTTACGACGCCTATTACTTTCTTAACACTTGAGTAAGGATTAAGCTCCTCCAAAAAGCTTTTCGGATCCTTCTGTCCACAATCCGAACTGCATGAGGAACAATCGTGATTACAATCGCTCATACTTTTCTCCTTTAGAATTCGTTCTTTTAAAAATCATTTCGAATTATAGCACAACGTATTTTAAAAATAAAGATGATTAGATTAACTGTTCATTAACTGTTCACATCGGCGTAAAATGTTATAAACGAAAACAAATCAAGTGACAAGATTCCGGAATCGGATTTCTGCCACTTGATCTTTATGAAGAGGATTTGTAAAAGTCTTATTTTCTTTCTGTTCGCTTAAGGGCTATGATCACGGCGCCGGCTGCTGCAGCAGCACACGCAGCGGCGATGGGCATTGCATTGGTTGTATCACCCGTATTTACCGAATCATTCTTGCCGGATGCAACATTTCCGGATGCAGCACCTCCGCCCGTAAGCTTGAGATTGTTATTTTCTGTGTTAGATGCGGTCTGTGAACTGCTCTTTGAACCCGAATTGTTGTTCGTGCTTGTATTGCTCTTTGAGCTTCCGCTTGTGTTGGAAGATGCCGCTGTTCCGGACTGACCCTGCGTTTCGGTTTTTACCGGCTTTGAGCCGCCTCCCACAAGATCTCTTCCCGGCAGCGCAAACAATGAGATTGCATTATTATCTGCCGTTTCCGTATCTTCACCGTCTATAGAAGCCGTCATCGT
>CAYMAY010000008.1:7614-12657 GCA_964388555.1 uncultured Lachnospiraceae bacterium
GCCGTTATTTTCCGCGTTTTCAACATTGGCTGCGTCTGTTTTGCTGCCGGAATCATCATTAGCGTCCGTTTTTACATCGGAGCCTTCCGCTTTCGTATCTGCACCGTTTGTGCCGGTCTGCTCAGCAGCAGTGCTGTCAGACGTGTTGTTCTTTGCTGATGTTGCATCCGTCGACGTTCCATCCGTTCCGTCCGTCTTCTCATCCGAACCTGTTTCGCCGCCTGTGGCTTCACTGCTATCGTCTTTTACAGCATCATCGCTATCGGCACCTTCGTCTTTTTTGTCAGAATCGCCGGCGTTTTCTTCTGTTTTAGACTGCTCCGCTTCTTCTTTTAAGATAAGCTCGTAATCTGACATAGAAATAACACTGATCTTATTTTTCGTAATAAATTCGCTTTCTTTTGCCGTAAGCTCGGTGGTATTGCAATTAACCACAACGAATTTAATGTCTTCCTCGTCACTTACATTCTGACCTTCCCCGGCTTTTCCGGCACCATCAGTCTTAACGGTTTTGTCACTTGCCGCATCCTTCTTTGATGATGCATTGCTTTCCGTCTTTGCGGTTTTTTCACTGCTTGCAGTCTTATCCGCATCATCTGCATTTTCGGCATCTTCACCGTTTATAATAGAAAGTACCCTATCAAGACTCTTTACGGCTTTCTCCGACGAGCTTCCGTCAGCTTTGTCGTCGCCTTTTTTATTGTCCCAGAAAATATATGTGGTTTTTTCTTTATTCTCAGATGCATCTGCTTTCACATCTGTGGCGCTCTGAGTCGCCGATGCTTTTACGCCGCTGACATCCGTTGTCTGCGCGAACGCCGACACTCCCAAACTTAAACTGATAAGCGCAGCCGCCGCTGCGGTATATATACTTTTAATTCCCTTTTTCATAATCCGCCCTCATTTTTAAAGTTTCCGAAATACTTTTGTAATATTTCAAGGCAAAACGTATTATATCACACTTGTTTTTATTATGGAAGTATAAAGTTTGTGTTACAGTGTCGAAAGTTTTTACCCACGTCATGCTCGCATGATAGTGGGTTAAAAACTTTATGACACGCCCTTCAATGAGGATGAAGTGCAGCGAAAGCTGCACGAGAATCCGAATTGAAGCAGAATTGCGAGAGTGCGCAGCACGAAGCAATTCGTGTAACACAAAATCGAGCAGGATAACTCCTACTCGATTCGCAATAATCAATGTAATCTCGCCTATTGGCTCACATCTTACCACTATTCTATTATTCCCTATATCCCATCGGATTATTCTTCTGCCAGTTCCACGAATCGCGGCACATCTCATCTATACCGTATTGCGCCTTAAATCCCAAAACGCTCTCCGCCTTTGAAGGATCGCAGTAGCAGCAGGCTATATCACCGCTCCGTCTTCCCTGTATTTCATATGGAAGCTTTTTGCCGCAGGCTTTTTCGTACGCCTTTATTATATCCAAAACGCTGTAACCGTTTCCCGTTCCGAGATTAAAGACCTCAACGCCCTTTTGATCCTCCATATGCTTAAGGGCAAGCACATGACCTCTCGCCAAATCCGAAACATGGATATAATCGCGAACTCCCGTTCCGTCCGGCGTATCGTAGTCGTTGCCGAATACATTTATCTTCGGCAGCCTTCCCACGGCAACCTGTGCAACATACGGCAGCAGGTTATTAGGTATCCCCTGAGGATCCTCGCCTATAAGTCCGCTCTTATGGGCACCGATGGGATTGAAATATCTGAGAAGCGTTACCTTCATATCAGAATCCGCCTTTGCCATATCCGTAAGCATCTGCTCTATCATCCACTTTGTCCAACCGTATGGATTTGTGCAGATACCCTTCGGGCACTCCTCCGTTATTGGAATCTCCTTTGGATCGCCGTATACAGTTGCCGACGAGCTGAATATGATATTTTTAACATCAAACTCAGCCATAACACGGCAAAGCGAAAGTGTGCTCTCGATGTTATTCTCGTAATATTTAAGAGGCTTCGCCACGGATTCGCCCACAGCCTTGAAGCCCGCGAAATGGATCACGGCATCTATCTTGTTTTCTTTAAAAACATTCCGAAGCGATTCCGTATCGCATATGTTTACATCGTAAAACGGAAAATTCTTTCCCGTAATCTTCTTGATGCGTTCTACCGCCTTGGGACTTGAATTCGAAAGATCATCCGCAACGACTATATCGCAGCCGCTCTCAAGAAGTTCCACACACGTATGGCTTCCGATGTATCCCGCGCCGCCTGTTATCAATACATTCATACAGCTTATCCTTATTTGCAGAGAAGGTCTCCGCTTACTTCCTTCGCCTTGCTTTCGCCTGCCATAAGTCTTACAAGCTCTATCGCAAATGCCATGGCTGTTGCCGGTCCTCTGCTGGTTGTAACATTTCCGTCTGTAATAACTTCGTCGCTAACGGCGGTCGCTCCCTCTAATTTATCCTCAAGACCCGGATAGCAGGTTGCCTTTTTGCCCTGCAAAACACCCGTCTTTGCAAGTACAAAAGCCGGTGATGCACAGATAGCTGCTATTCTCTTACCATCCGCGTACTGCTTCTTTATGAGTTTTTCAACCCCTGCGTGATCCGCAAGATTTGTTGCTCCCGGCAGTCCTCCCGGAAATACGATCATGTCCGCATCGGCAAAGTCCGTATCATCAAACATAATATCCGCCTCAACGGGCACACCGTGTGTCCCCACAACTGTCTTTGACGGCATAATGGAAACCGTCTTTATCTCGCAGCCGACTCTTCTTAAAATATCAACCGGTGCAAGTGCTTCAACCTCTTCAAATCCATCTGCTAAAAATTCATAGACCATGATCAAACTCCTTTCGATTTCTGGGCAGCCGCTCTGACCGCCTCTATTACTGATGCTCTGAATCCCATATTTTCAAGAACTTCAACGCCCTCGATGGTTGTTCCGCCCGGCGAGCATACCATATCCTTAAGCTCACCCGGATGTTTACCCGTCTCAAGCACTAACTTTGCACTTCCCATAACGCTCTGCGCTGCAAATTTATATGCCTGCGCTCTTGGCATTCCCTCCGCAACAGCCGCGTCCGCCATTGCTTCTATAAACATAAATACGAATGCCGGTGAACTTCCCGAAACGCCGCAAACCGCATCCATAAGGGATTCAGGCACGATTTCCGCCTTACCGAAGCTTTCGAAAATTCCTTTTACGATATTCATCTCTTCGTCGGAAACAAATTCATTTTTACAAAGAGCCGCCATGCCCTCTCCTGCCATTGCCGGAGTGTTCGGCATCGTGCGGATTATCTTGACGTCCCTTGCAAACGTATCATGAAGCCATGCAAGGGTCTTGCCCGGTGCCAGCGTTACGATAAGCTTATCGCCTACAGCGGAGCTTATCTCTTTTACGACTTCTTCCATATATACAGGCTTTATCGCCATGATTATGATGTCTGAATTTTTGACAGTCTCCGTGTTGCTGCCCGCCGGAGACACTCCGAGACTTTCGCACGCCGCCGTAAGGGCAGCCTTTGAAGCATCAGATGTGATGATGTCCTCTTTTTTTATTTTTCCCTCAGATATGATGCCGGTCATCATTGCCTTAGCCATGTTTCCGCATCCGATAAAACCTATCTTCATAATATTTAATCCTCTGTATAAATTTGTGTTTTCATCTCTCAGACAAAGTACTGCTGCGTTCTCGCTTTAGTCACGTGAGCTTTGATATCCCTCGATGACATTTGAGTCTCCCAGCGTTACATCTATCTTCTGCTCTTCGTAGCTGCCGTTATCGGCTCTCATCACGGTAAGAGTTACCTTCTCGCCGGATGCATAATAATCCAGCTGACCCGTTATGTCATCGTATGTTTCTACCGTTGTATCGTCAACGGCGGTGATCACGTCTCCTGCCAGGATTCCCGCATCCTCTGCCGGACTTCCTTCGATAACCTCCGTTACGCATACGCCGACAGGCATATTATACATCTTCGAAACATCATCAGTGACATTTGCAAGCGTTACGCCGAGATATCCTTTTTCATCGTCGCTTACTTTTTCCTTTGTCTCCATCGTCATGAGCTTTTCGAGTATGGGCTGAGCCTTTGATATCGGTATCGCATAGCCCATGCCTTCTACGGAAGTACTGCCTGAAGACGATGAAACCTTGGCCTCGTTTATTCCGATAAGCTCGCCGTTCATGTTGAAAAGCGCACCACCGCTGTTTCCCGCATTTATGGCCGCATCCGTCTGTATAAGATCGGTTGCCTCATACGTATTCACACCGTCGGACAACGTAAGTGATCTGCCCTTTGCGCTGATGTATCCGCTTGTAACAGACTGGCCGTAACCCAGGGCATTTCCTATGGCAACTACCTGGTCTCCCAGCTGCGGCTCGTCAGCGGTGTTTATCTCCGCGATCTTGATCCCGGACATGGTGTCATCCGATATATCGGAAAGCTTTACGGAAATGACGGCAAGGTCATTTTCCTTATCAAGGCCTTTTATAGAAGCATCTACGGTCGACTCATCTATAAATCCCACCGAAAGCGATGTGGCATCGTATACAACATGATAATTTGTAGCTATAAGGAGTTCCTCGTCGTTTGTACCTATTATAACACCTGTACCGGCAGCTTCTGTTTCATATTCCTGCGTGCCGCCGAAGAAATTTGAAAGTTCCTGCTTGGATACGGTTGCTATTGTTACGACAGACGGAAGACATTCTTCCGTAACCTCACGCACTGTCATGCCGTCGTCATCTGATGATGAGCTTGACGAATCCGTTGAACTTCCGGAAGAAGCGCCCGTTCTTTCGATAGTGTCTGTTATCGTCTCATCGTCAGCATCGTCATCCCCGGAATCCGTAAGATCATAAACAAATCTGTTTCCGAGATAATTAACGCCGTAGAATGTACCGCCTGCGGCCGCACCGACTATAACCGCAACAATAACGGCGAATACTGCCTTTTTGAATCGACTCCGCGGCTTCTTTTCCACTTTTTTTGCCGGAGCCGGAGGAATCGTGCTCTGAGTCGTGTTTACATTCTGATTATTGTAGCTGTAATAGCCGTAATTCTT
>CAYMAY010000008.1:12757-34736 GCA_964388555.1 uncultured Lachnospiraceae bacterium
TAATTAAAGTCATTTTGATGATACATTTGAGATGTGACTTTTCTGTGTATTTTCATACATAAATACAGCAATAAACAGCAAAAATTTATTTACAAAAATGTTTTTTGTGCTATATTAATACTCTTGAAAAAACTAATGCGAAACATCGTTGTTCACACCATTGTGAACAGCAAAATCAACACACTACTTTGAAGGAGGAGGCATAGCATGAATACAGCACAAATATTATCGCTTATTATTTTTATTGCAATGTTTCTTATGATCATTATGGACAAGATTGAACGTCACATCGTTGCTCTTGTCTGCGCTGCATTGACAATCGTCCTTGTTTTCGGGATCACAATGCAGAGCGGAGCCGCGATATTAGAGACGCTCAACGTCAAATCACTCTTCACTCTTTCGTTCTGGTACCCGGGAGTCGGCTCATCCGAATCCAGCTCCGCGGGAATAAACTGGGAAACGATCATATTTATAGCCGGAATGATGATCGTCGTAGAAGGAATGGGGCGCGTCGGCTTCTTTAAATGGCTCTGCATAAAGCTCGCAAGCGCGGTTCATTATAAACCGATGCCGCTTCTTATCGTATTTATGCTGATGTCATCCGTGCTCTCGATGTTCATAGACAGTATAACCGTTATACTGTTCCTTGCGACGGCCACGGTAGAGCTTTCAAGGATAACGAAAACAGATCCTATCCCCATGATACTTGCCGAAATTTTCTGTTCTAACCTGGGCGGCTCGGCAACAATGTGCGGTGATCCGCCAAACATCATCCTGGGAACGGCTCTCGGATACTCATTTATGGATTTCATTACGAATACGGGATTTATTGCTCTTGTAGCTCTTGTTATCATAATAATATATTTCTATTTCGTATTCAGAAAGCAGCTCAGCGAAGAGCATGTGGAGCTGGATGAGAAAACTCTTCCGTCCGCAGCGAGCTGCATAACAAACAAACGCAATTTTATGCTTTGTCTGTTTATCTTTTTATATGTTATAATAATGCTGTGTACACACGCTCAGACAGGCTTTTCGATAGCTTCCATAGGTGTCTCGGCGGCGATACTCACACTCCTTGTAAATCCCCGTGTGAGCGGGAACATAATCAAATCGATAGACTATAAGACGCTGCTGTTCTTCATAGGACTGTTCGTGGTTGTAGACGGAATCTCCCAGACCGGAATCCTCGACATGATCGCTTCGTTCATAGATACGGCAAGCAGCGGCAATCTCGTTATCATGGTTGCGATCATCCTCTGGGTATCGGCCGTGGCCAGCGCGTTTATCGACAACATTCCGTTCGCAGCGACGATGATCCCTGTTATAAAGAGTCTTGCCGCAGCAAACGGTGTACCGCTTGCAACACTGGCATGGGCTCTTTCCATGGGAACTGACATCGGTGGAAGTGCAACTCCCATAGGCGCATCGGCAAACGTCGTCGGTCTTTCGGTAGCTGCCAAATCAGGTCATCCCGTAGGATGGGGAAGATATTGCAAGGTAAATGCTCCGGCTACCATAATCGTAGTCGCAGTCTCTATGGTAATATTGTTTGTACGGTATTGTTAATGTAGTTTAAGGAGGTTTGTATGGGTAATCAATTTATTATTTCCGTCAGCCGTGAATACGGAAGCGGCGGTCACGAAATAGCGACAATTCTTGCGAAACGTCTCGGTGTAAAGATGTACGACCGCTCTATCATAGATGAGATCGCGACAAACCTTAACGTAAGCCGCGAAGTACTGGACAAATACGACGAGAAACCAAAGAACTTCTTCCTGACAAGACGTGTCGGCACTCACAGCAGCTCCATGGAAGACGCTCTGGTGGATATGGAATTTGACTTCATAAGAAAAAAGGCCGAATCCGGCGAATCCTTTGTCATAGTCGGACGCTGCTCCGATTGGGTGCTCAAAGATCATCCCGGTCTTATAAAGCTGTTCATAAGCGGCAACACCGAACAAAAAGTTCAGCGCATAATGAAGCGCCGCAACGTTTCGGAATCCGAGGCATCGGATGCATTAAAGCGCATCGACAAGAAGCGCAGATGGTACCACAACCGCTACTCCGAACACAAATGGGGCGATTCACGTTACTACGATGTATGCATAAACAGCGCGGTAGGCGTCGAATCAACAGCCGATGTACTGGAGATGTATATAAACAAAAAAATCAAGGGTTAAATGTTTACGAGCCGCAGCGTTTTACCGCTGCGGCTCTGTTTTATCTTATCGTACAATATCTGATATCCTGTTCAATAAATTCACGAGGATGATCTTAAACTATTTCTGCATCCTCATCCGTTACCGAATCAAGATCAACCCAGACATTTCCCCTCCTGGAGCTTACCACGCAGGCATCGGTAAATCTTACACCATCTATTCCGTCTTCGATTCGCGGATAGAAGTACTCAGATTCATCCTTTAGCGTGCCGTTTTTCTTATCTATAAGCTTATGACAAAACGCATTGTAAATGTTTCCGAAGGCATGGTGGAAGCCCTCCGGATGTCCCGCCGGAAGCCTTGATGCCCTTCTGCTTTCCTCACACAGATAATCCTTGTTTGCGCAGTAATATTCGATGGTTCCGTTGAGCTTCGTAACCTTTAGTCTTGTGGGATCACCATGTGACCACGCTATAGAACCCTTGTCTCCGAATATCTGCATCTCTATCGTACAATCATGGCCTATGGCGATATTGCTTGTCCATCCAAGCCCCTTAAGGCCGCTCTCCAGCCTGAATATAAAACGGTTTACGTTTTCCAGCTTAGCATCCCTTGGATAATATCCGAAATCAGCCAGAACACTTTTTATCTTCTGACCTGTCATGGACTTTATAAGATAAAAAGAATGAACGCCCATTGTGGCTGTGACATTTGAGTTTCCGGCAATCTTCGGATCACCTGCCCACTTGGCAAACTCCATACCGCCTTCGCCGCCTAAGGACTCTGCCATCCACTGCTCCGGATATTCTATGATCATATCAGTCAGCTCGCCTATTTCGCCGGATTCTATCATATGTCTGCACTGTCTCAGGATCGGATAATGCGCATACGTGTATGTTACGCAGACCTCACATCCGTTTTTCTCAGCGATCTCCTTAAGCTCCTCAGCCTGCTTTATATTCATTGTAAAAGGCTTTTCGCACACAACATTTATTTTATGTTCCAGAAAGCATTTAACAATCTCATAATGCGTCTTGTTCGGCGTAACCACCGTAACAAAATCTATGCAGTCTTCCCTTTGGGATTCCTTCTCTGCCATTTCCCTGTAGCTCGAATAAACCCTGTCCGCAGGAATGCCCCATTTCTCACAGTCAATCTTGTTCTGCTCCGAATTTCTTGTAAGACAGCCTGCGCTGAATACCGCAAGTGCATCCATCTGTGCCGCAATTCTGTGGCTATTTCCGATATTTCCGCCGTTTCCGCCGCCTACCATGCCAAATTTTAATCTCATACACGACCTCCTAATTAAATCTGCATATGTGACCTTCCGATGTTTTGTTTCATTATACATTAAATCCCCCAAATCGAGTAGGCTGACTCCTACTCAATTTGCATTTTCATCTCACCTGTCGGCCTATTACACTTTTCATCTCACCTGTCGGCTCGATGAACATTTGCCGTCATATAGAAATTTGTGCAAGCACAATTTCTGCATGACGGCTTATTGCACAAAAAAGCACAATCCCATTTCTGAGATCATGCTCTTAATTCTTTAAATATTTTTGTTCTGTATCTCAGCCCACCTGATATACATCGGCATATTGAAGCCCGAATGCAAGTGCAGCCGAATGGCTCGAGAAATACACATCTACGTGTCCGTAAGAGGTTCCTCTGTCCTGAACGGTGTACACGTGTCCGTTTATGGAAAGCTGCGTTCCGAAGGGAACTCCTCCCATAGCAACGGTTACTCCCTCTTCGCACTGCGCACCGCTTGCCGTAATTCCCGCACTTGCTGCCCACTTTCCGCAGCACTTTTCGCATGCGCAATATGCGGTAAGTTTAAAGTTTCCGAGATATGTTAAATTCCCCGTTGATTCTGCAGAAGATTCACTCTGTGATGCCGTGCTGTCCTGCGTCGCCGATGATTCAGCCTGCGGTTCACTGTACGTCTCCTGTGTACCGGCCGACGCCTGTGTTGCTGCCTGCGCTGACGCCTGTGATGCCTGAGCCGCCGCCTGTTCCTGCGCCGCTTTCTCTGCTTCCGCAGCCGCAGTCTGCGCCGCCGCTTCCTCGGCGTATTTCTGTGCAAGGAGGCTGTTTATTTCTTCCTCCTGGCTCTCTATCTGCGCTATGAGTTCTGCCTTTTCCACCTCTGAGCTCTGTATAGAAGTCTCAATCTGCATCAATTCGTTATATGCGGCTTCATATACTGCCTCAATCTGATCCTGCTGACTCTCACGCGCCTCGCGGAGCTCTTCAATCTCCTGACGTTCCTGCTCCAGTGTTGCTTCCTTTTCCTCTATATCCGCAATCGTATCCGAATATTTCTGAAGCATTTCCCTGTCGTATTTTGTAAGCTCCGAAAAGGCATCTGCACGGTTCAGAAAATCCGTGAAACCATCCGTTGTAAAGAGCGCTTCCAGAAGACCTGCGCTGGATGATTCCTCGTATAAATACTGTATGCGGAGCTTCATAGCCTCATACTGTTCCGATTCATCTTCCTTTGCAGCCTCAAGTTCGGTACTAACCTGCGCTATCTCAGCTTCCTTTTCATCGTACAAGCTCTCAAGTTCTGTAAGAGACGTCTTCAGTTCATCCAGCTGATTGCTGAGAGTCACAAGATAATTCTCGGAGTTACCCTTTTGTGCCTCTAAAGCATCGAGACGTTCCTGCGTACTTACAAGATTATGCTCTGCAGTATCATTATTCTGCTGCGCACTATTGATCTTGTCCTGTACCGTAGACGCATAGATCGGAACACTGGCCGCAAGCGTCGCAACTAAAGACATTGCAATAATTACATTCTTTTTTTTCTTTATATTCATATAAACCTCAAGTTACCCCTCGTTCCGTATATTTGTATTCCCCAAATACGGAACTTGCACCCAAACCGTCGTACAGCCGTTCTTTAAAAGCTGAAAATTGTATTGCCTTTTGTGCTGAAAACGCAGTCCGTTCCCCGTGCTGATTTCGATTATAACATGATTTATATGAAATTGAAAGTAATTTTTAACTATTGTGTAATATTTTTGTAATATTTGTCTTGTTTTTGTTGCATTTATTTAAACATTTTTCGCAAGATATTGTTGTAAGGCCTGAATCCACATACAAAGTCTTGTGGCGTAAATTTTTTTGAATTTTTTTATTTTTTCACCGATTTTCCGGCATATTTTACTGTTTTTTCACTTCAATCTGACGTATCGGCTCTTTATCACCTCTCCTGTTTTCTTTCCGAAACCAACCGGAAAATCTTCGGTTTTTACAAGAATAATGCCGTTGGGTTTTTCGGTCTCTTCACCTGTCAGCTGTATCTGCATTCCCTCAAAATAATCCCAAAGGCGTCTGTCATCCGGATCAAACGATATCTCGCTGGCAAATTCTCCGCTCTTAAGATTAAGGGCAAGTGCCTGGGACGGTTCGAAGCGGTTTTTCCGCAGCTCTCCCATGTACATTCCGCATCTTAAAAATCTCATTTTCGGAATATCTGATGCATCAAACGGAATCATGTATACCTTTCCGTTTTTATTCTCATATGAATAAGCTTTAAACCTTTCAGACAACCCGTTTAAAAATTCACCAAAGATAGTTTTCTCCTCTTTTGAAAACGACGCATTTAACGTATTTCCCCTGTCCTTTTTCTTTTTGCCTTTTTTCTTATCCCTGCGTTTATCGCTTACTGGCGCGGAAAGTTCAAGGTCTAAGTCTGCGTTTTTCCTGAACAGAGCTAAGAAATGACCCTCTCCGCACATCTTATGTGGCCAGATTCTTACCGTCTTTTCTATTTTATCGACCGATACGCTCTTTCCGCCGTCATGGGAAAAGCCGTCATATTCTTCTATGTCGATAAGCTCCATATCACCGCATTCCTTAAGCAGATATTCAACGCTTTTTTCGTCCTCGTCCGGCGAAAATGTGCAAGTTGAAAACATCATAAGTCCGCCCGGCTTAAGCATTGCCGCCGCGCTTTTCAGTATGCCCTTTTGCTGTTTCGAGAAAAATTCAACCCGTTCCTCCGACCACGAATCGGCGACCTCCGGCTCCTTTCTGAACATTCCCTCGCCGGAACACGGCGCATCCACCATAATCTTATCGAAAAACTGCGGGAATAATTTTTCCAGATTCTGCGGAATCTCATTTGTGACTATGATATTTGATGTTCCCGATAGCTCAAGATTATGCAGCAGCGCACGACATCTTGATGCACTGGCATCGTTGGCTAGAAGCATACCCGTTCCCTCAAGCTTAGCCGCAAGTGCGGTGGCCTTTCCACCCGGCGCCGCGCAAAGATCAAGAACTCTGTCACCTTTATCTATCGGCAATCTGTCGGCAGGCGTCATTGCACTGGGCTCCTGTATATAATAAAGCCCCGCCCTGTAAAAGGGATGCCCTGCCGGGTCATCATCACCGGAAATAAAAAATCCGTTTTTAACCCACGGAACGGGCTCCATGTTAAATGGAGCCCGCTTTACCGCATCATCTGCAGAAATTTTTAAAGTGTTTATACGTATTCCCCTGCGAGGATTCTCATCGTATGTTTTTACGAAACCATCGTATTCATCTTTGAGCTGTTCTTTAATCCTCGCAAGAAACGCTTCCGGAAGCTTATGCTTCATAACCTGCCTCCGCCTGTTCAATTGCTTTTTTGTATTCGTTGAGAATAGCATTCTGAAGCTCGTCCCTCACATCCGACCTGATAGGATGGGCAATGTCTCTATACTCTCCGTCAGCAGATTTTCTGCTGGGCATGGCTATAAACCATCCCTTTTCCCCCTCGATGACCTTTATATCGTGTATAACGAATTCATCATCAAAGGTGACAGAGGCAACCGCCTTCATTTTTGTGTCTTTATTCATAAGACGCATCCTGATATCGGTAATATTCATGCTCTCTCCCTTCTACAGTTCGTATCTGTTGTTATTCTCCACGACAACCCTTACGCCATTCTCGCCAAAGAAGTACGAGTTGGGAAGTATAGTTCCCCTGCTTTCCACAACGCAGTTTTCTATATGTGTATTTTCGCCTATGTAAACATCGTTAAGGATTATGGAATCCCTTATAATACAATTCTTACCAACGAATACATTCTTAAAGATAAGCGAATTGCGCACCTCTCCGTTTATAATGGTTCCTCCCGCAATAAACGAATGGGTAACCCTGCTGCCGGGGTTGTATTTTGCCGGCGGCACATCATCTACCTTCGAATAGATGCATGGCGGATCACAGAAGAAATGCTTTCTCACATCGTAATTAAGGAAATCCATATTTGTCTTATAATAAGACTCAACCGTCGAGATGTTATCCCAGTAAGTATCAACTTTATAACCATACAGTTTCTTAAGATTTTTGTATCTTATGAAAATATCGTTAACAAGATCCCAACGGTTCTCGAAGGCGCTTCTCTCGATAAGCTCTATAAGCAGTCTTCTTCTTATTATGTACACTCCCATTGAAACAAGATGGGATTTGCATACCATAGGCTTTTCGTCAAACTCTACGATCCTGCCGTCGCCGTCAAGCTTCAAAACGCCGAAACGCCTCGGATCTCCCGGAAATTCCGTACATGCGATGGTAATGTCCGCGCCTTTCTCTATATGATACTCCAGCATCGCCTTGTAATCCATCTTGTATATGCCATCGCCTGAAGCAACAACAACGTAAGGCTCGTGACATCTCTTAAGCCACTCTATATTCTGATATATGGCATCAGCCGTGCCTCTGTACCACCAGCTGTTTTTAACCGTCAGCGTGGGATTGAATACGTACAGACCGCCTTTTTTACGACCGAAATTCCACCATTTCGATGACATAAGGTGCTCGTTCAGCGACCTTGAGTTATACTGTGCAAGAACGGCAACCTTCTGCACGCCCGAATTTGTCATGTTGCTGAGTACGAAATCTATCGCCCTGTAGTTTCCTGCCATGGGCATTGCCGGTATCGCGCGCCTGTTTGTAAGCTCGCGCATTTTATTACTGCTTCCGCCTGCTAAAACAATTCCTACTGCTCTCATTCCTTTGCCTCCTTTCTGAGATATCCTCCCGAAGGAAGCGTTCCGTTCTCATAATCCTCCCGTGATGTAACTCCGCATATTGCCGTATTCTTACCGATGGTAACGTTTGACGGTATATAACATTTTTCCCCTATTGTGGCAAGACCGCCCGTGTATATATCGGGATTCTTTACGTTCGGAGCCTCTTCGCCGGCACCTATTACAACATTGCTGCCTATCCTGGTTTCATCACCAATGATTGCTTTATCGACAACACAGTTCTCGCCGATAACGGTTTTGCTCATCACTACAGAATTTCGTACAACACTACCCTTGCCTATATACACACCGGCACCGATAACGGAGCTGTAAACCTCACCGTATATCTCTGCGCCTTCACCGATAATACTGCCTTCAACATGAGAATTGTCACCTATGAACTGCGGTCTTGTGATCTCGCTGTTGGTATATATGTTCCAGTATTCCTCGTACAGGTTGAATTTCGGGACTATATCAAGGAGCTCCATATTCGTCTCCCAATACGACATAAGCGTTCCTACATCCTTCCAGTAGCCGTTAAACTCGTACGCATACAGGCTTTTTCCGTTGCCGAGACAATACGGTATGATATGCTTTCCGAAATCAAGATTTGAGGTCTCTTTAAGTTCCTCAAGGGCTGTCTTTAACGTATCAAATGAGAAAATGTATATTCCCATGGATGCCAGGTTGCTCTTCGGCTCCGCAGGCTTTTCCTCGAATTCGATTATCTTTCCGTATTCATCGGTATTCATTATGCCGAAACGGCTTGCCTCTTCCCACGGCACCGGGCGGCATGCAACAGTGACATCTGCCTTGTTTGCCTTATGAAAATCCAGCATGAGCTGATAATCCATCTTATAAATATGATCGCCGGACAAAATAGCAACATAATCCGGATGATACTGCTCCATGAATCTCATATTCTGATATATGGCATTTGCCGTACCGGAATACCAGTCACTTCCCGAGCTTCTCTCGTACGGTGAAAGGATCATAACACCGCCTTCGTTCCTATCAAGATCCCACGGTATTCCTATTCCGATATGAGTATTCAGTATAAGAGGCTGGTACTGCGTAAGAACGCCTACCGTATCTATACCTGAATTGATACAGTTGCTCAACGGAAAATCAATGATACGATATTTTCCGCCGAATGCTACGGCCGGTTTTGCAACCTTGTCCGTCAAAACTCCGAGTCTACTTCCCTGCCCTCCCGCTAAGAGCATCGCAATAATTTCCTTTTTAACCATAAAACCTTCCTGCCTTTTAGCGATTTTGAAGTATTTGTTACATGTTTTAAAGCAATTATACCACAATTATGCCAAAAGCGGCACATATTTCTTTGAAAAGATATATAAAATTTGACGTAATAATTATGTAAAATTGCACATTGACTCGTTGTAATGTTTACATAAATATCCATCATACATAAGGAGCATATTCGTCGGCCGAACATGATGGAAATGTGAAATAAATTGATGGTCAGTTGGGATAAGTCGATTTAAATGATTTAAAATGAATCCAACACAAAAGTTGACAAACACCATTGTGTCTGATAGAATTTGTTTTTGTCAACAGACGCTGCTATAGCTCAGGTGGTAGAGTGCATCCTTGGTAAGGATGAGGTCACCGGTTCAAATCCGGTTAGCAGCTCTTTTTATATGTTTTTCTTTACCTTGCCCTTTATTCTCTGAAGGGCATTATCTATTGATTTTTCGGATTTTCCCAGGCGATGAGCAATCTGCCTGTAATCAAATCCATCCAGAAACAGTTCAAGCACGCTTTTTTCCATTGGGCTCAAACTTTTGTTTATATTATTTCTAAGCTCATATGCAGCCTCCCGCTCCATTATAAGGGTGGCAGGATCAGATGATGCCATGGAGATTTCGTCCGTCGAAGCATCCTCGATAACATCAAGGGATACGGATTCGTTTAAAGCCTTATGTTTTTTTCTTCCCGCAGCTTCTATTGCCGAAAGCATCTGGCGGTTTACGCAAAGCGCGGCAAATGTTGGAAACGATGCATTCCGCTCCTTATCATACTCCCTGACAGCCTTCAAAAGCCCCAGCATTCCCTCCTGAAGCAAATCCTCGTGATCTCCGCCCTCAAGAAAATAAAGCCTGGCTCTTTTTTTTACGAGCGGCTTATATTTTTCGAGAATATAATCTCCCGCAGAAGCATCGCCCCCGCGGAAAAGCTCTATGATCTCCTCGTCGGATTTTTTTTCAAGGTCATTTATCATATTTTCTTAGAAAGCCTCTGTCTTACTATTTCGTATGAAAGTACTCCCGCTGCCACTGAAACATTAAGTGAATCTATGTCGCCCTTCATGGGTATTGATGCCGTGAAATCGCATTTTTCCTTTATAAGACGGCTTACGCCGCTTCCCTCGTTGCCCACAACAAGCCCTATGGCTCCCGTAAGATCAAGGTCATACATGGTGGTTCCGTCCATGTCGGCGCAGACAAACCAGATTCCCTGCTTTTTAAGCTCATCTATAGTCGTTCCGAGATTTGCCACCTTTGCAACGGGAACGTAGTTTATGGCTCCCGCGGATGCCTTTGCGGCTGCAGCGCTTAAAGGCGCGCTCCTGTGCTTTGCCACGATAACACCGTGGGCTCCGGCGAGGTTTGCCGTACGCAGAATAGCTCCGAAGTTATGGGGATCCTCAACCTTATCCAGCAGTATTATAAACGGCGGTTCGTTCTTTTTTCGTGCGTTTTCCAGTATATCCTCAACTTCTGCGTATGCATGGGCAGACGCCTGTGCGATAACGCCCTGATGGGCTCCCGTAACAGACATTGCATTAAGCCTGTCCTTCGACACTCTGTTTACTATGGTGTTCTGCTTTTTTGCCTCTCTGAGTATAGTGAGTATCGCGCCGTCTGAGCATCCCTCAAGTACAAAGAGCTTATCTACCGTTCTGCCGGAACGAAAGGCCTCCAAAACAGGATTTCGCCCCTCTATGCGGCTTTCATCCTCAACTCGCTTTTCCTCTTTCATCACAATCTCCATTCTGTCGCTGATCAGCGTTACAAACGCATGTGAAATTCTATTCTTTCACACTGTTTTTTTCTGAATCAACGGCTTTTTTCATCAGCTCCTGTGCGCGATCTGTCTGTCCGTCCAGGAAAAGGTATCCCAGAAGTGCCTCAAAACCCGTAGCACGCCTGTAATCCTTTATGGACGCATTCTTCGCGGATGTATGGCTCTTGGCGTTCCTGCCTCTTTTGTATATCTCCAGTTCCTTATCAGTCAAAAACGGCTTCAGTGCCTTTATCATCCTTGCCTGGGCTTCGGCGCACACCAGCACGCTAGATGCCCTGTGAAGCTTATTGACGGGTCTGTTCGACTGTGTAACGATCATTTCACGCACGAATATCTCGAATACGGCATCTCCCATAAAAGCCAGCGTAAGCGGCGAATACTGATCCGCCGCTGCTGTTTTTTCCTGTAATTCCTTGTTTTTCAGGCTCTCTTCCACTTTACGCCTTCTCTCGTATCTTCGAGTATAATACCCTTCTTCAAAAGCTCGTCTCTTATCTCGTCGGCTCTTGCGAAGTTTTTCTCTTTTCTCGCCGCCTGTCTCTGTGCTATCAGGTCCTCGATCTCTTCATCAAGAACAACAGCCTCACGCTTTGTCTTAATTCCCAGGATTCCGCAGAGCTCATTCATCATATCGAGAGCTGCCTTCGCATTTGCGGCATCCGATTCGCTTATGCTTGAGTTTGCATATTTAACAAGATCAAACACAGCCGTAAGTGCATCTGCCGTATTGAAATCGTCATCCATAGCTTCTTCGAACTGCTTTCTGAAGCCTTCAAGTGTGCTTACGGTCTCGTCGCTTGCCGGGCCGCCGGCGTTTTCAGCGATCTTCTCTAATCTTTCTGCAGCCGTAAGAATACGCTCCAGGGCATTCTTAAACGACTCCATTATATCGGCGCTGAAATTAAGCGGACTTCTGTAATGTGCCGAAAGCATGAACATTCTGAGCACCTGAAGATCGTATTTCTCAGATATTTCCCTTACGGTAAAGAAGTTTCCAAGAGACTTGCTCATTTTTCTGTTGTCTATATTAAGGAATGCATTATGCATCCAGTATCTTGCAAACTGAACGCCGTTAGCGCATTCGCTCTGAGCGATCTCATTCTCGTGATGCGGGAATATAAGATCCTCACCGCCGGCATGTATATCTATCTCGTCTCCGAGATATCTCTTTGCCATAACAGAGCACTCGATATGCCAGCCCGGACGTCCGTCGCTCCAGGGAGCTTTCCATGAGGGCTCACCCTCTTTTTTCGGCTTCCAGAGAACGAAATCAAGGGGATCCTCTTTCTGTTCCTCTCCCGTAACCTGAAGCGCGCGGTTTCCGCTGCGAAGGTCATCCAGATTCTTATGGGACAGTTTTCCGTATTCGTTGAACTTACGTGTACGGAAATAAACAGTTCCGTTTACATCATATGCATACCCCTTTTTGATGAGCTCTTCTATCATCTCTATCATTCCGGGTATTTCCAGCGTTGCAAGAGGATGTGTTGTGGCCGGGCGCACGTTCATGCCCTCCATATCCTTTTTGCATTCCGCAATATATCTTTCGGAAATAACAGATGCATCTACGCCCTCTTCTATTGCCTTTGCGATGATCTTGTCATCAACGTCGGTAAAGTTGGAAACGTAGTTTACCTCGTAACCCTTGTATTCAAAATATCGTCTTACAGTGTCGAACACTATCATGGGACGTGCATTTCCGATATGGATAAAATTATAGACCGTCGGTCCGCATACATAAATGCTCACCTTCCCCGGTACTATCGGAACAAATTCATCCTTGCGTCTCGTAAGAGTATTGTATATTTTCATGGTGTCTCCTTTTGATCCTAGTCTATCAAACATACGGAATAAGCGGCTATTCCCTGCTCAGCTCCCGTAAATCCGAGTTTTTCCTCTGTTGTCGCCTTTACATTTACGTTTCTGACGTCTGTCTTTAATGCGTCGGCTATGTTTTTTATCATTTCCTCGATGTATCCGCTAAGCTTCGGTCTTTGCGCTATAACAGTGGCATCAACGTTCACCGTTTTATAGCCATTTTCTTCCAAAAGACATCGAACTCTTTTCAGCAGCTCTATACTGGAAATCCCTTTGTACTTAGGATCCGTATCCGGAAAATGATATCCTATGTCACGCAGCGCCGCAGCTCCCAACAGCGAATCCATTATGGCATGAACGAGAACATCTGCATCGGAATGACCCAGAAGTCCTTTTTCAAATGGTATATCGACTCCGCCTAAGATAAGCTTTCTTTCAGGTTCGAGCCTGTGAACATCGTATCCGCTTCCTATCCGCATTTTTCTTCCTCTTTAGCTGAATCCGTAAACTCTCTGACAAAGCTTGTAGCCATACTGGGTAACCTTGCTTCCTAATTTTGTTCTCGGGAACATAACACTTCCCAGGAGGCTATGTCTTATCCTGCGGTAAGCATACGGACATTTTGATTTTAACCTCTGCCAGAGCAACGACTTCTTTTCCTCTGCCTCTTCTGTTCCTATTCTGAGAAGAAGTATCGAAGTTACTATCATTATGATGGTAAGTGAATGAAGCATAAATTTACGTTTCTTACCGGTGATCTTACTTATCGCCTCACCCATGTAATCGATCATTATGTTGTTTACGCTGATCTGCTGATCGATACGCGACATCATGACCTGCTCATTGACCGACTGATCATCCCTGCCTATATAATAACGATAGAAATTTTCGTTTGTATAATACAGTGTGTTAACTTTTCCCATGGGGATAAACGCATAAATATTATCTACGTAGAATGTATGCTCCGGAAGCTTTAAACCAGATTCCCTGAGCATTTCCGTTCTGTATATTATGTTGTGCATTATCATGTAATGCGCAGCATCCAGCGGTTTCATATCCTCCCACTTGAATATCTGATCCTGCGGGAAGTTCTTAAGGAAACGCATGATACGTTTCTTTTTCTTGCCGACCTTTTCATAAACGTAATTTGCTATGAACAGATCGACGTTCTCCGGTCCTCTTACTATTTTTTCGAGAGCTGCAAGTATACGTAAATACGCGGCCTCGTCCACCCAGTCGTCGCTGTCTACTACCTTAAAATACAGACCCGTCGCATTTGCGATTCCGGTGTTTACTGCTCCGCCGTGGCCCTTGTTCTCCTGATGGATAACCCTGACGATGTTCGGATATTTTGCCGCATATTCATCGGCTATCTGCGGTGTTCTGTCCTTTGTGGAACCGTCATCAACTATTATGATCTCCACATTGTCTCCGCCTACCAGCAGCGTTTCAAGGCAATGATCCATATACGCCTCGGAATTATAACAAGGCACGGTTACTGTCAGCAATTTCATGATCTAATCCCCCATTTATTCATGCGCTTTACATATATTCCAGTCAAAATCTGTCCTCCGCAGATCTTCAACTATTCTTTCAAAATGCATAAAATGCGATGCCTTTACCAGCACAGTGTCGCCTTTATGTATGATGGTGTCCAGCTTATCCTCAAAGCTTTCGATATTATCGAAAAACATTCCTGTCGTCGTGCTGTTCTTAACAGCCTCATCCAGGATATTCCTGCTGAGCTTGCCGATGCATACAACAACGTCTATATCCTGCTGCGCGGCAAACCTGCCTACCTGGGCGTGAAGCTCCGCCTCATCCGCTCCCAGCTCGCCCATATCTCCCAAGATCGCGACGCGCCTTGTGTCGGCTTTTGCGAGAATACCAAGAGATGCCTTCATCGACATAGGATTCGCATTGTAACAATCATCTATTATTTCAAGTGAATTTTCGTCTATTATGTTGAATCTTCCGCTTACGCTCTCCTGCGCCTCTATTCCGCTCTTTATCTCCTCAAGAGAAAGACCCGTGATAAGGCCGGCTGATGTAGCTGCAAGAGAATTATAAACAGCATGTATTCCGGGTTTCGGCACCAGTACGCTTATATCGCCTGATTTCGTGTGTATGCCGCAGCTTACGCCTCTTATTCCGACATTCTTTATATTGTCCGCCCAGACATCATTTTTGCTGTTAAGCCCGTAGAATACCGGACGAATGCCGTTTACTTCATCGACCTTCGAAAGATATTCGTCGTCGCCGTTTAATATTATGTGACCATCCTGCTTCATATAGTCGAACATCTCGGTTTTCGCCTTGAAAACGCCTGCCCTGTCACCCAGATTTTCCAGATGGCAATCACCTATATTCGTAAGGATACAGATGTCCGGTCTCGCTATGGACGAAAGCAGATGCATCTCTCCGAAATCGCTTATGCCCATTTCCAGCACGGCGATATCGTTATCCTCCGTCAGCTCAAATACCGTAAGAGGAAGACCAAGGTCGTTGTTGAAATTACCCTCTGTCTTTAATACAGAGAACTTCTGAGCAAGCACCGAAGCAACGGCTTCCTTTGTGCTGGTCTTTCCGACGCTGCCGCCTATTCCGACAACAGGTATGGCTGCCTTTTTAAGCATATACGCGGCGATGTTCTGAAGTGCCTTAAGGGTTGAGCTTACAAGCACATATGATATCTTCGTCTCTTTCGGCTCCTTTTCAACAATAACGGCAGCCGCGCCGCTGCGCACCGCCGAATCTATATAATCGTGACCGTCAACTTTTTCGCCTACTATAGCTGCGAAAAGGCTGCCATCTTTGGCTTTTCTGCTGTCGGTTGTGATCCTGTTTATCTTAATATCCGGATCTCCGACGAGTTTTCCGCCGCAGACCTCACATATTGTTTTTATATCTAATTCGATCATTATTGCAATTCTTCTCCGAAAATACAGATTTAACGAGGTACTATCGCATTAACGCATGCTAATACGACACTCCCATACATTCAATCATTTTTCAAGGATATCTCGATCAGTTTTTCGCAAAGCTGCGGGAAGCTGATGCCAAGTGCCGCGGCTTCTCTTGGTATAAGGCTTGTGGGTGTCATTCCCGGAAGCGTATTTGCCTCGAGGCAATACATATTGCCGCTCTTGTCCATTATAAAATCAAGTCTGCAATAGCCCGTGATTCCGAGAGCCTCAGCTCCCTTTACAGCCATATCCTGCATCTTGGCCGTCTTATCGGCTGAAAGCTCCGCCGGACATGTTTCTACCGTCATTCCCTCGCTGTATTTGTTTTTGTAATCATAAAAGCCCTCTTTCGGAGCTATCTCAATGATAGGATACGCCTCACCGCCTACCACTGCAACGGAGAACTCTCTGCCTTCGATGTATTCCTCAACTATTATCCTGCTCTCATATGAGAACGCATCCGAAACAGCCTTGTTGTACTCTTCATCCGTTCTGGCAATGGCAACTCCTACGCTGGATCCGCCGCAGCAGGGCTTTACAACAACCGGAAGCTTAAGGCCGTGATTCTCAAGCAATTTGTCACCGTTTTTCTCTATATATGCCCATTCGGGTGTATTTACACAATTCCACTTGAAGAAACGCTTTGTAAGAGACTTATCCATTGCTATGGCACTGCTCAAGTAATCTGTTCCCGAATAACGTATCGCGTGCAGATCAAGAAGTGCCTGTAATCTTCCGTCCTCTCCGTTTGCTCCGTGAAGCGCAAGGAATACCACGTCCGCCTTGCGGCAGACATCTATAACGTTTTTACCCACAAGCTCCTTTTGTTCTTCCATGAGCTTGTCTAATATCTGTGTATCGCTATTCATCTTTGAAGACGTTTTTTCTATATTAAAATCAGCTTCAAATGCCTTTTCTGCCTCATCATCCGTGCAGCCGCAGAACATATCGATAAGAAATACGTCGTGTCCGTTGCTCTTAAGAGCCTTGGCAACTTCCGTGCCCGAAACTATCGATATCGCCCTCTCTGTACTTGTTCCGCCTGCAAGAACTGCAATTTTCATAACTAACTCCTCTATTCTTTGATCAACCTGCTCTAAGTGTCTCTGTCGGATCCGGTCCGTGAACCTGATCCGTGCTGTAGTATACCACAACCGGCGTGCCTATTTCGACATGCTCGTATATAGTCTTCACCGCATCATACGGCGTATTAAGGCATCCATGGCTTCCCGCCGTCAGGTATGTGTCGGTAACATAGCTCGAAGCCGGCTGCCACGACGCATCGTGTATTCCTACATCACCGTTAAACGGCATCCAGTAATCACTGTAGGCGTTTGCAAATGTGGTGAACTTCCAATCCATCTTTTTCGCATCTATCGCCCAGACGCTTCCCGACGGTGTTGAATATCCCTTAGATACGTTTCCGGAAATTATCGGCGTCTGCACAAGAAGCTGACCCTCGTAATAACACCACATGGTCTGGGTCGATATGCAAACTTCGATATACGTGCCGCCGATATCATTTGCCGAGCGATCCAGCGCCGTGTACAGGTAATCCGGTGTCATTTCCGCAACAGTTCCTGCCGAAAGCTGCTCATACAGATGCTGTGCCGTCAGATCCTTATCTATGCACCAGCCGTAATCGCCGCCGCCCTCAAGCTGTATTTCTACTCCGTATGATGTCATAAAATTACGTGAAAGTCCGAATGTATCTGTCTCATATGCCATGTTCGCAACCCAGGCATATACCATGTCGTAGCTCAACGAACTGGTACCGTCCTCGTTCTGGACAAGCCATGAGACGATCTCGTCCCTGTCAACAACCCACGCGCTCCCAGCCAGATTATACGTTATCTGCGCGTTAAGCATGTTGTTATTAGCATTCATCGTGTCTATAAGAGCCTGATCATCGCTTTTGACTGTAGGCGTTATATAAACACCGGCGGCCTCCAGGTCCAGACTCTCCTCTTGTGCATCCACAGCCGTCTTGATGGCCGCATACAACGTTTCCATATTCGGCTCATTTCCCACAATCTCGGGAACAATGACAAAGGAATCGCCCTCAAGGCTTACGTATGCATTTTCCGACACGGTTATGTTCGCCGGATCGGCACACTTAAGAGAATCCGCAATAGTCTTTATGGCGTTTTCATCATATGTATGATCAATATTTATTTCATACTCAGTGGAATTAAACATATGTGAAAGCCACTCGGAGCCGTTCTGACCGTTTAAGATCTCGTCCAGCTCTTTGTCGTCGGTATATTTAAAGCCGAGCTGAACACCTGTTATTTCCTCTGATTCATCATTTTTTTCTTTTAGTGTGAGAGTGTAATCTTCGACAATCGACTGTATATCATCCTTTGCCTCATCCAGAGTCAGATCTGATATATCCAGGTCGTTTACAAATGTGCCCTTAAAGAAATGTGTCTCGTAATATTCGCTTCTTGTAGTAAACATATAAACACAGACGGCGGCAGCTACTGCTGCCGCTGCTATTATGATTATAAGCACAAGCGTTTTCTTTGAAAGTTTTTTCAAAGCTTCTCCCTCTTACTTTAGCCCAATAATCGTGCGTCCATATGATTATACCGCTTTATTACTTTTCTGCCAACAATTTATGACATGAGTGAAAAAATAAATTTTGGCGCTTACATCATTTTATTAACACTAACCAGTCTTACACAAAGTGTGAATAATTCTCCGGCCAGCTCTATGTCTTTAACGGTAGGCATGCTGGGTGCGATTCTGATATAAGAATCGCGGGGATCCTTATGATACGGGAATACCGAACCGGCCTCTGTAAGGCTTAATCCAGCCTCCTTAGCCATTTTAACGATGTCAGTCGCGCATCCCTCCATTGCCTCGAAGCATATGAAATATCCGCCCCTCGGCTGCGTCCATTTTGCGATTCCGAGACCTTCCAGGTTTTCGTCAAGCTTCTTGTACATAGCCTCGAAATTCGGTCTTAAGAGATCGGCATGCTTTTCCATCTGGCGAAGCACTCCGTTATAATCCTTAAAATACTTAAGATGACGAAGCTGATTGATCTTGTCGTAACCAATTGTCTGATATTTGATATGACCGGAAATTTCTTCGATATTCTTCTTTGATGAAGCAACGGCAGCAACACCTGCACCGGCATATGTTACCTTTGATGTTGAGCAGAACACGAATACCATATCGGGATTTCCTGCTTTTTCGCACTCATCAAGGATATTAAGAAGCTTATCCTGCTTTGCTTCATCGTTGTAGAGGTTGTGAAGCGCATACGCATTGTCCCAGAATATTCTGAAATCCTTTGCAGCCGGCTTAAGAGCCGCGAATCTGCGGACAGTTTCATCAGAATATGTTATGCCCTGGGGATTTGAATATTTGGGCACGCACCATATTCCCTTTATGGCATCATCTTTTGATACGAGATCCTCTACCATGTCCATATCGGGTCCTGTGGGAAGCATGGGGATGTTTATCATCTCAACTCCGAAATGCTCCGTTATGCCGAAATGTCTGTCGTAACCCGGTGCCGGGCAAAGGAATTTAACCTTGTCAAGCTTTCCCCACGGCGTATTGCCGAAGATTCCGTGAGTAAATGCCCTTGAGATCGTATCAAACATGATATTGAGGCTGGCATTTCCGCATACGATAGTCTGATCGGCGGGCGCTCCCGCTATGCATCCCATAAGCTCGCGCATTTTCGGCAGACCGTTCTGTACGCCGTAGTTACGGCAATCCGTACCATCAAAGATGCAGTCTTCGTTTTTCGTAACTTCCGTCAGCATTTCCTCCGAAAGATCAAGCTGCAGCGCCGACGGTTTTCCGCGGGTTATATCAAGTTTAAGTCCGCGATCCTTAAATTCCTTATATTTTTTCTCAAGCAGCTCCTTTTCAGCTGCCAACTCTTCTTTTGTCATTGATGAATACGGTTTCATTTGCCTTTCCTCCCCTATCTCGGTATTTTTTGGTATCTTCTAACTTTTTTCTATAAACGATCATTTGCATAAGCGCGATCGCGTTTTCTTACTTTTTCCATCTGTTACAGTATTCGTAATTCGATGAAATCAATCATCTGCAAGCCATCTCCCGCACGATCCGCACGGAAGTATAAGACCGTTTTGCTCTACCGGAAGACCAACCTCATCGGCTTCGGCTTTTCCGCCTCTCTTTTTAAGAACAGTGGAAAGCATGTATTTAAGCGTCGCAGGTGCAAGCCCTGTTGTGTACGAATTCAGAACGAAGAACAGTGGCTTATCACTCAGTAACTTCTCACAAAGAATAAGGAATTCATATATGGAATTTTCCATCTTCCAGATCTCGCCCTTAGGTCCTCTGCCGTATGATGGCGGATCCATTACTATGGCATCGTAATGATTCCCGCGGCGTAATTCACGTTCGACAAACTTTTTGCAGTCGTCCACTATCCAACGCACGGGTCTGTCTGCAAGATGCGATGCTGCCGCATTCTCCTTAGCCCACGTGACCATTCCCTTAGAAGCGTCCACGTGTGTTACTGACGCCCCCGCCTCAAGCATAGCGAGCGTCGCACCACCGGTATATGCAAAGAGGTTTATCGCCTTTATAGGCCGGCCGGCATTTCTTATTTTCTGCGACATCCAGTCCCAGTTGACGGCCTGCTCCGGAAAAAGTCCCGTGTGCTTGAAGCTGAAGGGTTTTAATCTGAAACTCAGGTTTTTATATGAAATCCCCCATTCGTCGGGAAGATCAAAGAATTCCCATTCGCCGCCACCGGATTTGCTTCTATGATAATGGGCATTTATATGCTTCCACATGGGATGCGTCTTTGGTGTATCCCATATAACCTGCGGATCCGGACGGAGCAGAACGTAATCTCCCCATCTCTCCAGCTTTTCACCTCCCGAGGTATCTAAAACGCGGTATTCCTTCCAATCCTGCGCAGCCCACATGCCGTTCTCCTTAATTTTTTATAATTTCGATTGTTTTCGTGCCGTTATGAATTTTTTGTTTTAAACTTATTCGCTGTTTTTTAATACCGCAGCACAAGCACTTACCAAATTTCATTTTATTTCCCGAAATATTTACTATCCCGAAATCACAGCACTGAATCACATTTTACCATCTAAATGAATTTTTGCAAGACTCGAACGTCATTCTTTCATTTTTCGTTCTTTTGCCTTTTTTTGACACTGTCATACAGAGTTTTATGCTAATATTTTTATGATTCCGCCTTTTTTACTTTTCTTTGATCTGCTTTCCGCTAAGATGCTCAATAGTGATCTCATAAAGCTGCGCCGCGCGGATGTCCTTCGCAATCTCAGCTTCGATCTCTTCCTCATTGGGATAGTATTTTCCTGCAAGCTCTCTGATTCTTTCTTCCGTAATTGCCGCATCTTCGATCAGATGGCATCTTCCGAATACAACCGTGCTCTGAACATAAGGTGCCCACTCGCCTTCTTCATAATGTTCATTCCCATAAACAGTAAAACATACCTTATCGCTCTTTTTAAGAGAATCTACCTTATGACCGTTCTTTGCGCCATGAAAGAAAATCTTTTCTTCTTTCTCGTCATAATAATAATCAACCGGAATAGCAAACGGATAACCATCGTCTCCGTTTACCGCCAGCACCCCACGTTTTTCCGTAGACAACAGTTTCTTTGCCTCATCATCTGTTATTGCTCTTTTCTGTCTTCTAATCGGCCTGAACATTTTTTCGCCTTCTTTCTATCTGTCTATATTCACCATATAATTATAGATTATAGTCACTTCGAATATCTTCAAATACATCCTTTGCAGGTCTCATTCTGCCGTAAAGAACATCCTGATATCCCAAAAGAAATCCATTACATAAAAGAATTTGTTTATTGTAAAACATTGCACAAAAAAAGGATTTTGATTTCTCAAAACCCCGAAAAGAAAATCGAAGCGACAGGATTTGAACCTGCGACCTCTGCGTCCCGAACGCAGCGCTCTACCAAACTG
>CAYMAY010000009.1:0-33650 GCA_964388555.1 uncultured Lachnospiraceae bacterium
GCGATCCATTATTACGCCATCCGTAAAAGTACCGCCGGTATCTATTCCTAATATTAGCATATGCCTATTCCTATATCTATTAATTCATGGTCTGACCACCTGAAATATTGATTGCCTGACCTGTCATGTACTCCGCATAACCCGATGCGAGGAATATTGCGATATCAGCAACATCCTCCGGTGTTACCCAACGTCCAAGCGGGATATCTGCCTGCCAGTCTTTAAGTGACTGCTCAGGATCAATTCCATCAAGCTCATAAACCGCCTGTGCCTCACGCATTGTCATCTCACTCATAACAGAACCCGGGCAGAAGCAGTTTACTCGAATGCCGGTATCCTTAAGTTCTATTGCTAATGCACGGGTATATCCGATTACAGCAGCTTTTGTTGCACAGTAATGTACCTGCTTCGGAATTGCTCCCTTGCCGGCCTGCGAAGCAGTATTGATAATACGTCCGCTGCCCTGTTTTTTCATCTGCGGAATTACAGCCTTTGAGCAGAGGAACACACCTTTGCAGTTAACGGCAAAAATCTTATCCCACCAGTCTTCCGGCATTTTTTCGATCTCACTGACGGTGCAGATACCCGCGTTGTTGTAGAGAAGATCAACCTTGCCGAAAAGCTCAACTGCCTTTGCGACCATTGCTTCAGCGTCCGCTGCCTTTGTAACATCTACCTGCATGGCAGATGCCTGTCCGCCTTCTTTGCAGATCATGTCGGCAGTTTCCTGCGCACCCTTTATCGACATATCTGCTACAAGCACCTTTGCTCCATGCGCTGCAAGTGCAACACAGATCGCGCGTCCGATGCCTGCGCCGCCGCCTGTTACGATGGCAGCCTGATCTTTAAGTGAAATACCTTTGTTTATCATTTCATTTACCTCCCACCTAAGTGTCTTTAACATTTGATTTTTTTCCTGACACGCTGCCTAACAGCAGCGATGCCAATATAATTACACAACCAACGAGCATTCGCTCACTGACTGCTTCATTCAAAAATAGTACGCCGGTCAAACATCCGAACACGGATTCCAAACTCAGCAATATGGCGCCAATGGCCGGTGCGGCATATTTTAACCCCGTATACTGTGCACTGAACGCCAGAGCCGAACAGAACACAGCCAAATAAGCTGTCGACATTATGCCCTGAGCAGAAAGAGAAACTGTCTGCCAGTCGACAAGCGGCAACGTGAACAGGCTGCATACCGCTGATACCGCAACCGAAATCCACGTAATCACAATCATATCGCAGCCTTCGGCATAACGACTAATACATGCTATCTGCATTGCGAAACAGATGCCGCCGGCTAGGGTCATCACCTCGCCTATACCGGCCGTCAGACTGCTGTCAAGCGAAATTACTCCAACACCAATCAGACACATACAGCATGCGGTAATGTTCTGCCATGATGGCTTTGCGCCGCGCAAAAGCCACACTATGAGCGGTACCAGTACTACATACACGGCGGAAAGGAATGCACTCTTTCCTGCCGTGATATACTGCAGACCTGAAAATTGGAACAAATGCCCAAAAAACACAAATATTCCAATAGGCAGTCCAATCCGCCAGATTCTGTCGGAGGCGGCTCTCAGCCGCTTATATACAAACGGCAGCATGACCAGTGTCGCCATGCCAAAACGCAACACCATAATCAAATATGGCGACAGCTGATCAAGCGTACCTTTTGTCACTGCAAAACCACTGCCCCATGACACAGCTGCAAACAATAACAACAAATATGCACGAAGCGGTTTCATACATCCTCCTTTTTTGCGCTATGAAAATATTTTCACATTATCAATCCCGCAAATAAGGTCTGGTACATACGGCTCCAAGTTCAAACACTTCTTCCGGATCCATCTGCCAGTATGCAGGTCTAAACAATTCGATACATGCCGGTCCGTTATAACCCGTAGCCCGCACCGCCTCCGTAATCGCCGCGACAGGAATACATCCTTTTCCCGGCATAATACGGTCGCTCTGCTCGAGTTCACCGAACGGCAGTTCTTCACAGTCATTGATGTGGTAGATAAACAATTTACCCTTTGGAATGCGATAAATAGAAAGAATATCCGCGCACTTGTCATGCATGTAAAAATTCGTGCAATCCACCGTGAGTCCGACACTAAACCTGTCAACCGCATTGACAATTTCAGTCGCCAGACGCAGTGAATTACAGTACCAGCGTCGATCTCCCACGGGTTCAAACGCAATACTCACACCGTAGGGCTCTGCGATGTCTGCATAACGATTAAGTACCTCAACCGTATCATCAAATATCTGTTTTTCCGTGCCTGTAAAATAGTTATCCGATTTTCCCGGACAAACGATCAGGTAAGGACATCCTATTGCCTGCGCCGTCTCACAGCTGAAGATGATCTGTTTACGGATCGTCTCCCACTGCTCCGAAGTATTAAAATTTATAAAATCAATTGCATTAATGGAAAACGGTCGAACAGGGCTGTACCTGAAAAGCTCCTGAAGCTCCCCGATACTGTGCTTCTCAAAGTATTCCTCAAGCATATCTATTCTTAATTCGATGTAATCATATCCATGCTCTTCACATAATTTCAGATCGTTCTCCAGATCAGACTTTTCCATACAGGTTGCCTGATTGTATCCTAATTTCATGGCAATTTATCCTCCACACAACATCTGATAATCCAAGATATTTAAACGTCCGTAGTCTTCTTCTTACGGGCATAGCAATCCATAGCAATAACAACTACGATCATGATACCGCGTACCAGCTGCTGAACATATGGTGTAACGCTCATCAGGTTCATGACATTTTCCAGAAGTCCAAACAGAAATACTCCGATCATGGACTGTATCATGCCGCCGTAACCACCGTTAAACGGTGTACCGCCGACAACAACACCGCAGTTGATCAGCAATGCCGTGTTGTCACCGTAAGTTGCCGATCCCGAATTCAACTCTGCAGAGAGACAGAATCCTGCCAGCGCGGCACTTACAGCCGAAATTACAAACGTAATTCTTTTATGTCTTTTTACATTGATTCCCGAATATGCGGCAACACCCTTATCTCCGCCGACTGCAAAGCAGTTACGTCCGAACTGCGTACGGTTAAGCACCAGCAAACATACGATAAACGCGATAATTGCGATCCACGTGATATTGTATAAACCAAGTGTTTTTCCACTGCCGAAGTCAGCATATGCCGTGCTGTGCCCCGCAATAGGATTTCCGCTGGTGATGACAAGGCAGAGACCTTTAAGAAACATCATCATACCAAGTGTTACGATAAAGGAGTTTGCCCCCTGATCAACGCTGATAAATGCGTTTATCAATCCGATCACCGCTCCCATCAGCAGTACAATCACTAAGATTGCAAACAACGACAGATACGGCTGCAGCTTGATCGCTATAATGCCTGCGAGACACATATTCGCTCCAAGCGAAAGGTCGCATTCACCCGAAATGATGCAGAACGTTACGCCAAATGCCATTATCCATAGAGTTGTCACCTGCAGGAGCAACGAAGTCATGTTATTGCCGGTCCAGAAATACGGACTTAAGAACGTCATTGCAATGGCTATCACAATGATTGCCAGAGCAGCCTTCTGTTTTTTTAGCGTCTTCCAAACGAGAACAGCCTTTGTAGTGTTGGCTTCACCCATTGCATTTTCCTCCTTTATACCGTACGTCGACTGTCGATCCAGATCGCAGCGATCAAAATAACACCCTTCCACACACTCTGCATGTTTGCATCTATGCCAAGTATATTGAGTGAATTAGACATGATAGTAACAAGTGCAACACCTAAAACTGTATTGAGTATTCCACCTTTACCACCGGCAAGGCTTGTGCCGCCGATCGTAACCGCCATGATTGCATTGGTCTCATAGTTCTTACCGACCGTGGGGATTGCGTTGCCGACACGGCAAAGCAGAATATAGGCACCAAGCGCTGTTAAAACTCCGGTAAGCGTATATGTAATGAAGATGATTCTGCTTACCTTAATTCCGCAAAGTTCTGCCGCAACTGGATTTCCGCCCGCAATATAGATCGAACGTCCCATGGGGGTTTTCATCATCACGAAATGCAGTACAGCAGCCACTACGATGAAAAGAATCATGATTACCGGTATGTTCAGAACATTTCCGGTACCGATAAAGTGAGTAAATTCGGTCTGATCAAGCGTAACTGCCAGACCGCCGTTTGCTATCAATGCAAGAGCCGAAAACACCGTCTGCATACCGAACGTAATGAACAAAGCATCAGAATCATCACGGGCACCGCACTTCACCAGTACCAGCGCGGTCAACATGCCGCAAAGACCTCCAAGCACGATGATCATGATCATCGACCATCCGCCAAATCGGTTGTAGAGCATGCATCCTATAATAGACATAAGTGAAAACATTCCGGCTACGGACAAGTCGATATAACCGCCGATGATGATCAATGTCATTCCAAGCGAGACAAAAGCCAATGGTACAAAGCTGCGCATCAGGCTAAGCAGGTTATCTCCGCTCAGGAAGGTCGGCTGCACTATGCAGGTATAAATAACCAGTATCAATATTCCGATAAGAATCAGATAATTATTGACAATTTTCTTCCAGATACCGCCTTTGCTCATTTCTTTTCACCTCCTCCAAATGCTACATCCATGATCTCCTCGCTGGTAGATACCGTCGGATCAAACTCGCCGGCTACTTCTCCGTTACACAGAACAACCACGCGATTACTCATGCTCAGAACCTCCGGCAGCTCACTGGAAATCATAATGATGGATCCTCCGGATTCAACAAAGCTCTTCATAAGCAAATATATCTCGTACTTTGCGCCTACATCTATACCACGGGTAGGTTCATCCATGATCAGGATTTTTGGATTGGTTTCAAGCCATCGTGCTATCAGACACTTCTGCTGATTTCCGCCGGAAAGCGTACCGATATATGTCTCCGAAGTCGGCGTCTTTATTGAAAGAGCCTTAATCTGCTCATCAATGATCTCCTGTTCCTTCTGTTTACTGAAGATTCCGTTAACAGTAAAATGATCAAGGGACGCCATGGTAATATTGGAACCCACCGAAAAGTTCAGCAGCAAGCCCTGCTCTTTACGGTCCTCTGTGATAAATCCGAATCCGGCACGAATCGCGTCACCGGGACTCTTTATATCCAGTTTTTCTCCTTCCAGCCATACTTCGCCGGAATGTTTCTTGTCTGCCCCGAAGATGGCACGAACAGTCTCAGTACGTCCTGCGCCAACCAGACCGACAAACCCCAAAATTTCACCGCGACGAACATTAAAGCTCACATCGTGCAGTTTTTTGGTATTTATATTCTTAACTTCAAGGATTGTCTCGCCCACAGAATCTGCGCGAGCCGGATATTCATTTTCAATTGATCGCCCGACCATCTCCGATATCATCTCTGCTCTGGACAATCCCTCTACTGTTCTTGTGCTGATCACTTTTCCGTCACGCATGATAGTAACGCGATCACACAGTTCAAATATCTCATCCAGCTTATGGCTTATATAAATGATCGTAATGCCTTTAGATTGCAGATCATGGATGATAGTTGTCAGACGCTCCATTTCCTCTATGGTCAGGGTAGTAGACGGCTCATCCATAATGATCAGCTTAGAATTGAAAGACAACGCCTTGCAGATCTCAACCATCTGTTTCTCAGAAACAGAAAGGTTTTCCACCGGCGTATAAGTATTGATGCGGCTGCCGATGCTGTCCAGCAGCTCACGTGATCTGGCATGTACCTTGCGCATGCCGCCAATTTCATGAAAACGGCCTAAAAAAATGTTTTCTCCAACCGTCATCGAGTTAACCAGGTTGAACTCCTGATAAACGATTGAGAGGCCAAGACGTAATGATTCCGTGGGTTTCTTTATATTCATCTTTTCCCCATCGAAATAAATCTCACCTTCGTCTTTTTTGTATACTCCGGACAATATCTTCATCAGAGTGGATTTACCGGCACCGTTTTCACCGATTACACCATGGATCTCTCCTCGTCGGATATCAAACGAAACCTTGTCGAGTGCTCTAACGCCCGGGAAGCTCTTTGTTACATTCTGTACGGATAAAATGATATTCTCATCCATATCTTATCCTCCTCTTCTTTAAAGGTAAGGCATCTGTCCAACTGAAATCGGCAGATACCTTACCATGAATCGAGTTGTTCGAATTTTATTGTTCCGTTGCGTTATCGCTTACCAGCCTACATTAAAGTCGCCGGCATTCTCCTGTGTGACACACACATATTTTAAGTGTACATTATCACCAATCTTATCTCCGTCACCGTTCAGACAAGCCAGTGTTGCTAACACCTGTGCTTTAGAAGCCAATTCAAAATCCATCAATGCTGTGCATTTAAACAGCGTTCCAGCCTTAATATCATCAAGTGCTGCCTGAATACCGTCTGATCCCAGGACTACTATCTCATCTTCACGTCCGGCTGCTTCTATCGCCTGAATAGCTGCCTCGGCACCGATATCCCAGTGGCAGTAAACCGCATCGATATCCGGATACTTTGCAAGGTAGGAATCCATGACACTTACTGCCTCTGACGTAGACCACGCCTGTGCAGCCTGAGAGTCAAGGATCGTAAACTCAGGATGACCAGCCATCACGCCCTCAAATCCTGCCTTACGATTGATCTGACATGCTTCTCCGGGATTTCCCTCGATTACGACAACATTTCCGCCCTCGGGCATTGTTTCTATCAAATAGGAAGCAGACAACTGTCCTGCCTCTATGTCATCCTGACCAACATACACGTCATAACAGGAATCATCGTCTGTCGGTAACTGCGCACATACGACTAACATTCCTGCTTCCATCGCACGACTCATTACCGCATTCTGTGAAGTTGTATCAATAGGAACGATTATAAGTGCATCACATCCCTGAGTGATGGCACTGTTTACATCACTTGTCTGCTTCTGCGGATCATTCTGCGCATCAAGAGTGATCATCTCGAAGCCATATTCCTCAGCGACATCCTCCATGATGCCGGTCATATATGCCATGGATTCCTGAGCGTTGTTAAGGCTTGACCAGGCGATTTTCCATGGGGTACCATCTTCCTTTGTGCCGCTTAAGTTAAGTTCGTCCAACGGAAGCACTTCTTCCAGTGTCTGAACTTCCTTGTAATCCGCCGTATCAAGCACATCCAAAACTTCTGTTTCGGAAGAAGTGTCGGCACTCGCAGATGATCCTGCGCTGCTGGAAGATGATGCCGTACTGCTTGCAGATGATGTCGTACTGCCGGAAGTAGCGGCATTATCTGCAGCAGGCGTACATCCTGTTACACAAAGCGTTGCTAATACTGTTGTGATTGCAATCCATTTTCTTAATTTCATGTTTTATACCTCTCTTCATTATTTATTTTCGATAAATAAACCCCTTGTTCTGTGGTATAGCGGTATTTCAAACAAATCCGGTTTTCCCGGACAAACAATTATGCTCCCATGCCGACCGAATAGCGTTCCGGCCGGCGATGAAAAAGATGAAAAAATGCACATAATATAGCGTTTGGGTAAGGAATTAATAAATTGTTATATGTTTATGCCTCATACCCTCCCCGAATCATTCCCAGAACAAAGAATGAAGCAGGAAAAGCTCAAGGCTGGGAGCATCAAGAAAATTTATTGTATTCAGGCGTAGAGCGAGAATACTTTGTCATAAATCGGCAGCACATCATCCATGATCTGCAATGCCGGATAGCTGAGGAACGTCTTGTTTCCGCCTGCGGTAAGTATGCCGTTTGCGGCAAGTGCCATAGCAAAATCGGTCATACGTGCAGTCGCAAACTTACGCATTTCCGCCTGCTTCTCAAGAGAATACTCCGGGAAGGTTGCAATATGTTTCATTCCGGTTACGTCGATCTGCATAACAGAACCTGTGCTGGAGATGACAGCCGGAAGATCGTATTTATTAGCCAGATCAGTTAACTTACGTGCGAATTCCAGACCTGCTTTATTAAGCTTGTTCGGAATATCCTCACGCTGTAACTTACAAAGAGTTGCATATGCTGCCGCACATGTAAGCGGGTTAGCTGAAAGAGTACCACCGATAACGATCTTCTTACCTGCTACGTGAGAAACACCTGCGGTAAGTACGCTCATCACTTCCTCGCTGCCGCCGATACCGCCGGCGCCGGCTAATCCACCGCCGATGATCTTGCCGAATACAGTCAGATCTGCGCGTGTATCGAAGTATTCCTGTGCACCGCCGAGTGCTAAACGGAAGCCTGTAACAACCTCATCATAGATCAGCACAACGCCGTACTTGTCACAGAGCTTACGCACACCTTTGTGATACTCACGAGTGGTGGGAAGCACACCTGAATCCTGTCCCATGCCTTCCATTATGAAGCATGCTGTTCCGCCCTTCTTATCATTCTCGATAAAGCGCTGCTCAAGCTCGTTAAGATCGTTGACCATAACAGCAGAGATATAATTGAAGCACTCCTCCGGTACACCGACTGCAAAAGAATTCTTAGAACCGCAGTAGCGCATGTCATAGATCAGCTGATCGGAGTTGCCGTGGAAATTACCTTTGAGTTTTACGATATATTTTTTACCTGTATAAGCACGTGCTGCACGAATTGCGAACATGCACGCCTCTGTACCCGAACCCAACATACGGAACTTATCAACTGAAGGGAAGAATTCCTTAACCTTCTGAGCTAACTTATACTCGTTCTCGTGATAAAGTCCTGTCAGATATCCGGTGGATGAGAGACATTCCTCAATTGCCTGACGTACATCCGGGTCATTATTTCCTAAAATAGACGGACCGCCGGCACCGATAAAGTCAATGTACTTGTTGCCGTCAACATCATATAAATACGGTCCCTCACCCTTGACACAATTAAGGGCAAACGGATAATTGTTAGCAAGATTATGCTGTACACCGCTTGGTATTGCCGTCTTTGCCTCTTCAATCGTCTTTTTTGAAGTTGCACAATGAGTTTCGAACCAGTCAAGACATTCCTTCTCCGCTTCCGGACGCAGACGCTTGGTGTTCTCAAGCACATACTTGGCACGGGCATGTACAGCCTCATAATCAAAGCCGTCTAAATAATCCAGTTTCATTTACGCTTTCTCCTTTCATTTAATGTTCGCATTGAGACGTCTGTACATTTCTTCCGTACAGTTGTAACTTTCTCTGAAAAAGCGATACATTCTGTTGTAGCGTTTCTGCCGGTTTTTGTCCGGCTGATATGTTTTTCCGCACTGCACCACCTTATCTAACACTGAGAAATCCTTTGCGTTTCCCAAACCTATCTCGATACACGACTGCAGCCCGAGATTTCCTGCGAAACGCGGTCCCTGCAGCGGGGTGAATGGTGTATCAAGTACGTCTGCCAGCATTTGAACAAATACTTCGCTCTGCATTCCGCCGCCGATTCCACGTAAAAAATTTACGTTCCAACCGTGGTCTTCTGCGTGGATGTCACGCATCCAGCGAAGGTTGAAGCAAACGCCTTCCATTACGGCCTGCGCAATGTGTCGACGTTCGGTACTCCTTGTTAAATTCAGCAACGTAGCACGTACGGTCACATTAGATATCGGAGCTGAAGCCCCGGCTAAAAAAGGTAGGAACAACACACTTTCGTGATCACCCTCCTCCTGAGCCTGACAGATCTCTCGATTCATCACGTCGAATACGTTTTTGCCCTCTGCCGCTTCCTTTGTGTAATAGGTTTGCAACAGATAATCGATCGAACTGCCGCCCGAGTCGGTATCATAAAAATGGTAACGCATCCCGGAAACCGGTGATGGCATACGTCCGGGGGCAGGATCATTCGATGCCGTGCCTACGGCAAGCCATGCGCTTGTTCCGATATAGATATGCGCGTCCCCCGGTCTGATACAGCCTGTTCCGAGCATTGCTGTGGCGTGGTCAACACATCCACCGAATACTGCGGTATCCTGACTGAGTCCGAGTTCACGCGCCGCCTGTTCGGTCAGCACACCCACCTTCTCAGTTGAGGTGACGATTCTCTCCGGTGCCAGACGTCTCGGATATCCGATCAGATCGAACATCGACGGATCCCAGCATCGACGCTCTATGTCTATAAGGCCATTCGATCGCGCTCCGGTGAATTCGCATACCCACTGACCTGTCATCCGATGAAACAGCATACCGGACACATCTACCATGTATGCGGCTTTATTCACCACTTCGCTCCGGTTCTGAAGGAACCACAGCAGCTTAGCGTATACGTTCTTGCCGCTGAAGCGCTTCTCTCCAAGCTTTTTGTTGATCTCCTGCGCCTGTGCATCCGCACGACCGTCCATCCACATCACACAGTCGGAAAGAGGCTGTCCCTGATCATCCACGAAGATGATCGTCGTACCGGTCTGCGCCATGGCGATGCCTTCTATTGCATCCGGTGAAACTCCGGTATTCTGCAACAGGCGGCGTGTTGCCGCGCACATAGCCCGCCAGTGGTCGTCCGGTTTCTGCTCTGCCCAACCGGGCTGAGGAAAGTAGGTTGGATACGTCTCGTTTTCAATTCCGCAAAGTCGGAATTCCCGGTCGGACAACGCTGCTTTTACGCTGCCCGATCCAAAATCATAGGTCAGGCGATATTTCATGACGCGCCCTGCCTTTCTATCATTAGATTTCAACAACTACCTTGCCTGCCGTACCCTTGACCATAAGATCTATGCCATCAAGCAGCTGTTCAAGCGGCAAACGGTGTGTTACAAGCTGATCGATCGGGATAATCTTGTTCTCGATGATCTTTATTGCTAACGGGAAAGTACCCTTTGTAATATATGTTCCGCGGATAGTTAATTCTTTCTCCGTGATGGGATACTGCGGGATATTAACAGTTGCTGTCTGGTTAACACCGAACACTGCAATACGTCCGCCTTTCTTTGCGATCTGGATAGCTGTCGGAAGCATTACACCAACCGCATCTACTACGATGTCTGCGCCCTGCGGAGCATACTCGCGAAGTGTCTTCTCAAGATCTATCTCTATCGGGTTGATCGCAACATCGGCACCCAGCTTAGTAGCAAGGTTACGACGGTATTCGCCGGGCTCAGATACTGTAACGTGAGCTCCCATAGCTTTATAAAGCATTGCGAATATAAGACCTATCGGTCCGCCTCCCAGGACAACTACTTCATCACCCGGATGTGCCGGTAAAGTTGTTGTTCCGTTTAATACGCAGGCCAGCGGCTCTGTCAGTGCAGCTACATAACTCGGCACATTGCTGTCGATCACATAAACCATGCGCTCCTCAATGCAAAGGTACTCTGCCATTGCGCCGTCGATACGGTCGCCGATATGACGGAAATTCTCGCAAAGATTGATATGACCTGTACGGCATGACGGGCACTTTCCGCACCAGATATTCGGGTGAACAACTACCTTGTCGCCCACCTTGCAATTGGTAACTTCACTGCCGACTGCCTCAACAATTCCGCAGCCTTCATGACCTACAACAATCCCATCTACGAAATCGAATGCAGGCGGGTTTGCAAGTGCACGAACATCCGTGCCGCATATGCTGACCGCTTCAACTTTGATGAGTACCTCATCAGGACGGGTAATTTCGGGTTTCTTAACCATCGTAATCGGGCAGCGCTCTGCACCAACACCATTCTTGTTGAATTTCGCGCCGCGCATCATTTCTATTTTTGCCATAATTTATTCCCCTATAAATGCGTGATCTTCCTGTCTGTCACAGCAAGGTATGATGCCCTTGCACTGTGCATTTGCAACACTGCTGTTGCGATGCGAAGTGCCAAAGAGCTGTAATTTTCTGCGTGCAACCTCTTTTACTTTTTCACGGGCGTATGCCGAGCATATACGCGGTTCCTTTTCACCCTTGTCCAGCATCTCTTTCATTGCTCCGGACCAGGCGTATTTAAGTTCCGTTCCTACATTTATCTTGCTGATACCGCACTCGATAGCCCTACGGATCATTTCATCCGGTGTACCGGATCCTCCGTGTAATACAAGAGGTACATCCACTGCTGCACGAATCTGCTCAATACGTTCAAAGTTGATCTTAGGCGGCTTGGTGTATACGCCATGCGCTGTACCGACAGCCGGTGCAAGAGAATCCACTCCGGTCTCCTCCACCATTCTGATGCAGTCACTGACGCGGGCTGTCTCATCGTCGTCCATATTGTCGTCGTCAACGCCGACACGATATATCCTGCCAAGTTCTGCCTCTGTATATGTTCCAACCGACTTTGCAACCTTCACAACAGATTTTGTCAATGCGATATTCTCTTCAAGCGGAAGTGCCGAGCCATCTACCATAACCGAACCAAAATCCGCCTTAATGCAGCGCATAATCATGTCGTAATCGGTAGCGTGATCAAGATGCAGATATGCACATACTCTGGTCTGGGCAATTGCCTCTAACGACGCTTTGGCAATTACTTCATGATGCAGGAACGGTACATAAGCCGTGTATGGCTGTACAATTACAGGTGCATCCTCTTCCTCTGCGGCTTCAAGAACCGCAAATAAAACATCAAGATTGTAATAATTGAATGCCGGAATGGCGTATCCGCGCATCTGCGCGTCTGCCATCATTATCTTTGGAGAAGCTAACATAGTTCCCATTTCTCCTTTCTACTTGGTTATCTATTATTTATGCTGCGCAATCAGCGCAACGGTTGTTTTTAAATCGTTATCTGCCTGTATTCCCATGTCACACAGCATGTTTCCTATCTCTGTCGGCTCCGCATCCCCCGGCAGAATAGTGTTAAGCTTTCCGCCCATGAAGATAACGTATTTTTTTCCTCTGTCTGCTGCTAGCTGCAACAACTGACGTCCGTAATCCAACGCCTGTCCGTTATGGCAGCTGATGCCGACATACGGTGTACCGTCCTCATCCGCGGCGTCCAGTACATCTACCGGATCCATGTCTACGCCGATATTGACTGTCTGTGCTCCCATGTCACGCAGCACTCCGTCCACAAGCATTAATCCGTAAGCGTGAGCATCACCTGATGCAATAACGATCTTTTTGCCTGCAAGGCTTCCGGCCATGCCGGCTTTTTTCAATTCATCGGTTATCTCCTCACGCATCTCATTTGTCTGGCGTCCGAGGACTGTCGGATAAAACGGAATAACCTCCATGCTCTGTCCGTCCACGGTCGAAGAGTGAAAAGCGCTTTCCAACCGCTGCGGTGCAAATTTCTTGAGCATAAGCAGCATTTCCAAAGGGTCTTCCGTATCAATGCCCGCCTCACGGAATGCATTCATGGCATTTGCAAAATACTGCTTTGCCTCGGCCACCATCACATCCTTCATTTCGATGATGGATGACCAGTCGATCAGCGGCATCCATTCGTCTGCCTTTTCCTCTACACGCTTTCCGCAGGAATAAATATTGAGCAATTCCTGCAACGTCGGAACGGCAATCTTTTCGGTGATCGATACAGGGTTGATTCCAAGTGACATATGGAATTTCTTTTCCGCGCAGATCTCCAGCAACATTTCCTGTGCCGCAAATCCGTAGTTACCATCTATGTCATGATCCCACTGCATGTTTGTCGAACCGTTGATATATGTCAGTACAGGCTGTTCCTCTGTGCCCATCAACTCGTGCAGTGCAAGTGCTACCGCGATTCTGGTATGTCCCTCACTCAGCAATCCGCCAAAGGAGATTACGTAGCGTGCGCCGCACAATTTGGTGCAGATGTAGTGTTCTATTAATGCGTATCCGACGTAAGAAGCACAATCCATGAAGTAGCCCGGGAAACTATCGTCCAGATACGTCTCAACACAGAACATGTCGTCTCTCTTGCTTGCCATAATGCCGAGTGATGTGACCATATCCGAATAGCGTTTCACATCATCGGTGAATCCCGGGTAATCCCACAGGAACTGTCCAAAGGATCCGACACGTACCGCACCTGCCTTAAGGGCATTTACCGTTGTCTCTATCGAATTCGGACACACCAGATGATGGTCATTCAGGCTTATATCGATTGGCGCTGCATTGCGCAGTGCCAACCAGTCTTCAAGATCATCCAGCACAAAGCTGGTGGTCTTTGGTGCGTTCTCACGGTATTCACGAGGCAGCGCCACATTGCCGCTGGGAATATGCAACAGCGAACCAAGCTTAAAGCCTGTACGTTCCTGGAATTCATAGATCTTTTTAACGGCCGCAACCTCGTCCTCCATGGTGGCCAGACCCATCAGCAGTGTCCAGTAGATCTTGCCCTCTCGCTGGTATGCCTTTTTGAACTCCATATGATTTTTATAGCCTTTGTACCAGGTCAACGGTGCCTCGAAGCTGTTTCCGATTTCAATACCCTTTTTCACTAACTCGCGTCCGTCCGCGTGTGGTGCCGGCTTAAGACTTCGTATGTATTCTATCGTTGTAGCGTCCATGCGCCGCTCTCCTTTACATCGTGTTATTCAAACAGACCTGTTGCACGCAGGTACTTCACTTCGCCGTGAATTGCCTTGATCGCATTTTCCCTCGTGGTATGCGGCTCAAGCGTACACATGTAGTCGTAACCGTCAGCTGCAAGGCGATGTACCAAACCATCAATATTGACCACACCATCCTTAGCTTCGCAGTAGTAGATCGTGCCGGGTTCCATGGTCATGGCGCCGCCAAACCACTTTGTGTCAGGACAGAAGCCGCCCGGACGATACAATCTTCCGTTTTTGATGTGTATGTATGCGATGTGCTCTTTCAGCAACTCATATGCATACGGGAAAGCTTCGCATGAAGCATGATAATAATTCGTCGCATCGAAATTCGTTTTGAAGTTCGGTGAATCAAACGCCTCCATGATCGCCAGCATATTCTCCGGTGTACGTGACGCATCGCCTGCTTCATTCTCGAGTGCCAATGTTACGCCAAGCTCTTCCGCGCGCTTAAGTGCCGCGTCAAAATACTTGTGAAGGCGATCAATCTCCGGTGTAGTACCGGGCTGGATCTTATCGGAATAGTGGTTTACTACTTTCGCTCCGAAGAACGCTGCCGCCTCGACAGTTGCTACCAGCTCCTGCGAAAATGCTTCAGGATCGCTTGTCATCTTGGTATCCAGTCCAAGACCTGAAGATATTGATCCTACAACCAGGCCTGCATCCTCGATCTGCTTTTTAGCTTTTTCCATATCTTTGTCTGAGAATGCATAAAAATTAACTGCCGGTTTTCCGTTGGATTCCAGATTAGAACCCCACAACTCAAGGTATTTGATACCAAAATCTTTTGCCATCGGGATGAGAACGTCTAACGTCTCACCCGGAAATGTATTGGTATTAAGTCCGATTTTCATCATGATACTTTTCTTCCTTTCTCTGCTTACACGCGTCCAAGAACGTCTTTCAGTACATAGGACTTCTCCTGTGTAAACTCCAGCAATGTACAAGAGGAACCCTCTCGACCGATTCCGCTCTTTTTATAACCGCCGAACGGCATGGCTGCCGTACGATAATTTCCGCCGCCGTTGATCACAACGCCGCCCGCCTGCACATGCTCAGCAAACGATATTGCCTTGGCGGTATCTTTTGAAAATACTGCACTGTTTAATCCGTACGGACAGTTGTTTACCAGTTGAATTGCTTCTTTCGTGTCTTTATATGTCATGATCGGGAACACTGCCCCGAAAATCTCCATATCTTTTGCCACGTCCATATCTTTTGTCACGCCTGTCAGTACTGCGGGGATCATGAAGTTTTTGCCCTGAGGCTCACCACCGTAAACCAGCTTTGCTCCCTGCTCGACCGTATGACGAACCTGCTCCAGTACTTCATCTCTTGCTTTCTCAGAGATCATGCCGCCAACATCCATAGAACGATCCAGCGGATCTCCGATCTTGAGTGCCTTGAGTGCTGCTATCAGTTTGTCCGTAAATTCCTGTGCAACACTTTCGTGTACGATGTATCGTTTTGATGCGCAGCATACCTGTCCCGCATTATTAACACGACTTTCCAGCGCCTGTCCTATCGTAAGATCGATATCGGCATCTTCCATGACAACAAATGCGTCATTGCCGCCTAATTCAAGGTAGCAACGTGTAAGGTTCTTCGCTGCAACCTCAGCAATATGTGCTCCGGTCTCTGTTCCGCCTGTCATAGTGATCGCTGCGACGCCCGGGTGACCTACCAAAGCATCACCTATTACCGAACCGCGACCCGTAACAACCTGCGCAGCCTTTGCCGGTACGCCCGCCTCATGCAGGCAATCTACCAATTTGATAATTGCCAACGGACAATCCGATGGCGGCTTGATGATCACAGCGTTTCCAGCCGCAAGTGCCGGTGCGATCTTATGGCCGCACAGCTCAATCGGGAAGTTAAATGGCAGTAAGCAAGCTACCACTCCGATTGGCTCATGGCGTGTGAAGATCACATCACTATTGCACGATGTGGCATCCGTACCATTCGGCAGTGACACGCCGTACAAATGACTTGCCTTCTCGCAGTAACTATCGATCAGCGCTACGACTGTATCGAACTCTTCCTCTGCTTCACAAACACGTTTGCCATTTTCCTGACTCAGCAGCTGACCTAATTCCGCGCGGCGGCTCATCAGAATTTCCGAAAATTCGCGTAAGATGCTGTTACGCTCCATCTGTGTTTTAGCTGCCCATTCTTTCTGACCTTCAGCTGCCTGCTCTACCGCATAGTCGATATCCGCCTGCGTCAGACCGGGTACTGTATCTATCACTTCTCCCGTCACGGGATTGTATACCGGAAGCGCTTCCCGCTCCTTTTCAACATGTGTATCGCCAAGTTGCGTATACATATGCACCTCCATTAATTAAAAGCAAATTATATCACTTATGATTTATTCAATAATAATTTCTTAAAAAAATTTACGGCCATACGCCTCTGATTTTCTTAGCTTCAACAACACGCTGGATCGCGATCATATATGCCCCTTCACGAAGAGAAGTATTGTGCTCCTGCGCCATCGTCCAAACCTCTTCGAAGGAACGATCCATAACATGTTTAAGTTTTGTATTGGTTTCCGTTTCTTCCCAATAAATAGCCTGCTGGTTCTGTACCCATTCCAGATAAGATACAACAACACCGCCCGCGTTGCTAAGTATATCCGGTACTACGATGATGCCGCGCTCAGCAAGAATCTTGTCGCCGCTAAGGCTTGTCGGTCCGTTTGCCGCCTCAACAATGATAGGAGCCTTAACGCTGTCAGCTGTCTCTGAGTTGATCTGATTCTCCAATGCTGCAGGAATCAAGATAGTACATTCTGTAGAAAGGATATCTTTATTTGTAATGTGCTTTACACCGTCTGCCTGATAATCCTCAAGCATCTTATCCGGATTCTGCTTAATAAACTCGAGAATATCGTAGATATCAAGACCATCCTCTTTATAAAGACCTCCTGAAACGTCGCTGACTGCAACAACCGTAAAGCCTTCCTTATATAAGAGACGAGCTGCTGTTCCTCCAACATTACCAAATCCCTGGATGGCAACCTTGCAGTCCTCAATGCTAATGCCCTGTTTCTTCAGGATGTTCTTACATGTGAACATAACGCCGCGTCCTGTTGCCGACATACGTCCGGGAATACCGTTGATTGCAAGTGGTTTACCCGTTACTATACCGGGAACACTGTGTCCCTTGAGCATTGAATAAGTATCCATGATCCAGCCCATTACCTGCGGATTGGTGTTAACATCCGGCGCCGGAATATCCTGATCCGGTCCGATGATCGGTGCGATCATTGCCGTATAACGACGCGTCATATGACGCAGCTCAGATGTGGAAAGCTTTTTAGGATCAACGACTATACCGCCTTTGGCACCACCATACGGAATATTAACGACTGCACATTTAAATGTCATCCAAGCAGCCAGTGCCTTGACCTCATCCATATTAACTGCCGGATGAAAACGAATACCGCCCTTCGCCGGTCCTCTTGTGGTGGAGTGCTGTACACGATATCCGGTGAACACGTGAATTTCTCCATTATCCATTCTTACCGGAATAGATACCTGCAGCTGACGCTCCGGATATTTCAGAGTCTCATAATCCGCCGGAGAATATCCCAGCTGCTTTGCCGCTTTGTCCACAACAGTGATTACATTTTCAAAAGGATTATACTGTTCCATTCTAAACTAACCTCTCTTTGCTCTTAGCAGATTTAACGTTGGCCTCGGATTTTTTCTCTCCTTTCCAGTCCCAAGGTTTTTGTTCTTTTTTGAATTTTACTTTTTATTAGTTATTTAATAATTACTGTAATTACAAAATACATCGAAACCTACAGTTTGTCAATTGCTTTCTACATAATCCTTCAATTCCGTGATTTTATATAATGTCGACATTTTCCATTTGTGCATATATTACGCAATCTGTTTCTTACACGTTCTTATTATTTTTCAGGCCAAACAGACTGCAAGGCACTCGCCGTGCGCTCTAAAGCGACATCGAGCGGCAGATCAGATAAACGTTTATCTAACGGTTCGGGAATTACCGCACCCTGGTACTCTTTTTCTTGCAGCCAATCCAGCATTATATTACACGCTGCCGTCCCGTTCTCTCCCGGCAGACGCCGATCCAGATCCTGTTGTTCTTCCGCACTTCGCCCCGCAACGCCATCACTGACATGTGCCATGACAACCTGTTCCACCCTGACGAGCTTTGCATATTCCTCCGGCGTATGTCCGGCACAGTAAAAGTGAAAGGAATCCAGAATGATACCCAACTTATCGTATCCAACACGTTTGATAAGAGCTATCAGATCCTCTGTCCGACAAGGTGCGGGATATCTATATTGCTGCTGCAACGTATGCGGCGCCACCATTTCGATTCCCAATGGGATCCCGTATTTTTCCAACATTCTGCATAGCTTTTCCAGCCGACTAACCAACATGTCCTGATACTGTTGCACCGGCATTGTATCGCAGCCCGGCATGATCCAGGTCAATGCTCCGCGATAGCCACATGCCGCCGACGTATAAAGCGTGGGCTCAAATCGTTTCAACTCTGCCAAAAAATCAACTTCCGGCCGGCTGATATCAATCGGCACACGAAACCCAACAGGCTGCAAACCATATTCCTGTAAGAGCACTTCGGTTTTGCATGCCCCCCAAGCAGTGTCCTGTTCGGGTTCAAATGAATAATAGCCTTCAAAGTAGCCCTGCTGCGCAATAAGCGGCGCCGCCTGATAAAAATCCTCCTTTGCGCCAATATACTGTGGACAAATTGTTTTGATCATATGCTTTTCTCCCTAATAATCTTTATTTTTTCTTCTAATAACCGGTTGTCTTAAGCTATTTTTGTAAAAAAAAGAGGAGCTCAACACTCCTCTGTTACTGCATTCTTTTAAATCTTACGCCTTCTGCGCTACCAGCATGATACCGTTTGACAGCTCTTCCAACGCCAGATTGATCAATCCGTTTACATATTCCTCATGAACATCATCTATCAGGATGATCCGGGGCATATGTTGCGGCGCAATAAGCTTTAGACACTTTTCGCGAATCGTCTTAAGCATGCTCTCGTCAAAATTTCCGCCTGTCAAAGCAATTGTTTCCGGATTCATGATCGGAATGATAGAGCCAATTATATACGCAACGGTCTCAACAGCGATGTCCACTTCTTCCGGTTCCAATCCGCGAACAACCGGCAGGAACGACACTTCTCCCGCGAAGCCCGAAAAGCCGCGCAGTATTCTTCCCCCGGACACAAACCCCGCTCCATATTTAACCGAGTACTGCAAAAGGGTGCGCTGTTCATCATCCAGCTTCACATCACCGTTCTCTTTTTGCAATTGTTCCAATCCCGTCTTTACATTCAACGGCGAATAAATAAAAGCAATAGTCGTTTCTTTTTCATTTTCATTGCTCTTATAAAAACCGTACGCTGCGGCATTCATGTCATTTTCAACCTGAATCTTTATTCTCGGGAATTTTTCCTGCAGCATATCATGCAGCGGCAATCCCATCAAGTCGATAAAATTACACAAACCAACAACGCCGTCCGTGATATAACCCGGAATACCGATCGCCACGGCACGAAGCTTTTCATGTTTGCTCACCAGGTCAGCGATTGCCTGCTCGATCACATCAACATTGGCCCGTTCGATTTCATTCGTGTATTCTTCCTGGATCTCGCCGAGCAGATTGCTGACTTTAACGGAAATCTGCACCTTTCCCATATCGCTTGCAATATACACACAGGCAACCAGTGCAAAATCTCCGTTATACGCATAACACGTTGCCGGCCGGCCATAACCCGCTGATGTCTGCGTAGTCGCGATAACTTCTTTACTTCCGCATAATTCATTTAGGATTTTTCCGCAGGTGGCCACGCTGACTCCCGTAGCCTCCGCAACTTGCGCTTTCGTCGCCTCACCAAATTGCTTTAAAGCAGACTTTATCATTTCAACGTTGATCTCTTTTACCTTTGTAATATCATTGCGCATCGCTCTCATATTTTTTACCTATGTCCATAATTTTAGCCGACAAAGCCTCAGCAAGGCTTTTATGTCCGCTTGCACTTAAATGTATACCATCTTTTCCCACCTTGCAACACTCTGCAGCCGCCAAAAAGGCACAACCGTATTTATCTGCCAATCCTTTATAATGCTCCTTCAGGTTCTTGGACGCAATTACTGATTCCTCATCGTAATAAAACGCCTCCGGAGTTTCAAACACTATCGGATCAATTTCCGGCGGAGAAACAAGAAGGATCTGCGGTTCAACTCTTCCTCCCCACAAGTCGGTTGCCCGGGTTAATTTGATGTACTGTTCCATAGCAATAGTACTCTCCTGAGGAGAAATCTTTTGGTTTCTGCGACGATCGTTTGTTCCCAGCATCAGGATTACCAGATCAACAGGATCCGCGCTCATAAGCGCTATCGGATAATTCTTCCATCCATTGCGGCCATCTTCCAGCGGAAGATCATATTTCGTGGTACGGCCACACAGCCCCTCCTCGACAATCCTGTAATCTTCATGAAGCATTTTGCTCAATCTTCCCGTCCATCTTTCATCGAAGGAAAACCTCGCATCTGTTTCACTATTATATCCCCAAGTGTTGGAATCTCCATAACATAAGATTGTTTTCATACTATTTATCCTCGTTTTTATTAAACATATCATAATGTGTTTAATTATGCAAGTGTCCAATTATTTACATGAAAAAAATCAACATTTCTGTTTTTTATGCTTACATCATGACGTTAATGTCAACTTTTCAAAGTCATTTTCCTGTACTGAAGTGGTGATTCCTTATATTTTTGACGAAACAGCTTACAAAAATAGCTGGATGTAGAAAAGCCGCAGTCCAGCGCTATTTCCGTAATTGGAGCAGAAGTCTCCAGCAGTTTTTTTGCAGCTTGCGCCAATCGATACTCATTCAGGTACTCCACAGGCGTCTTGTTCGCAAACCGCTTAAAACATCGAAAGCATTCGCTGCGGCTGATATTGCAATTATCAATAATTGTCTCAACAGAAATATTTTCCGCAAAATGTTCACGCATATAATGAAGTATGATTTTGGCTCTTTCCTCATCCTGCTTATTCAGCTTTTCATACAGCGGAAGCGAATCCATCTGTGCCATATACTTTCTTGTTGCATTCCAGAGTTGACATATCAAGCCGAGACATATCAATTCATAACCATCTTCAGTTTCAGCAAGTCGATACAGCTGATCCAGCACGGATACTATATTCTTTCCCTCCTGTGAATCCGGAAAGACCTGAAATCCGGACATCTTTTTTCCAAGTAACGAATTAAAATACTTCCGGTAAATCGTACTTTCAATATTATTCGTGACCAGTGTGTATGGGAATGCAACAATATACATCACAGCTTTTTCACATCCATCAGACTGCTCCGCCATATGCAGCGAATTGGAATTAACAAAAACGCAATCGCCCTCTTTCAACTTTAATTTTTTTCCATTCAAAAAATAATCCAATTCACCTTCCAGGACAATTCCGTATTCATATTCATGGTGCCAGTGGCAATTCAGCGTGTGATCTGCCAGCAACGTGTAATCATCTGTCCAGATCTCCAGAGGAAACGCCGCATCCTTATACAGCAACGATTCTTTCATTGATCTGTCGATTTCAATTTTTCTCATCATTCACCTCAATTTGGTACTAATTTAATATTTATTGATAGCATTATTATATTATTCTGCGTTTAAACGGCATTATAATGCTATCACTTCAAACAATGAAACGCAATATCAGCTGGATTGTTTTTTATATTTCTATCGATTCATTTACACAAAATTAAAGGAGGCATCTTACTATGACCCGAATTGAACGTATCAAAAAGCGCTTATTCACAAAGGATTTCTACACAAAGATTGACTGGTGGGGCCAAAACGAAACCATTCTGACATCCGATGAGATCAAAAAAGAGCCACTCGTTGTACGTAAGGCTCTTGGTATTCAGTATTTGTTACGCAAAATGCCCGCGTCACTGAAAGAAGATGAACTTATTGTAGGCATCCCAAATATGGGGTCAATCGGATTCGGCCGCGAGTTTCCGGAGTATGCACTTCCCGAAGAAAAAGAGGAAGCTGCAAAGTCCAGTTTTACCGTCAAGTCTGTTGCCGGTCATCACCCCGCCGATTACGAAAAGCTTCTTCGTGTGGGTATTGTAGGTCTGAAAAATCAGATTTTTTCGAAGATGGCAGAAGAAACAGCTAAAGACACGCCCGATTCCGAAAAAACGAATCTTTGGCGAGCCATGCTGATTTCCCTTGATGCTGTCATCGATCTGGCTCACCGCTATTCCGATCTTTGTGTGAAACAGGCTCAGATTGAGCACGATCCGAAGCGTGCCGCTGAATTACTGGAAATTGCACGAATCTGCAATAAGGTGCCCGAATATCCGGCCGAAACGTATCATGAGGCACTGCAGAGTTTTTTCCTGTTTTATCTGTGCCTGCATAGCTGTATGGAACAGATTCCGGTGGGTCGTCCCGATCAGTATCTGTATCCCTATTATAAGCATGATGTGGACGCGGGATTATTGACTGAAGAAACGGCTCGCGAACTGACCTCCAGCTGGATCGTAAAATTTTCCGAGCGTGTACAAATGGATTCTTCAATGTGGGAACCCGATCACATGTCACCTGAGGATGAATACGATGGCGGAGACCCCCACGATCTTAAGCTGATGCCTACTATGGACAATGGCGAGGACTGGAATTTCGGTACATCGGCAAATCACTGGCAGATGAATATCATTCTCGGCGGTCTCACGCCTGATGGCAGAGACGGAACAAACGAATTGACCTACATGATCCTGGAACAGTGGGCATATTATGAGCTGGTTTCCCCCATTATGTCTGTTCGCTTCCACAAAAATACGCCGCGCCGCCTTTACGAACTTTGCGCAAAAATTCTTCGCTGCGGCAGTGGTGAGCCGTGTATTTACAATGACGAGGTTGTTGTACAGGGATTGTTAGACGCAGGAGTTCCCATTGAAGATGCACGCAACTATTCAAACGATGGCTGCTGGGAAGTATTGATTCCCGGTAAAACCGACTATATTTATATGCATGTACGCGTTTTGCAGATGTTGGAATACACTCTGATGCGCGGTGAAAGCCTGGTCAGAAAGCAGAAAGAAGTCCGTGACGTAGGCGATCCGGCGAAGTTCCGTACATTTGATGAATTGTATAATGCCTGCTTCCAGCTGATCACCGAATATGTGGATCACGCAGTAATTACCAAGCTGAAATATTGGAGGGATCGATATAAGATTGCTCCGTCTGTTCTGTTCTCCACCTTGCTGGATGATTGTATAGACCGCGGTCTTGATCTCTCAAACGGTGGTGCGCACTATAAGTTCTATACGTTCTTCCTCACCGGTTTTGCGAACTTTATCGATTCTCTGGCTGCGATCAAAAAATTTGTTTTTGAAGAGAAATCGATATCCATGGAAACTCTTGTACAGGCCATTCGTACAGACTTCAAAGATCAGGAACCGCTGCGTCAGATGCTTGTTAATCGCGCCCCCAAGTTCGGCAACGACGACCCGTATGTTGATTCGATTGCTTCCGGTTTCCTCAAGGACTTTGACAAAATGGTCAAACAGCGCGCACAGCAGGACGATGTAAGAGAATCCGGTTTCACTCTTTCTGTTGGTCTTGGCACCTTTGAACATTACGCAAAATTCGGTCGTGAATGCGGTGCATCAGCCGATGGACGTCATTATCAGGAAACCGTCAGCAGCAACTATTCACCCGCTATCGGCTTGGATAAAAACGGTCCGACAGCTGCTATTAAATCTGTAACCTGTGCCGATATCATCCCCTATTATACCGGTGGTCCTCTGGATATTCAGATCAATTCCAACGAAGTGACTGGGGAACAAGGCATCGCTCGACTGAGCTCACTGATAGAATCCTTTATGAAACTGGGCGGCAGTATGATGACCATTACCGGCGTCAGTGCAGAGTTGCTGGAAGATGCTCAAAAGCATCCCGAGAAACACCAGGGTCTCAGGGTTCGTATGGGTGGTCTCTCTGCTTACTTCATTGCCATGCCAAAGGCTCAGCAGGACATCATCATACGCAGAACAAAACACAGCGTATGACTTCTAACGCATAGCAATCCGGCACCAATTGGGGTCAAACTATCTTTTGACCCCAATATCACTAATATCAGAAAGGAGTTCGCTTTATGAAAGCTCATTCTTTTGCCGGCGCACTGCCTCAGATCGAATCAGGACAACTTGCCGTTATTACTGACATTCAACGCTTTTCTGTCCATGACGGTCCCGGCATCCGTACGATCGTTTTCTTCAAAGGCTGCCCGCTGCGATGTCAGTGGTGTCAAAATCCCGAAACATGGAACCGCGGACCGGAATTGATGTACTATCCTGATTTATGTTTGCATTGCGGCAATTGTGTATCGTCCTGTACTACCGGTGCTTTATCTCTTTCAGGTTCCGGCATTACGATAAACAGAAATTTCTGCCTGCACTGCGGTGCATGTGCGTCCAGCTGTTATTCCGATGCACTTAAAATTGCAGGACAGCTTATGAGCGTAAGCGAGGTTCTTGAAACAGTGCTTCGCGACCTTGTATTCTATCAATCCAGCGGTGGCGGACTGACACTGAGCGGTGGAGAATGCACTACTTACCCACTGTTCATTAAATCTCTGCTGCAGCAGGCAAAAGAGATTGGCATCCACACCGCGATCGAGACCTGCGGTTTCGGTGATTATTCCCGTTATTTATCGATTCTGCCCTATTTGGATTTAATCTTATTTGATATCAAGGTTCCAACACCACATAAGGATATAAAGTTTACAGGTCAATCGTTTGAGTCCATCATAGATAACCTGCAACATATTTGCACGTTTGGGAAAGCGGTGATCCTTCGTTATCCCATGATTCCGGGCGTCAACGATGACGAACAGACACTTCATACGATCGCCCGTATAGCAACCAAAAATCACATTTCCGAACTCCACATTCTTCCTTTTCATCAATTAGGATCCGGAAAGTGGACCGCGCTCTCCCGCAATTATTCCTGTGAATGCGTGCAGTCGCCTTCCGAAGAACAGATCGCGCACGCAAAGTCCGTATTCGAGGCAAGCGGCCTGCTCGTTAATGTAGGCGGTTCAGGGGAATGAATTCTGCTTTTGAGGGTGGAAGAAAAATTAACTATGCTCCTTTTTTCTCCGCCTTCAAACAAACGCCGCCATATACAGCGGCAGCGTGATCGTGCCGTCTTCATTTACGCCTATATTACTGTCTGCGAATTTATACCCGGTCGTAATATCTTCATTATTTTTCAAAATCGATTTCAATGAGTTCGCCCGCGCGTTCCCGCTCTTAACCTCGATGGGAATGACTTCACCGTTTTTTTGGATAATTACATCTATTTCTCGTCTGGTCGTCTCATTTTTATAGAAATACAATTTATAGCCTTTCTTATAAAGCGCATCCGCTATGGCGCACTCAAAGATTCCGCCCTTGGAATTTCCCGATATTGTATTCTCCACAATATGCTGTTTCAAAGAAAAATCCTTCATCGCCATCAGCAGCGACAGATCCGTGGTATACACCCTGAAGAAATCCTCGCGCGCGTAATCATCCAGATCAAAGCGAACATCCGTCACAAGCCTGCTTACATGTACCATGTCCGCCCGAAGCAGCCACTCAATACTGGAATAATATTTTTGTGCTCTTCCTCCATGTTCGACTTCTTTATACTGAAATTTGTGATTTTCCTTGTCCAGCAACTGTTTTGCAACAGAAAGATAGCATTTTTCCGCCTTTACCTTTTCCTCGGCAGTCGCATAATGCGCTATATCGTACTGATACCCCTGCAAAAGACTTCGCTGAATATTGTCAACATTCCTAAAGTCCTTTGTATCCACGTATTTTTGTACTGCCTCCGGCATTCCTCCTACCGCAATATATTGCCTGTAATATTTCACCATCTGTGCATTTATTGATTCCGGTACGGCCGTTTTTGAATGTATATATCCGCAAACGTTACTTATCATATCCTCGGATATTCCCATTCCCCAGAGGAACTCTTCAAAATCCAGTCCGTACATTCTTAAGTAATCAACATACCCGACAGGATAGGAAGATGCACGGTTGTAATCTATCCCCAGAAGCGATCCGGAAACGATGACGTCATATCTGTTATCAGTTGCCCAGAATTTAAGCGACGTGATTGCCTCCGGGCATTCCTGAATCTCATCCAAAAAAATAAGTGTCTGCCCCGGTACGATTTCCTTCTCCGGGAAACGAAAGCGCATAGCCATGACCATATTTTCAACGACCAGATCACCGGAAAATATATCCATGGCAGACGGCATCTGTTTAAAATTGATTTCTATGAGCTCCTTGTAGTTTTCCTCGGCAAATCGCTCTATCACATACGTTTTCCCTGTTTGCCTTGCACCTTGAACAACAAGACACTTTTTATCCTTAGTACGGACCCAGTTTTCTATGGCTGTCGTTGCTTTTCTTCTTAACATGATTTTCCTCTATAACAAGCTTTTTTGAAATTTATGTCGTCCATCAACATTTTGTAATAACAAAATGTATGTCTCATCAACATTTTGTAATATTTTAGCATCATCCAGTCTCTCTTAGCAATACCTTAATTGCTTTCTTTCTTTGTTCCCCGTATAATGGATAGAAATATGGCAAGCGAAAGGATATCCCTATCCCATGAAAAAATTTTTCAAAATCATTATGCTTTTCAGCCTGATGGCAGTTCTGCTTGCGGGCGGTTCGCTCTTGGTACTTGCTGATGAAACCCAGACAAACACGGAAGGTTCTGTCTCAACCTCTGAAGAGGGCACCGCATTTTCAGGATTAAAGGGAAATGCAAAATCATTTGAAGCCGGTTCCGAGGAGCTTAATGATCTTCTGGCTAATGCGTGTCTCGGTGTCCTGGATGCCACCCTTGCGGAGCAGAATGTCCGCGAACTGTATCCAAATGCTACAGTTCTGTCATATTCCACTTTCCCCGACCTTTTCGCGGCCTTAAGTTCCGGCAAGGTTGACTACGCGGTTTCACAGGATAATACGGCTTCCGTCTATCTGAACAGCGATACAAGATATCAGTATGCCACCTCCGAGGTCATGTCGTACCCCGATCACCTCGCCGTAAAAAAAGGAAATACCGAGCTGCTCGATAAAATAAATACCGTTCTTAAAAAATATAATGCCGACGGCACCTCGCAGGAGATCATAGACAGATGGCTCTCCGGCGATTACGATGCACCCGACATTCCCGAATGTGCCGATGGTCCCTCACTCAAAGTTGGCATTTGCGCCACATCGGAGCCCATCTCATTTGTTTATAATAATGAGATCGTCGGTATAGACGTAGAAATCATGCAAAGGATCGCATACGAGCTCGGCATGCATCTTGAGATCGTTGAAATGTCTTTCAATGCCATGTTTTCCGCACTGGAAACCGGCAAGATCGATGTGATAACAGGTCTTTCATACACACCTGAGCGGGCCGAATCCATCGATTTCACCGACGTCTATCTTACGGAACACATTCTCGCCATACGATATGTAGACGCAGAGGATACCACCGATTTCTTTACATCGCTGAAGGACAGCTTTATAAAAACATTCATCACCGAAGACAGGTGGATGGTCTTTTTAAGCGGCCTTGGAGTAACCGTTCTCATAAGCGCTATGTCCTTCTTATTAGGAAGCGTCCTGGGAGCCTTATTCTGCTGGATGTCTAAAAGCCGCTTTAAAGCTCTCAAACGTTTTTCAACTATATACGAATCAGTCGTAACAGGAATTCCGTCCCTGGTATGGCTTATGATCCTTTATTACGTGGTATTCGGAAATACTGATATATCCGCCATTTTTATTGCGATACTGGGCTTCGGTCTTGTTGAGGCCGCATCCCTTTCCGGAATTTTCCAGACCGGACTTGCCTCCGTAGACAAAGGCCAGATTGAGGCCGCATCAGCTCTCGGCTTCCGTCCGATGGCCATATTTAAAAAGATAATACTTCCCCAGGCCGCCGATCATATATTTGATCTGTACTCCGGAGAATTTTCAGCCTTGATAAAAGGCACTTCCATCGTTGGATATATAGCCATCATGGATCTTACAAAGGCATCGGATATCGTAAGAAGCCGCACATTCGAGGCATTCTTCCCGCTGATCGCAACGGCGCTGATATACTTTGCCATCATTTGCATTGTACTTGCTGTTTTGAAACTGGTTCGCCGAAAGCTCAAACCGCAGCTTCGAAAGAAGAGTAAGATTCTGAAGGGAGTGACAGTGAAATGATAAAGATAGAAGGCCTTTCAAAAACATACGAAAACGAAATTCTAAGAGACGTGAATGTAGAAATAAACAAGGGCGACGTTATCTCCATCATCGGCCCCTCCGGCTGCGGAAAGAGTACGTTCCTGCGATGTATAAATATGCTGGAAACGCCTACATCCGGAAAAATATTCATCGATGGTCAGGAGATAACCTCCGCAGATAAAAAAGAGCTGGCAAGGCTCCGTCAGAAGATGGGCATGGTTTTCCAGTATTACAATCTTTTTGCCCATATGACGATCATAGAAAATATCATGCTGGGTCCCGTTAATCTTCTGGGCGTTGACAGACAGACCGCCTACGATGAGGGAATGGCTCTTCTGGAGTCCATGGGTCTTACAAGCCGCGCGTTGCACTATCCCGATGCCCTCTCCGGAGGCCAGAAACAGCGTGCAGCCATCGCCCGCACCCTCGCCATGAAGCCCGAAGTTGTCCTTCTTGACGAGCCCACCTCCGCCCTGGATCCCAGGATGATCGGCGAGGTTCTGGCCGTTATAAAACGAATGGCGGACAGCGGAATGACGATGCTCATCGTCACCCACGAAATGAGCTTCGCGGAGAACGTGGCTAACCGCGTATTCTACATGGATGAAAAAGGAATATACGAAGACGGATCCCCCGAACAGATCTTCCATCATCCCTTAAAGCCAAAGACAAAGGAATTCATCTACCAGATCCGCGCATTTAACTACGAAATCCCGAAAACAGGATTTGACTTCTATGAATTCCTGGGGCAAATGTCCAACTTCATGAAAAATCAGCTTCTTGATGATGCCAAGGTCAATCGCTGCATACTGCTTTGCGAGGAGATCATCTACAATCTGCTCTTTAAGGCTCTTCCCGATGATGCTTCGATGCATTTTACGATGACATACTCCGAGAAGCTTAAGACTATGAAGTTCGGCTTTGCCAGTCCCTATATAAAAGAGAACCTGCCCGATTCCGTATCTTACGATGAAATATCAGCTAAGATAGTCGAAAAGCAGGCAAGTTCCCTTAAATTCGAAGATGGAAAGCTTATGGCGGAAATCAAGTTTAATCTTGTTTAAAAGTGTGAACGGTCGCATCAGGTGTGACCGTTCGCTTTTTCTTTCAAAAATCTCATTATCTCTTCATAATTCTCCGCCTTATGCGGGAAAGTGCAGTCCGTACACACTTTTATCCGTCTGCCATTCTTTTCAATATACTTACCATCCCCTAAGCAATCCTCATATTGATACATGGGACAGTAGCAGAAAAGGCAGTTGAAATCCCCTTCCAGCTTATGGCACGGGAAGTATTCGCATTCTCTGTTCTCAAAAAATCGCGACGAATTATCCATATCATGTCCTCGGAAGCAGCTTCGTGTATTTCCTTATCGTCAAGGCAGCACCTATCGCAATAACGACCTCAGTTATCGGCATTGCGAACCAGATTGCATCTGCCGAAAACAGCCGCGGAAGCAATACTATAAGCAGGCCGCTTATTACAAGACCTCTTCCCACTGCCACCACAAATGATGCTCTCGGGCGCATAAGCGCCTGGAAATAATATGTCGAGAAAATATTAAAGGGCATAAGCAGGAATGAGATCGTGTAGCATCTCATTATGCCGGGGGCGATTTCCAGCACCGCCTCCGTAGGAGACATAAATACATTTATGATTCCGTTTGGCAGTGCCATACAGACCACTGTCCAGGCTATACCGAAAATTGCGGCTGTACATATTGCATGCTTTAATGTACCGGCAATACGGGATCCGTTTCCCGCGCCGAAGTTTGTGGAAATTATGGGTTGGGCCGCCTGCCCTATACTGTATGCGGAGCATTGCGCCAAAAGAGCAACATTGGTAACAACGCCATATACGGCCAGCTCCGTATTTCCCATATAATACATTATCTGTGTGTTGAATATTATGGTCACCATACCCATGGCGACATCAACAAAAAACGTGGAAAATCCCGTTACAAAAATAGTTTTTACTCTTGAAGCGGTCTGGCTCACACCAACAAACTTAAGTGTGTTTTTCTTTGTAAAAAAGTGACTTATAAGCACGAAAAACGTTATCACTCCGCCTAATGCAGTTGCAAGCCCTGCTCCCGACGAACCCATGTCACATGTAAATGTAAAGAAATAATCGCCGAATATATTAAAAATGCCGCCTGCCAGAACACCTGCCATCGCAAGGTTGGGGACTCCGTCATTCCTGAGGTATGCCGAGATCATTATGTTTATAGGAAACAACGGTGATACGAATTTTATATACCATATGTAATTTAAAGCTATTTCAAGTGTATCGCCCTGGGCGCCGAACGCCATGAGTACCGGCTCGTCAAAGAACACAAGCAATACCCAGACAGCCGCCGACATAATGATCGTCAAAACAACCGATAAGGTAAAATACTCATTGGACTCTTTTGTCTTTCCCGTTCCCTGCCCGCGCAAGTGACTGAACAGCACGGATCCGCCTATTCCGGTAAGCACTCCAAGGCTGCACATGATATTCCATATGGGTGCGACAACGGCAAGCGCTGCCGAACCATCAGGACCGTGATACTGACCGACCATCGCCATGTCGACGATCGAATAAACCGACTCAATAAGAGCACTTCCGAATGCTGCCACCAGGAATTTAAAATAAAGCTTCTTGATATCGTCCTTCAGTAAATCCATTTTTCTACCTCCAAACAGTATCAACTATCCTAACACATTAAAACTTATTGTCAACCCCAAAAAGCACTTCCAAAAATCATTAAAAAACGCACCCCCTAACAGGATGCGTTTACCTGACTTCTGAGCCATTCTGCCCACTTTTCGAAGCCCTCGCCTGTCTTTGCCGAAACAAATATAACCTCGGCGTCAGGGTTCAGCTTATGTATGCGCTCTTCCACAGCCTTCGTGTCGAAGTCATCAAACACGCATAATGTATCGCATTTATTGATGAGCACCACATCGCAGATGCTGAACATCAGCGGATACTTAAGTGGCTTATCGTCGCCTTCCGGCACCGAAAGGATCATGGCGTTTTTCGTACTTCCGGTATCGAATTCCGCAGGACAGACAAGATTCCCCACGTTTTCCAGCACGACAAGATCAAGATCTTTAGTTCCGAACTCACGCAGTCCCTGCCTCGTCATGTCCGCGTCAAGATGACACATTCCGCCGGTATGGATCTGGATCGCGCGAACGCCGGTCTCAGAAATGGCCCGGGCATCCACATCGGAATCTATATCAGCCTCCATAATGCCGATCTTCATCTCATCCTTAAGCATGGCAATAGTACGCTTTAAAGTAGTTGTCTTTCCCGCTCCCGGAGATGACATTAAATTCAAAAGAAAAGTTCCTTCGCTGCGCAGCTCCCCACGCAGCTTTTCGGCATCCGCGTCGTTATCCGCAAATATACTTCTCTTAACCTCGATAATCTTGAAATCCTTATTTTCACTCATTGTTTTCTCCGCCGCAACTCATTACTGTCCCCTCGTATCGGCTTCCGGCAACACGTCGCTGACCTCAATCTCCTTTATCTGATGCTCATTTCCCTGTACGAGATATGTATGCTCACTGCCGCAATACGGGCATATTTTGCCCTGCGGCACGGTGTTGTACGTTTTCTGGCAATCTTCACAAAATGTGATGGCGGGAATTGTTTCTATTTCCAGCTTACAGCCGTTCATCAGCTCACTTTTGGAGCATTTCCAATCCCAGCAGTCAACAAGATAATGGGGAATAATGGTGGACACCTCCCCTATCTGAAGCACCACCTTATTCACCCTTGCCGCATTGTTTTCTTTTGCCACATCTTCCACTGTTTTTACGATGTGAAATACAATACCCAGCTCGTGCATTTTCTGTCTCTTTCAGTCTTTATTTCTGACGCTCGCTCCCGGCTTTATCTTATTTGTTTTTAGCCTTCTGTTCCTTCAGATATTTTTTGTGATCACGTTGAGACTGTTTTTCCGCCTCGTTTTTCGGCGCAAATGCGATCTTAAACGCCCTCTTGACAGCGTACGGTCCGATGGCCTTGAGCTTATCCTCCGACTTGATCATCTTTGTCATTTCCGGATGATCCCTGTGGAGATGGATCGCGTCAAATACACACTTCGTAGTACATACGCCGCAGCCGATGCACTTATTCTCATCCACAACGGATGCGCCGCAGCCGAGACATCTTCCCGCTTCGGTGCGCACCTGTTCTTCCGTAAGGGTGCCTCGAACGTCCCTGAAGGAATGTGCTCTGTCTATCTGTGCATTTACGGCCGCCTCCTGTCTGCCTGCCGTATCATACGTGTCAATACGGATATCATCTTTATCCAGCTCGTGGAAATCACGACGGTTTCTGCCTATCGTCATGCTGGTGCCCGGATGCACGAAACGATGAAGCGAAACAGCTGCGTTCTTGCCGGCTTCAATGGCATCGATAACAAATTTCGGACCGGAATATACATCTCCGCCTACAAATATATCAGGCTGCGCAGTCTGATATGTAAGAGGATCCGCCACCGGATAATTTCCGTGCCAGAATTCTACGTTTTCGCCCTGAAGGATATTGCCCCATTCTATGGACTGTCCCACGGCAAAGATCACATGCTCGCAGGAAACGGTTATTGTTGTCTCCTCGTCGTATACAGGATTGAATTTTCCGTCTTTATCGATAACAGAAACGCACTTTTTAAAGATGACAGCCGTAACATTTCCGTCTGCGTCCTTTTGGATCTCCTTCGGTCCCCAGCCGTTCTCTATGGCGATGTTCTCTTCCAGTGTTTCTTTAATCTCGTCTGCTGATGCCGGCATTGTCTCCCTTGATTCGAGGCAGTACATCGCCACATTCTCAGCGCCGAACCTCGACGCCGTGCGGGCACAGTCTACCGCAACGTTTCCGCCGCCGACAACCACCGTACGACCCGTAAGCTTTCTCG
>CAYMAY010000010.1:0-30965 GCA_964388555.1 uncultured Lachnospiraceae bacterium
GCAGTCCATGCCGCGCAGTGTATCACGGCATCGGGTGCCTCCGCCGTTATTACTTTTTTAACTGCCTCGGGATCGGTTATATCCATTTCCTCTACGTCCACTCCGACAGCTGTATGACCTCTCTTTACTGCCTCATTTATAAGGTCGTGTCCAAGCTGCCCTTTTGATCCTGTTATAAGTAACTTCATAATGCCTCCCAATATTTTAAACTTCAGTTAATTTAACCGTTATGCTTATATCGTTTACAAGCTCATACCCGTCCGGAAGCGATACATTTACCGGAACCGTATGTTCTCCTGCCGTCAGCCCCGTAAGGTCTATCGATGCCGACACCTTACTCGTATCAAGCGAATCTATATCCTTCTGCGAACTTGTTACGGCTATCATTACTTCCTGCGTGTTATAAACAAGCGACAGATTCGACGCCTTGTTATTCACCGTGATGTCATCCACATTGTACTTTACTTCCGTGCTTCCGTAAGGCATTACCGTAACATATACGATAACGGTGTTGTCCATTGATGAAGCCAGCTTGATGTTCTCTGGCAGGTACGCCGTTACATCAATCTCCTTCGAGAAATCCTTTGTGGCTCCAGACACTTCGACCTCACCGGGCGTTATCGTTATTTTATTTCCGTTTGCCTCAAGTTCCGCGAGAGCCTCATCTGTTCCCGCAACAGTCAGCTTATCCGGCGTTGTGGATATGTTTGTCACCTCATAACCATAGGACGGTTCACCATCATATTCCACATTCAGCGCTATATCTGTCTTCTTTTTCCATAGTTCAACATGAACCTTGACATTAGGTTTTCCACCCTCGAATGTGATGTCGTCATCGATCGTCGACTCCGAAATCTCATTCTGATTCAAATCATAAAGCACAAGCTTACCATCTACATCGGTGCTTGTTGACAAACCGTCTATATCTATGCTGACTGCCGCACTTTCTATGCTGTTTATTACCGATTCGGGTCCGTATACCGTCAATGTGGACGGATTAGGTGTGAGGGATCCTACCTCATAATTATTGTTTACCGTTCCGCTGCCTGTCATAAGCACCGAAAGCTTAAGTTCTTTACTTGCAACATTTTCTATGCTTATCGGAATTGTCTCGCGGGAAAGCTTAATATTGCTTTGATCGATTCCCTTGCAGCTTGCCGTAAGAGGTACCATTACGGGATCCCTTTCGAGATCGACTATCTGGGTCAGATCTGCCGTAACGGAAATATCGTCTGCCGTGATATCCTCCAGCGTTGAACGGTTTCCGCTTAAGTAAACCGTCACCGTCTTATAGTTCTCTTCTATCCTGTATACCTGTTTGCCGTTTTCGATATAAGATTCATTTGTTACCTGTATATGAACCTGAAAACTCTGTGTAAGAACGGGATCGTTGTAGTACACAACCATGTACCATATAAATATGGCAATGAGAACCGATATGACTTTTAATCCAAAATTCTTCGTGATAAGGCTCACTACTTTCTTCATCAGAAATCATCCCCCTTTCGTTCAAAAAGAGAAACATCCGATGTGCCTATCTTCTGCTGCTGGTGAAGCTCCTCACGCAGATCGCTGAGCACAACTCCCGTTATAAGCTCACCCTCATACGCATACGAAACCGCGCCTGTTTCCTCCGAAACGATTATGGTAAACGAATCTGATATCTCCGATATTCCAAGACCCGCCCTGTGTCTCGTTCCCAGCTTTTTGTTTATGTTCATATTCTCGGAAAGAGGAAGATAACATGTTGCGGAAACTATTCTGTCTTTTCTGATTATGACAGCTCCGTCGTGAAGGGGCGTATTGTGCTCAAATATGTTTGTGATCAGCTGTCTTGAGATCATTGAATCCATCATGATCCCGGTCTGTATAAACTCATCCAGATTTACATTTTTTTCGATAACGATAAGTGCGCCGGTTTTTACATCTGCCATCTCATATACGGCTGCTACTATTTCGTTAAGAGCATTGTCACTGAAGAGTTTCGGCGTATTTCCCGAATATTTACCGATATTTAAAAGCGAAGAAAACAGACTGTTATGTCCCATTTTCTCAAGCACTTTTCTGAGTTCCGGCTGGAATATGATTATTATTGCCGTTATAGCAACAACACTAAGATTCTGGATAAGCCACACGATGGTATCCATGTGCAGAACATACGCGATAACAACAAAGGCGATTATAAAAAGTATTCCCTTAAGGAGCACGTATGATTTCGTATTTTTAAACCAGAGGATGATAGTGTACACGAAATAAGCTATCAGGATAATCTGTACAACGTCGATTATCTCGATAGGCTTTGGCGGGTATATCCATTTGAGCACGTTAATGCTAAACCAGCTCCATGCTTCTTCCACGTGCAAATCTCCTTTTTAATGACGATCAAGCGTCAAACCCCAATCAAACCGTCAGCCAATTACTGCCTTTTATCATGTCCAGTCGTCTTCGTCGTCAAGGTATTCCTCCACCTCATCGACCTCATCATCGTAACTTATGGGCTTATTCTTGGGAATAGCCTTTACGTAATAATAATAATCGTCATCCTCAAACTGCAGATATCTGCTTGCCTTGTAGTTTACGCTGAACGTAAAGAACGCGATAACGAGAGCTATTCCGACCGATATAAGCGATCCTATAATAAGGCGGATGAAATCAGTCTCAACATCAAGGAACGCCACCCCAAGCATAATAAGACCTATATAAAGCGCCGCTCCCACAAGTGCGCTGGTGAGCCATCCGTAAACGGTAAGGATTTTTCTTATAAGATACGCAACAAGTGTTACCGCCGCAAACACGACTATATACAAAAGCATGCGGCTGCCGTCTGCCATAAGGTTCATGGCTTCTTTTACAAGCTCGAATTCCGAAAGCTCTCCCGCCTCTTTAAGCTGCGCTATCGCGGGAAGCTGTACGAAAAAGCTGTATGATATAACCGATGTTACCGCTGCAAGTGCCGAAGATGCCTTGCCTCTCATGCCCAGAGTTACCGGGATTACACACGGTATTCCGATTGAAAAGCACAGCGGCGCAAGCAGAACCGCAATGCAGTCATGCGGCGCAAATCGCATAAAAAATATGTAAAGAACAACATAAATGCACGCCGCGAACACTCCCACAGCCATGTCTATTCCAAAGCTCTGTATTACTATAAGCGCAAGCCCAAACACAACTGTCCAGGCAAGCGGAAGTATCGAACTTACCAGTGCAAGTATCACAACTATGAGTATGGAACTTGCCACCGGCATATATCCCGTGTTCGTATTTATAAAATAATATATCGCGAAGGCAAGCAGAAACTTAAGAATTGCCAGCAGGTACACGTCTGTTCTTTTATAAAAATTCTTTAATTCCTCGCGGAATTTAAGCAAACTATTCAGCATTGTCTTCACTTTCTCCGTCGTTATCCGAATCTTTTTCCATATTTCTGCAGTACTTGTTAAGTGATTTAAGCCTTGAGTAGTATTTTCTCATATGTCTTGCGGCTTTTTCATATCTGAGCCTGCGCCTTACATATGTTATGGCACTGTAAACGCCTAAAATTATGAGATAGAAAATAAGTGCTCCGATTATAAGCGGTGTAAAATTCATATTCGCAAATATCGATGCCAGATACTCAAAGTTGTACATCATGAGTATTACAAGCAGCAGCACATATGCTATGGACGTAAGGAAAAAATTCTTTATAAATCCTACCCATACATAATCCTTAAAAAAGAACCTGCTTATCTCTATATCTTCTTTGCCCTCGCCTTCTTCAAACATAGCGAGATGTATCATCTTTTTAAGACGTTTTTCATCCATATGAAATTCGCGAAGTCCTTTCTGTTGAAGTTATAACTCATCACAAAGTATTTTAATCTCTCTGATACGGCATTGCTGCGTGCTTCGCACTTTCGCAATGCCTAAAAACCTCTCACAAGCAAGCTTGTATCGGTATTTTGACCTTGAGCCCTTTGTATCAGCATTTTATCACACGAAAAAAGCACACGCAAGAAAAGTGGGGTTTCATGGCTTCTCTCTGATTTTCGCATCAGCTGCTCCTGATGTTCTCCCGCCTGCAGTATCCGCAATAGCCGCTTCATTCGCATTTTCCGTATTTACAGATTCCCGGATGACATACTGTGGTGTCTTGCTGCTGGTCAGTATGATCTTTCCCACGTATTCTCCCAGAATTCCCAGCATCAGGAATACAATACCAAAGAGAATCAGCAGAACACACATAAGCGATGACCAACCCACCGTCACGGAAGGATGCAAAAGCTTGTTGATCAGGACTACTATGGCGGATACGAAGCCCGCCAGAGAGAAGATCACTCCAAAGAAGGTGGACAGGCGCAATGGAATGATGGAGTAGCTCATAACTGACATGAAGAGCTTCAAACCCTTGCGGAATGTATAGTTAGACTGTCCCACTTCCCGCTCAAAATGATCGACCTCAATGTTGACCATGTTGTGAGTCGTCCTGAAGAAAAGAAGCTGGATAAAGGCATTGCATCCCTTGTATTCCTTAACCCGATCGATCACGTAGCGCTTAGCCAGCCAAAAACTGGACATCTGGATGCCCTTGGGACGATCCAGAAGGTGCCAGAGAAGAAAACGGCTGACTGCTCCGGTGATATTCTTGAAGGTTGAAAACTTTCGTTCTTTGAAAACTCCGAAGACCACATCATAGCCTTCCTTTTCCTTATCAAGAAACTGACGGATCTGAGACGGATGATTCTGCATGTCATCATCCATTCCCACCACAAGGTCTCCTTTGACATATTGAAGACCTGCCATTATGGCTGCGTGCTGTCCGAAATTCTTGGCAAGGTTCAGTCCCACCACGTTGGGATACTTGGCCGCCAGTCTCTGAATCTCCCGATATGTTCCGTCCTTGGAATAATCATTGACCAGGATCATCTCACACTCGTAGCCATCCATTTTGGCAAATTCTTCCATGCACAGGTCTGTCACCTGTCCGATGGTATGTTCGGAATTATAGCATGGAATTACAATAGAAACTAACACACTCATCTTTTTTCTCTTAGCTCTTCATATACTTTCTGGCATTTGGCCCTTCATTGAAGATCAGATCCAGAACCGTTACACCATGCTCAAATGTTCCAAACAACTGAGGATACTCCGGATAGCCGGAATAATCCATGTATTTCAAAGTAATATTGGCATTTTCAAAACACTCATCCACAATATAGTCTTTTGCTGCCGGTCCCGACAAATATTCGCTGCCGCCCGCTGACTGGACTAATCCCACCAGACGTTCTGTCTTGCCGTCCACCAGCTCATAGTCGGAAGACCAGGTAATCCTGGTATGGATATCCAGCATCTGGCAGATGGCCGTCAGAAATGTATAGTTGATCTTGCTGAGATAGTTCTCATTCTCGCATGCCTGATAAAGTCCCTCGATGCGGTCGGCATACTCGTGAAAATACGGTGCCTTGCCGTAGTTCAATGTCAGCGCCCGCCAGTGGTCATGACACCATTTTGAATCTGTTACCTCTGTCTCGTTGATCTTCTGAAAAAACTTTCCGCTGTTGATCACCGGGATACTCAGCCACTGCAGCCCCTTTGGTGTCTTTATCTTATTCCGGTTGCGCCAGTCACGCCTGGTATACTGCATATCATCATAGAGAATAAACTCATCCACCATGTTGATGATATCAAAATATCCCTTCCATGGAATATAATTCGACTGTAGAATCGCTATTTTCTTCATTCTATTCCTCCGTCTTCCGGCCCGCCTGTCGGCAGACCCGATTTATACTATTTCCTGTCTGTGCCCTTCAATTCCGGCAGAATGTCGAAGAAGAGAGGGGTTCCCCCCGTGTGGATAAACAAAATATTCTTGTCACAGATTTTTCTTGTCTTCAGGTATTCCATCATTCCCCAGAAAGCCTTTCCGGTATATGTAGGATCCAGGCCGATCCCCTCGGTCTGATAGACCCTCCGGATAGTCTCCCTGATTGCCTCATTGCTATTTCCGTATCCCCCGGCCAGATATGCATCCTCCAATAAAAGTTCCGGATCACAACAGAGCCGATATGGGCTGCCCTTCTTATCATGGTACTGCTGCAGGTTCTCCCGCATAACGTTCAGAGCGCGATCAGCCTTGCGGGTCACGGAGATACCCACTATCTTCCGATCATCCCCGGCCATGAGGTGTCCCGCCACCAAACCGGACTGGGTGGTATTGGTACTGGAAGCAAGGAAAATATAATCGAAATGAATTCCCATATTTTCTTCCTGCTTTCGGATTTCCTGATAGACCTTCACATACGACTCCATGGGCACCCAGGCATTACCCTGTCCATAGATATTTCCGTAAATATAATAGGGATTATACCCCTCTTTAATGAAATCATCCAGTGCTTCTTGTACAACCGGGGCAATCTCTCCCTTGCGGCAGAGATATTCCCTCACACCCGAAGACTGAATCAGGTATTTGTTGCAGCTGATCTCATCCGGATCCACATCGTCCACATTGTGAATCATGCTGCACGGAATCCCCCTTCCGGCACAGGCCGCCGCAAGGATCCGACAGAGGTTTGAATGATATCCCCCATAAATGATCATGGCATCACAATGCCGTCTCTCCATATCTTCCAGAAAACTCTGGGCAAACCGAACCTTATTGCCCCCAAATGAGAAGGGAAGCATATCCTCACGTTTCATATAGATTCTGTTCCGAACATCGCTCCGGTTATGACCCTCAGACGGGTCTTGATTTCCGAAATGGCTCAACAGCTGAATGGGAGTCTCCATCAGAGGCAGGTCTTTTTCCAGTTCCAGACTGATCCCGGACAGGATCTCTTTCAGTCTCTTCTGGCATCTGTCAAGGCTTTGATCCGTCAGAATCACCTGGCCGATCCGATCCCGCCCATTGGTATACGGACGAACCTGATCTCCCGCTTTAATATTGAAGGAAAGCTCTTCGCGTCCCGTGAGCGGAGTATTTTCATTGCAGATGCAGCGGACCCGACCTTCCCGGTCATAGCCCAGGGTGTGGGTCAGGCAGGCACATCCCGTCGGATGAGCAAAATCTCCGCTGACATCCTCCCCCATGGCAAGACGAACGATTGTCTCATAATAGTTGATCCCATAGTAAATCCCGGTCATTTCCGACAGGCCGGTAGCTCCGGAGCGCCCTGTCAGCTCCACAACATAGACTTTGTTGTCCTTCCTGATAAAATCGCAATTAACAGGACAGTTGTCCAGACCCAAGGCCCGAATAGCCCCGGAAGCCTGTTCCCTGATCTGCTCTCCCAAAGTTTCTAAATCCCGCAGCGGGATGGAATGACCCACCGGAGTAGGTGTGCTGCTGATAAAGGCCTCCGTATTGTTTGGCAGTAAAAAGAGGATCTGTCCATTCTGTATCATGCCCTCCACACCAAAAAGGGCTCCTTCGATAAATTCCTCGATCAGGCAGTAGTCCTGAGCAGTGGCTTCCATGCTCTTGCAGAAATTCTTCCGCGCTTCCTCTTTCGTATTGCTGCGGAAGATACCACGGCTGCCCATCAGATCCACAGCCTTTAGGATCACAGGAAATTCCAACTGATCCATGGCTGCCTCCAGCTCTGCCTCATCATGAATACAATAAAAACGGGCAGTCTGGACTCCGGCTGCCGTTAATGCCTGTTTCATCTTATACTTATTGGAGGCTTTCTCTGCCGCCTCCCGCGAGGGTCCCGGCAAGCCCAGCTCCTGGCAGGCTCTGCCAATAGCCCGCATACCCAGGTCTAAACCACAGGTAGCTATGCCATCCGCATGCATCTCTCTTGCTGCCTGCGTCACTGCCTCGGGGTCCGCTATATTCACAAATGCGCTCTCATCTGCACAGTCAAAGCCCGGGTAATCTCCCGGAATGCTGGCTGCAATAGTATGAACACCCAGACGTCTCGCTGCCTCATAGAGGGGAATCTGAGTGTAACTGGCGCCTAATATCATCAGTTTCTTCATGCACGTTCGTTCCTTTCGTGGACAGTTTACCTCACTTTTCCCCCGGCTTCAAGTCAATATCACCTCTCCAGCCAATTTCACATTCCCAATCTCGTATTTCCATTTAATTTGGCAATATTACCGCGCTGACGCAAGCGGCGTAAACCCTCTTTGCTCCGTACTCTTTTAATATGCGGCTTACGGCGTTTACGGTACTGCCTGTGGTGAATATATCGTCTACTATTATCACTGTTTCCGGTACGATCTTTCCGGTTTTATATGCAAATGCCCCGCGCAGATTATTTTTTCGCTGCACTGCATTAAGCTCCTTTTGAGCCTCTGTTTTCTTTACTCTTTCTATCAGGTCTCCCGTTACTGGGATTCCTGTAAGCCGTGCAAGCTCCCTGGCAATGAGATCCGCCTGATTATAGCCCCTTTTGGCAAGCCTGCTCTTATGGATTGGAACAGGCACCAGCACGTCCGCATGCCAGTTTTTTATACGATTCTTCCCGTATTCATACATGCATCTGGCATAAAATGTCGCGTATTCCGCTCTTCCTCTGTACTTAAATCTTGCAATGGATTCGCGGATATCGCCTTCATATATAAACGGCGCAAACGCCTCATCAAACGAATGATCTGCATTTATGCATTCATGGCACATACGCCCTGCGCCGTCACTCATTTTTCTGCCGCATTTGATGCATGTTTTTCCGCTTATGAAACGCACTTTTCCCGAACATTTCTCGCATACATACGGTTCGCTTTTTTTAAGCGGTTTGTCGCACATGGCGCATCTTCGCGGATATAAAATATCGGGCAGACCGAATATAAGTTTCTTTAGCTTTTCCAAACAAACTCCGTTCTCCCCGATATATGAATTTTATTAAAATGTTTTTTACGGAAGCTCCCCTATTCTTTCCCTAAGGCTCGTGTTTCTTCCGTCTTTTGTTTCGTTGTCTATCATTTCGTTCACAGTGCGCGAACTTCCCGCAAGCACAGCGAGATTTTTTGCCCTCGTAACGGCTGTGTAGAGCAGATTTCGCGTAAGCAGCATTTTGGGGCCGCTTATTATAGGCATGACCACGGCCGGGTATTCGCTTCCCTGCGCCTTGTGTACCGTTATAGCGTACGCCAGCTCTAATTCATCAAGCTGTTTAAACGAATATTCCGCGGTACGCATGTCGTCAAACAGGACAGTGATCACCTCATCGAAATTGTTTATATCTGTAATAACACCCATGTCGCCGTTAAACACGCCGTCCCCTCTTTCCACGGGAATGCCGTATTTACCGCGCACCTCCCAGGCAAGTTGATAATTATTCTTTATCTGCATTACCTTGTCGCCCGTTCGGAATATAACAGAGCCCGATTCATGTTCGGCTTTGTCGTCCGACGGCGGATTTAAATATTTTTGAAGCAATCCGTTAAGGGTTTCAACTCCGAGTGCGCCTTTCCTCATTGGCGTCAGCACCTGTATATCGCGGCTTTTTACTTTCAGGAGCTTTGGCAGCTTTTCAAGCACAAGCACAACGATAACCTTTTGAAGCACCGTGACATTATCCCTTTCAAAAAAGAAGAAATCGCCGCTGTTGGTGCTGAGATCAAGATGTTCACCGTTGTTTATCTTATGGGCATTAACGACGATCTTACTTTTCGCCGCCTGCCTGAATATTTTGTTAAGCCTTATTACGTGAAAAGCCTCTGAATCGATCATGTCGCGCAGAACTCTTCCCGGCCCGACACTGGGCAGCTGGTTTGCATCACCCACAAATATAAGCTTTGTTCCCGGAATTATGGCATTAAGAAGCGCATTCATCAGGAAGATATCAACCATGGAGGCTTCATCAATGATGATAACATCCGTTTCCAGCGGATTTTCGATATTGCGTCCGAATCGCACTTTCTGCGCCGGGTCTTCAGGATCCCCGTACTGCTCCAGCATCCTGTGGATCGTAGACGATTCGTATCCCGTTGCCTCGTGCATCCTCTTCGCGGCTCTGCCTGTAGGCGCGGCCAGCATTATCGACATCCCCAATGCTTCAAAATAACGGATCATTGTATTTATGGTAGTCGTCTTACCTGTGCCCGGTCCTCCCGTGAGGATCACGATGCCGTTTTTCGCCGCGGTTCTGACGGCTTCTTTTTGAAGCTCATCAAGGGATATCTCACTGTTTTTCTCTATGCCGCGGATTATATCATCAATAAACTTCTCATCTTCTTCTGTCACGGTATTAAGCTCTTTCAGCTTTGCCGCCACGGAAAGTTCCAGATAATAACACTGATACGTATATACATTCGTCTTATTTTCGCCGTCAGGCGCTGCCGCATTTTTAGCGACGAGCTTTTTCTTCATTATCAGGTCGATGAAACAGTTTTCAAGCTCCTCCCCAGATATTTCAAGGAGTCTTTCCGTCTCGTCAAACAGTATTTCCTTTTGAAGAAACATATCACCCTGCGTAAGTGCACTGTTTAGCACATAAAGCATTGCGCTTTTTATGCGATACGGTGAATTTTTGCTGATACCGACCCGCGACGCGATCATGTCAGCCGTCTTAAATCCGATCCCGTCTATATCCTCCGCAAGCCTGTAGGGATTATTCTGCAATATGGCATAAACCTCGTCATGATATTTCTGATGTATCTTAAGACAGAGCTTCAGCGAAATACCGTATTGCGCAAGGAAAACCATCTCATTTTGAAGCTGGGATTTTTCCTCCATCTGAACGGCTATATCTCTCGCCTTTCGCTTGCTTATGCCCTTGACCTCCGCAAGACGCTCCGGTTCCTCCTCCATTATACGCATAGTATCCTCGCCGAAGCGGCTTATTATCCTTGCGGCAAGAGCTCTTCCGACTCCGCTTATGGCACCGCTTCCCAGATACTTCTCCAGCGCCTTCTGCTCCTGGGGAATCCTTGTGTTGAATTTCGATATTTTAAATTGCTTTCCGTATATATTGTGAAAGGTTTCCTCGCCTTCAAGCTCAATGTATTCGCCCTCGTTTATCCCGGGTGTGATCCCGACGCAGCAAATATTATTCGGTTTTGAAGCGAGCTCGAATACCGTGTACCCGTTTTCGTCGTTTCTGTAGATTATATGTTCGACATATCCCTCTGCTTTTTCAATCATATCCGCCCATAAGCTCTAAATATCTTCCCGCTCCGAGCGCAGCCGTACAATCCGGGTGCTCGGCAGTTATGGTATCTATTCCTGTTTTCTTTTTTACCACGTCATCTATTCCCCGCAGCATCGCTCCGCCGCCCGTAAGGATGATGCCTCTTCGTGCAACATCGTTTGCCAGCTCCGGCGTTGCCTGCTCAAGAACAGCGCAAATAGCGTCCGCCAGCGAGTTTGCTGTTTCGTTCAGCGGTGCTACAAGCGCATTTGATGTAACCGTAACACTGTTCGGAAGACCCGTAAAGATATTCCTTCCGCGTATCTCCATAGACCTTCCTTTTTCATGCTTCTGCGCCGTTCCTATACGGATCTTGACATTCTCCGCCGTCTGCTCACCGATAAAAAGAAGATGATTTTTTCTGAAATACCTTATTATACTTTCGGTAAAAAGTCCTCCTCCTATCGGAACACATGATTTAACAGCGGTTCCGCCAAGAGTGACCATCGCAATATCCGTAACACCGCCGCCTATGTCGGCTATGAGCGTTCCGCTGGGCTTCGTAACATCAATGCCCGCGCCTATTGCCGATGCAAGAGGCTTTTCTACAAGCGTAACCTCCCGGGCTCCCGCCAGATAAGACGCCTCCTCAACGGCTCTTTTTTCCACGTCAGTTATACGGGTCGGGATGCTTATTACTATGCGCGGCTTTAAAAAGCCTCTGTTGCCCATTGCCTTTTGTATAAAATACTTAAGCAGCTCCTCCGTCATTACATAGTCGGAGATCACACCGTCCTTAAGCGGTCTTATCCCCGCAATATTTCCCGGCGTCCTTCCTATCATACTATGTGCTTCCACGCCGAATGCCTTTATCTTTTCGGAATCCCTGTCGTATGCTATAACGGCGGGCTCCTTTAAGACGATCCCCTTGCCTCGTATAAAGACAACTATATTCGAGGTACCGAGATCGATACCTATATCTGTAGCGTAAGCCATTTGTAATCCTTTCAACTATTGATCAATCTGTTAATATAATAACCCGTATAGGACTCCTTAATCTTCGCAACTTCCTCGGGAGTTCCCTTGGCGATAACACGTCCGCCGCCATCACCGCCCTCCGGACCCATGTCGATTATATAATCGGCAGTCTTTATCACATCCAGATTGTGTTCAATGACGATAACGGTATTTCCGCCCTCCGAAAGCCTTCTGAGGATTTCCACAAGCTTGTGAACATCGGCAAAATGAAGACCCGTCGTCGGCTCGTCCAGGATATAAACCGTTTTTCCCGTACTCTTCTTAGAAAGCTCCGTCGCCAGCTTGACTCTCTGGGCCTCTCCGCCGGAAAGGGTGGTAGAGGGCTGACCCAGCTTTATATACGAAAGTCCTACATCGTAAAGTGTCTGCAGCTTTCTTTTTATTGTAGGAATGGCATCGAAAAATTCCAGTGCTTCCTCAACTCTCATATCAAGAACTTCGAATATGGATTTGCCCTTATATTTTACATCAAGAGTTTCCCTGTTGTAGCGTTTTCCCTTGCACACCTCGCATGGCACGTATACATCGGGAAGAAAATGCATCTCTATCTTAAGTATTCCGTCTCCGCTGCAGGCTTCGCATCTGCCGCCTTTTACATTAAAACTGAAACGTCCCTTCTTGTAGCCTCTCGCCTTTGCGTCAGTCGTAGATGCAAAGAGATCCCTTATCATGTCGAACAAACCCGTATATGTCGCCGGATTGGATCTCGGGCTTCTGCCTATGGGCGACTGGTCTATGTTGATTATCTTGTCGAGATTTTCCTGACCGGTTATGGACTTATATTTGCCTGGTATGGTATGCGCCCTGTTGAGCTGTCTCGAAAGAGCCTTTTGCAGTATTTCATTTACAAGAGAGCTTTTTCCCGAGCCGGAAACTCCGGTAACGCAGGTGAATACGCCAAGTGGGAATGAAACGTCGATCCCTTTAAGATTGTTCTCCGCAGCGCCTTTTACCGTAAGCCAGCCCATAGGCTGTTTCCGCTCCTTAGGCACTTCAATTTTAAGCTCTCCGCTTAAATATTTTCCGGTGATGGATTCCGGACAATTAATTATATCGTCCACCGTTCCCATTGCAACGAGACGGCCGCCGTGATCTCCCGCTCCCGGTCCTATATCGATAATGCAGTCAGCCTGTCTCATTGTATCCTCATCATGTTCAACGACTATAAGTGAATTGCCGAGATCACGGAGTTTTTTTAATGCGCCTAAAAGCTTATCATTATCTCTCTGATGCAGACCTATGCTGGGCTCGTCGAGTATGTAAGCAACGCCAACAAGACCCGAGCCGATCTGGGTGGCAAGTCTTATTCTCTGCGCCTCGCCGCCGGAAAGTGACCCTGTGGCTCTCGCAAGGGTAAGATAATTCAGACCGACTTCATTAAGAAAGCTGATGCGGGCTTTTATCTCCTTTATGATCTGCGCTCCGATAAGCGTCTGCTGCGGGGTAAGCTTTAGATTGTCGAAAAATTCTATTGTGTTCGTTATGGAAAGTGTCGTAAGCTCGTAGATATTTTTATCTCCCACCGTAACGGCCAGCGCACCCGGTTTTAACCTCTGACCTTTGCACGCCGGACAGGGAGTAATACGCATAAAGCTCTCGTACTCCTGCTTCATGGTATCGGAGAAAGTTTCCTTGTATCTGCGCTCAACATTTTTTATAATGCCTTCAAAAGCCACATCATAAACGCCGTGACCCCTCTGACCCTTATACGGAACCTTCAGTACCTCGCCGTTCGTTCCGTATATAAGGATATCGTGAATCTTTTTCGGATATTCGCAAAACGGCGTAGATGTGGAAAATCCGTATCTTTCACAAAGTGCCGTAAGAACAGCGTGGGTAAAGCTGCTCTTGTCGGTGCAGGACTGCCACCCCGTAACGACAATGGCACCCTCATCTATGGAAAGTGATGTGTCAGGGATCATCAGCTCCTCGTCGAACTCCATTTTATATCCCAGACCCAGGCACTCAGGGCATGCTCCGAAGGGATTATTAAACGAAAAGCTGCGCGGTTCTATCTCCTCTATACTGATGTCGCAGTCAGGACATGAAAAGCTCTGGCTGTACTTTAAAATGTTTCCGTCCATGGTGTCCACCAGCAGAAGTCCTTCCGAAAGCTCGGAGGCTGTTTCTACGGAATCAGCAAGTCTCTTTTCTATCCCTTTTTTTATCTTAAGTCTGTCGACGACTATTTCGATATTGTGCTTTTTGTTTTTATCAAGGACTATCTCCTCGGAAAGATCATAAAGACTGCCATCCACCATAGCTCTTACGTAGCCCTTCTTCTTGGCATTCTCTAGAACCTTTTCGTGGCGTCCCTTTTTTCCTCTTACGACGGGTGCCAGCAACTGAATACGGCTGCCCTCCTCAAGGCTCATTATCTTATCGACTATCTGATCGACGCTCTGACGGCTTATCTCCCTGCCGCAGTTCGGGCAGTGAGGTATACCTATCCTTGCGTAGAGAAGTCTGAGATAATCATATATCTCCGTAACAGTTCCCACGGTAGACCTGGGGTTTCTGTTGGTGCCCTTCTGATCTATTGATATGGCAGGCGGAAGACCCTCTATGCTGTCCACCTTCGGTTTTTCCATCTGACCGAGGAATTGGCGTGCGTATGACGAAAGGCTCTCCATATATCTGCGCTGTCCCTCGGCATATATGGTGTCGAATGCCAGCGAACTTTTGCCGGAGCCCGAAAGTCCCGTCATAACGACCATCTTATTTCTCGGTATATCTATATCTAATTTTTTAAGGTTATTTTCAGCCGCCCCTCTTATGCGAATGAAAGGCTTTTTTTCAGGCATTTTTTTCTCTCCTACACGAAGTCAGAAAGGATCTGATTTGAAACAAATAAATACTTTTTCGGGATAAAAATCCGGTCACCCACGCATTCAAGTGCCCCAATCTTTATATTCCTGTTTAACTGCGTCCCGAACACCTCGAACATATCACAGCCGAATTCATCCTGAAATACCGTCCTTGATACGCCTTTTGTCATCCTCATCCCCAAAAACATGAATTCGCTCATGGCATCGGCTTTTGTCATGGTGCTTACGTTCTCCGCCGCTTCGCACATAATATCACTTTGGTTTAAAACATCTTTGCCGCCGAATACTTTAAGATATTTTTCCATATCGGACGTATTTACACTGCGTATTCCGTAAGACGATTTTTTCCGGGCAGAAACAATATCTTCTTCACGATCCAAAAGCGACGCCGCCGCAATGCCGAATCCGAGATACGGCACTCTCTCCCAATATCCAACGTTGTGGATGCATTCTAAGCCGCTCCTGGCGTAATTCGATATCTCATAGCGCCCAAATCCCGACGATGACAGTATTTTATCGGTGGATTCATACATCTGCGCCGCCTCATCATCATCCGGAAATGAAAGAGTATCACTTATTTTGTATAACGGCGTACCCTCTTCCAGTATGAGACTGTAAGCCGATATATGGCTTATGTTAAGCGAGGATATTATCTTCAGCTCGCTCTCCCACTCGGAGACGCTTTGATCCGGCAGGGCATACATCATATCCACGTTAATATTCTTAAAGCCCGCGCAAAGTGTTTCTTCATAAGACTTCATGAAGGTTTCAAAATCGTGAAGCCTGCCGAGAATTTTAAGATTTTTATTATCCGTACTCTGACAGCCTATGCTTATCCTGTTTATTCCAGAACCCAGGTATGAATCAAGCTTTTCCCGCATGATGGTACAGGGATTTGATTCGATCGTTATCTCTGCGTTTTTCCTTATATCATACCCCTCGCGAAGCACATTCATGATGTTTCGAATGTGAGCTTCATCTAAAAGCGACGGCGTACCGCCCCCGATGAAAACCGAACGAACGGTGCGATTCTTCGCCAACACGCTCTTCGCTGATATCTCATTTATAAGGGCATTCACATACTCATCCTGAGCATCTCTTCCCGCCGGAAATGAGACGAAATCGCAGTAGGCGCATTTTCTTGCGCAAAAGGGTATATGTATATATATTTCTATATCATTCATCTAATTTAAGAACACTTAAGAAGGCTTTCTGCGGGATCTCGACGCTTCCTACCTGACGCATACGCTTTTTGCCCTCTTTTTGCTTCTCAAGAAGCTTTTTCTTTCGGGTGATATCGCCGCCGTAGCACTTCGCAAGTACGTCCTTCCTCATGGCGCGCACCGTCTCACGGGCGATTATCCTTGAACCGACGGCCGCCTGTATCGGGATCTCGAAGAGCTGTCTCGGAATCTCCTCCTTGAGCTTTTCGCACATACGACGACCACGCTCGTACGCCGATCCTTCAAATACGATAAACGTGAGAGCGTCTACCTCTTCTTTATTAACAAGGATATCAAGCTTCACAAGAGGACTCCTCTGATACCCTTCAAACTCATAGTCAAACGAAGCATACCCCCTGGAACGCGACTTAAGCGCATCGAAGAAATCATAGATTATCTCGTTTAGCGGGAGTATGTATTTAAGCGTCGCACGGGTTTTCTCAATATATTCCATGCCCTGATACTGGCCGCGTCTTTCCTCGCAAAGCTGCATTATAGGTCCGACGAATTCCGTCGTGACCATTATCTCAGCCTTTACGACAGGCTCCTCCATGAATTCTATCTCCGAAGGATCCGGCAGGTTTGTCGGGTTAGTAAGATCGATCACGCTGCCGTCTGTCTTATGGACCTTATAGACAACGCTGGGTGCCGTCGTTATAAGATCAAGATCGTATTCACGCTCGAGGCGCTCCTGAATTATCTCTAAATGAAGTAGTCCCAAGAATCCGCATCTGAAACCGAAGCCCAGCGCGATGGATGTCTCCGGCTCGTAAAAGAGGGATGCATCGTTGAGCTGAAGCTTTTCCAGTGCATCTCGAAGATCCTGATAATGCGCGCCGTCTGCCGGATAAAGTCCGCAATATACCATAGGATTTACTTTTTTATATCCCGGGAGAGGCTCCGCGCAAGGTCTGTCGGCATCTGTAATAGTGTCGCCGACCCGTGTCATGGACACATTTTTGATGCTGGCCGTTATGTATCCGACCATTCCCGCGCTTAAACAATCGCAGGGTATCATCTGACCCGCTCCGAAATATCCGACTTCCACAACCTCTTCCACAGCCCCCGTTGCCATCATTTTGATGTTCGTCCCACGGCGCACCGAGCCGTTCATTATCCTGCATGAGATGATTACGCCCTTGTAGGAATCGTAAAGTGAATCGAATATAAGCGCCTGCAGCGGCTCATTCTCGTCGCCCTTTGGTGACGGAAGCTTCTTGACGATATCCTCCAGAACCTCTTCGATATTAATTCCGCGCTTTGCGGATATAAGAGGCGCATCCTGAGCCTCTATTCCTATAACGTCCTCGATCTCGTTTATTACTCTTTCCGGCTCTGCCGACGGAAGATCTATTTTATTTATAACCGGAAACACCTCGAGATCGTGATCCAGCGCGAGATAAAGATTTCCCAGCGTCTGGGCTTCTATTCCCTGTGCCGCGTCTACAACAAGAACGGCTCCGTCGCAGGCCGCAAGGCTCCTGGAAACCTCGTAATTGAAATCCACATGACCGGGAGTGTCTATCATGTTTAAGATGTACTCCTCGCCGTCCTGTGCCTTGTAAACCGTGCGCACCGCCTGAGCCTTTATGGTTATGCCTCTCTCACGCTCCAGATCCATGTTGTCCAGCACCTGATCCTGCATCTCTCTTTGTGTGAGCAAGCCTGTCATCTCTATGATTCGGTCTGCTAGAGTAGATTTACCGTGATCTATATGAGCAATTATGCAAAAATTTCTTATATGCTCTCTGTCAAAATCTGCCAAATTATTCCTCCTGTATGCGATGCTCTTCAATAATTCTCAACTTCTGTTTTGAGCATCGTGTCTCTGATACCGCATTGCTTCGTGCTTTGATCTTGCGCCCCTAGTATACAAAATCCTAAATACGCCTGCAAGCGTCACGTTGCACCTGCCGCGTCATTTCGCCACGTCATCTTCCGATTTATCCCCGGACATACGGTTTATAAATTCCGGACGGTATTTCGAGTATACGATGACCTGATCCTTATATAATCCCCTGTATCCGGAGAGTATATAACTCAGCGGAATTGCGATCATAAAATACGGGATTGCGGAAAATCCGAAAAGCTCGAAGCTGATAAGCAATGTCGTAAGCGGGCAGTTTGTAACGCCGCAAAACATTGCCGTCATTCCGACAGCGGCGCAAAGTGACGGGGAGATTCCGAATATCTGCCCGAAGAGACAGCCAAATGTTGCTCCGATAAAGAACGTCGGCACGATCTCGCCACCCTTAAATCCCGCTCCGAGGGTTGCTGATGTAAAAATCATTTTAAGTACAAATGCTGCTGGGAAAACCGTACCGCCTATGGCGCGGGCAATAACAGCAGCGCCGGCTCCGTTATAATCGTACGTTCCGCATATATATGTAAGTGCTATCACTATGCAACCGCCTACGAAGATACGCAGATACGGATTTTTGAAAGCCTTTTTATAAAACAATGCGGATTTTTCGAGGCACATACAGAATATTATCCCCAGTACGGCGCAGCACACGCCGAGTGCACCTATCTTTACCGCGCTCAAAACGTTGAGATCGGGAATAAGTTCTATTTTGAACGCTTCCGAATTTATTCCGAGATTTGCCGCAAAATACGATGCTATTATCGACGAAAACATACACGGAACAAGTGCCGAATAGTGCATTATCCCGACGCTTATTACCTCCATCGCAAATACGGCGGCGGCGATGGGCGTTCCGAACACCGCGGAAAAGGCCGCGCTCATTCCGCACATTATCATTATCTTCTTTTTTCGTTCATCCATCTTCAGGATTTTTCCGATAAGATGACCAAGGCTTCCGCCCATCTGAAGTGCGGCTCCCTCACGTCCCGCTGAACCTCCGAAGAAGTGTGTGATTATAGTCGACACAAAGATCAGAACCGACACACGACCGGGAACCTCGTCATGCCCGCTGATGGAATGAAGTATTAGATTTGTTCCTTTGTCCGCCTTTATTCCTGCCGCTCTGTATAAAAAAACTGTAAGCAAGCCGCCCACAGGCAGAAGAAATAAAAGGTATGGATACGCGCCTCGCAGCTGTGTAACATATTGAAGACACCATGCAAACGCACTGCTGAACAAGCCTACAGCAACGCCGACTATAATTGCAAGCAATATCCATTTTCCGCACATCACGAGCTTTTGACCCATGTGCTTAAATCTGCCACGAAGATCTTTCAAATCATTGTTGATATAATTTCTAAAACCTTTCATAATGCTTATCCGCCCTCTTTTTAGCCGATCTTCTTGTGATCGATGCACTTGGAACCATTGACTATCCCATCTTCTCACGCATGGCATTATAATCCCAAACAGGACACAGAGGCAAGTTTTGAAGCAATGTACTGGATCCAGATCTGGTAGAAATCATAGTCGAAATGAAGCCCGTCCTCTATATAAAGCTCCTGTTTTACCATCCAGTTTAAATCTATGTAATTAAAGCCGTTTTCTGCGCATATCTGCTGAAGCGCCTGGTCATATTCACCTGTTTTTGCAAGATCCTCGCGATATGACGCAACATCATCAGAAACAGGAAGCATCGAACAGATATAGATGTTCATATCAGGTCGCTGTGCCAGAATGTTATCGCACTGATTTTTATAAGCCTCTGCAAACACATCCGCCGATTCATAATAATCGACAGCATTTGCGCCTGTAAAGAAGACAATGCTCTCCGGGAGCATATCGATTGCACTTTGAATCTGTTCTGAAAGCTCACCGATAGAAGCACCGCGGACAAACCAGACATGATCCGCATCGAGAAGACCATAATCGTAAGCCGCCTGCGTCATGGAATCACCGACAAATTGAACATTGCTAAGCCTGCCTTTATAGTCTGCTATCTGCTCCGGCGTAAGCTGATTTATATTTAAAGAATCGATCTGCGCCTGAAGTGATGTGATATCCACCGTCGATGTCCCAGACTCTGATGTACCCTCACTTGTTCCGTCAACTATCTGTCCTTCACTGCCCTGCGATTCTTCGCCGCTTCCAACTGTCTGATTTGCGACATTAATCGTATTCATTATCTCGGCGGTATCTCTTTGCGCCTCTGCCTCTACGTACGCTCTTCCCTGTGCTGTTTCTGAACTGTCCTGCGCCTGTGAATTTGCGTGGTGCGCCGGAACCAACATCAAAAGAAGCGCAACTGCAATTGCGGCTGCCGTTAAAATACTTTGATTCTTCCATCCATCTCTCATCACTGCGCCCCCCTTCCCGTTGCCGCATCCAGCACAAGAGACAGCGATGTATCTTCAACGAATGTGTTCATATTGTAGAAATACATAACAGAATCATAATCATTCTGATAGAGGAGCGTCTGAATCTCGTCCGCATAATACCGAGGATCCACAACATCGATCACGCTGTAGTCATCTATCAAAAACGGAAGAAAACAGTTGAAATAAGAATCCTTGAATACAAGAAGTTTTCCCTTATCCGCCTTGTCTGTTTCGATCCTGATATATCCCTCATTTCCTCCGAGAAATACGGTATACGGATCGGAGCTGTTCAGCCCATCCATCGAATAGACGGAGCTAAGCTTTGTTCCGTTCGATGTCAGGAGATAATTCTGCTCCTCCTGCGGCATATAAATGTCGATGCTGTCGCAGACATCAGTAGAAAATCCACCCTTTGAAACGAGCGAACCCTTAAAGCTGTCACATACAAGAAGCGGACTGTAATTTAATTTCTCCGTACTCAGGTTTAAAGATGTTCTTACCGCATCAAGGCAACTGTATGCTCCAAGCGTTGTCCAATGATGATCTGTTCTATAGTAAAGGCTTTCGCCATCTGCCAGTTCTTCCTTTGCATTTTTAAGCGTGTCTGTCAGATCCAGATAATTGATATTCGTCCCATTTAGATAAGAAGAAATATAGTCACTCCACTGACCCTGATCCTCTGTAACGGCAAAAGCCGGAAGCTTCTCGCTGTAGATTGATATTGCATCCGGAACCATTACAAATGTAATGTTTGATGTCTGCCCTCCTGTGAATTCCTTTATAGAATCCAATGTATTGCAAAGCGTTTCCTCATTTATGGTATCCATGTATTCCATGAAATACCCGTCTTTACATCTGTAAACACCCTGGGAATCCTTCTTTCCAAGGAGAAGATCAATATTTGATTTCATGTATACGAATGTATCACGCATGACCATCTGATCTGACGCATAGCTTTCAAAATCCTCACCGAATTTTCCGCTAAGCACTCTGTTTACTGACACAGACGGAAACGATGACAGTTCCCTTTTTTCCGATTCGGAGATTGTCTTGTCCCCGATTATCAAATTTGCTATAAAGATTCCAAAGACTACCGCCACAAAGATGCAGGCCTGTATCATGTAATACTGTTTTGCCTGTCTTTTCTGCCTGCGTATCCTTCGTTTTCTTTTCTGTTCCAGTCTTTCTGTTTCCATTTTTTATCTCTCAAAATCTAAAATAAAGGAAGGGATTGTAGCTCTGATAAACAAGATAAGCAATACTGCTGCCCAAAAGCACAATATTTATAAACGTCGAAAGTGCGGGGATCTTTTTTATCAACGCTTTCTTTGCCTTAAACATAAGCGGCGTGCATGCAAGAACACCGATGATGATAATGATCAGGTTATTCGTCAGCAGATATCCAAACTGTGCATTCGCAAAAGGAATTCCTCCGACAAAGAACATCTGGGCAAGATATGTACGCATCTCGCCGAAATCGGTAAATGCAAAGATCACCCATCCGACCGTAAACGCCAGGATCGTGTAAACATGTCCCCATTTTTCGTATTTCTCCATCCACTTCCCGAAAACATATTTTTCAAGTATGAGGAGAATACCGTAGTAAATTCCCCAGAGCATAAAATTCCAGCTAGCGCCGTGCCAGAAGCCTGTCAGAAGCCACACTATCAAGAGATTTCTGATATGTTTTGCGACTGACACACGATTTCCGCCAAGCGGAATATAGACATATTCCCTAAACCATGTGGAAAGCGAAATATGCCATCTTCGCCAGAAATCAGTGACGCTTCTCGCAATGTACGGATAATTAAAGTTTTCCATGAATTCGAATCCGAACATTTTGCCAAGCCCGATAGCCATGTCGGAATATCCGCTGAAATCAAAATAGATTTGGAATGTATAAGACGCCGCCCCAAGCCATACAAGAAGAATACTCCTTTGAGAATCAGTATAAGCGCTTATCTGCGTAAATATTGCTCCCAACGTATTGGCAAGAAGAACTTTCTTCGCAAGGCCTGCTATAAAACGCTCCGCACCTCTGCCGAAGTTTGCCAGGGTTACTGTTCTTTCCTCAAGCTGCTCTTCGATGTCAGTATATCTGACAATAGGTCCTGCGATAAGCTGTGGAAACATCGTCACATAAAGTGCAAAGGAGATAAAGTTCTGCTGTGCTTTCACATTTCCCCTGTACACATCGATGATATAAGATAACACCTGAAAGGTGTAAAATGAAATTCCAATCGGAAGGCTCAGGTTCCACTGTGCAAAGGAAGACCCTGTTATATGATTGATCGTGCTGATCATCAGGTTTACGTACTTAAAGAAAAATAGTATCGCCAGATTCCAGACCACTACGCCGACAAAATACATCTTCACGGTTCTCTTTTGCGCCCGTCTTACTTTCGCCTCCTCGATGTACTTTCCGCAGAAATAGTTTCCGCAGATTGAAAGAAGCATAAGCACTACATATGTAGGCTCACCCCACGCATAGAAAAACAGGCTGGCTATTAAAAGGACCATGTTTTTTGCTCTCTTTGGTGCGACAAAATAAGCCACCAAAACTATGGGCAGAAAATAAAATAAAAATGTAATACTGCTGAAGACCATTTTTTACCCGCTTCCTATTCCTTTAACGCTGCATCAAACATATCCTCTGCCACATCCGAAGATCTCGAAACCACATAAAGACAGTACGGTCCCTTTACATCCACAACGGCCTTCGTAATGATCGCCATTTGCTCAACGCCGTAAGACTCAAACTTTCCCGTCTGTTCCTGAATACGCTGTTCCATGGCACTCTCAACACTTTCAGTCTGAGACTCATCTTTGCATTTGATAAGTACCATCTCTGCCGCATCCATATTTGAAACAGGCACATAAATCACCGCCTGATCGTAATCATTCGCCGATAATCCATACAGATTTTTCAGCTTCATCGTCCCGTCTTCCTGCATCGAAGACGCATCCGTCATATTTTCCAGCATCTCGGATGCCAATGCTTTCAGATCCACGTCACTCTTCGTTCCCCCGGATGTACTGACCACAAGGAAAACAACGAGCAGAACAGTCATTGCGAGCAATGTGATCCTGAGTTTTTTTATTGCCTGCATTTAATAATCTCCACTCTTTTAAAGTCGCAAAACCAATAATACTCTCTTTTTTTTTAAAAGCAAGTTTTGGGCTGTAGCAATATACTTTCACTAATTTACAGGCATAAAACAGAAGCGGCAAAAGCCGCTCCGTTAATGAGATTCGTCATTTTATCTCCAGATTTGCCTGTATGATCACTCGGTCGCTTGATAGATTCAAAAACGTAAAATTATATGTACCGGATTTTGGAACAGTAAATACCAATGGCTCATCATCCCCTTCAGCAACATCGCCTAATATGGTGTACTTATCATCCAAAACATATCCAGTTCGTATCTTAAGCGATGCGCCGGTGTCCGTTCTATTTTTCCGTTGACCTCAACAAATTCCTGCGCGATTGTTTCATCTTCCGCCCACGAAGGAACATCTGAATCCCTTTGTTCGCTGTAAGCGCATCAAAAAAGCACCCTTGCGGATGCTTCTTAAGTAATAATGCAAAATAAAAATGCAGGAGATGGGACTTGAACCCACACGACATTGCTGCCACAGGCACCTGAAGCCTGCGCGTCTGCCAATTCCGCCACTCCTGCAATTGCTTTAACATTCTATCATTTGTCCATCTGAAATGCAAGCTGATAATTCAATATGCACTCAGAATTTAAACGTATCTTTTAAACCGAGCCATTTCTGGTCTTTATCTGAAAGATTAAGAGGTGCACCGTCTACCGTATATCCTTCGGCAGATGCGCTTCCCTTGTATTCTCCCTCAAGCTTCGGCCACTCGATTCCGATTTCGGGATCGTTCCAGGCCATTCCGCCTTCGTCTCCCGGATGATAAAAATCCGTCACTTTGTAACAGAATTTAGCAACATCCGACAATACAAGGAATCCATGGGCAAATCCCTCGGAGATGTAGAACTGCTTATTATTCTCCTCTGAAAGCTCAACACCGAACCATTTTCCGTATGTTTTGCTTCCGGCGCGCAGATCTACGGCGACATCAAAAACCGTTCCCTGTATTACACGAACAAGCTTGCCCTGCGGATACTGCTTCTGAAAATGAAGACCTCTTAAAACACCTTTTGTTGACATAGACTGATTATCCTGAACGAACACCATGTCGAGCCCGGCCTCGTGCATATCATTCTGATTATATGTCTCAACAAAATATCCTCTGTCGTCTCCGTGAACCGTCGGCTCTATAACATATAATCCCTCTATCGGTGCTTTAGTAACTTTGATCTGTCCCATATAAAACTCCTATGTAATCACTAAACACGCAAATCCTAAAAGCATTCTTTGCACTGCAGTCGTCCTCCTCAGCCACAACCGCTCGGCATGCTCACGTATATGTATTTCGCTGCCGAGCGTGTCTTCGGACTCCTTTGTGCGATGTGCTTCAGAATGCTTACGGAATTTGCTTTTTCAATACCACTACATTCTTTACCAAAAATGAATTTGCACAAACAGCAAAAAACATCGCATTAAAGCGATGAATTTTAAAAAACAAATCGGGGTAACAGGATTCGAACCTGCGACCTCACGGCCCCCAGCCGTACGCTCTAGCCAAACTGAGCCATACCCCGATGCAACGATTAACATTCTAACATCTGCATAAATATTTGTAAAGCAGAATAATCAAAGTTTCTCGTAAATTTTATATCCAATTTTTTTATCGACCACTTTAAATTTTCTCGAAACCCTCGAAAATGCGTCAAAAAAGGAGCGGCATTCACCGCTCCTTTAAACCTATCATTTTATTATTATCAATGAATAAGTGTTATAGACTGGAAGAGTGTTGCGAGTGTGTTTGCAACTGTAGACATACTCTTGATGAATATATCAAGTGCAACACCGACAACGTCTTTTCTTGTATCACCGACTGTGTCACCTGTAACAGCAGCCTTGTGAGCAGCAGTTCCCTTGCCGTGACCTTCGATGTTTCCGGCCTCGATGTACTTCTTAGCGTTATCGAACGCACCACCGGAGTTGCCCATGAAGAGCGCTCTCGGTATAGCAACGATTGTAGCTCCCACAAGAAGACCACCTACAAAAGATACACCAAAGATGAATCCACCGATGATCGGGATGCAAAGTGAAAGGATAGACGGGAAGAGCATTTTCTTAAGAGCCTGTCCTGCAGCCATATTGATGAGCTTGTTGTAATCAGGCTTAACTGTTCCCTCTAATACTCCCGGGATAGAAAGCATCTTATCTCCTTCGTCAGCCATCTTCTTAGCAGACTCAATAGTGTTGTCTGTAAGGAGTGCTGAGAAGTACTCGATAAGAGCACCACCGATGATACCACCTGCGATAACTGTGAAGGAAGCTATGTTAAGCACGGGCTCCTCGCCTTCAGATGCATAGTTACCAACATAAGCCGTGATAAGTGAAACAGTTGCAAATGCAGCGGATCCGATAGCGAATCCTTTACCGATAGCAGCTGTTGTGTTACCAACTGAGTCAAGCTTATCTGTTATAACACGTACTTCAGCGTCAAGGTGGCAGGACTCAGCAAGTCCGCCGGCGTTATCAGCTATAGGTCCGAATGCATCGATAGAAACTGTTGTTCCTACGAATGAAAGCATTCCGAGAGAAGAAATAGCGATTCCGTATGTTCCGCAGATTTTTCCTGAAAGGAAAAGCGCAACACCGATGATAAGTATCGGAAGGAGACATGAACGTGATCCGATTGCATCACCCTTCGTTACAACGAAAGCTTCACCCTCTGTAGCCATTTCTGCAAGTGTCTTGGTAGGTTTGTAATTATCAGATGTATAGTACTCTGTGATAACACCGATTGCGATACCGCTTGCGATACCGAATGCAGCTGAGAGCCACGGAGAAACCCATCCGATAGCCATTTCTGAATATGTGTTGTTGGAGAACATTATGTAGCTTGCTACAAGTCCAAGTGCAAGAGTGATTCCTGCTGAAGCCCACTGTGCAAAGTCGAGCTCTTTTGCGGGATCGTCTCCCATCTTCTTAAGAGATGCGATTCCAAGGCCGATAACGCAGCTGAGAAGTCCAACGCCCGCAAGCAATACGGGGAAGATTGTCATGTTGAGGTATGTATCCTCAGTAATATCAACATAAGAGCTTGTAAAGAGTGAAACTGATATCATTATTGAAGATGCCATTGTTGCAACGAAGCTCTCGAGAAGGTCGGAGCAGTTGCCGGCGATATCGTTTACGTTGTCACCGATGAAGTCTGCGATAACGTTCGGTACACGGCTGTCATCTTCCGGCATGTCGTGACGGATCTTTGCAAGGATATCAGATGAGATATCTGCTGCCTTTGTGTAGTTACCACCTGCAACACGGTTGAACATGGCAACGATAGAGCAGCCCAGTGAATATGTTGTTATTCTCATAAGAGAAGGATTGCAGTTAAGATTTGCAACAAGTCCGTGTCCTGAAAGCTCAGGATCGATTCCCCATGCAAAAAGGATAATTATAAGTCCGAGTATACCGAGTGCCTGAATACCGACACCGGCAACGCTTCCGCCTGCAAGCGCTACCTTAACGGTCTCACCGATGTTAAGCGTTTCTCTGGCCTTGTTAGCTGCACGAACGTTTGCGTATGTAGCACTCTTCATGCCGTAGATGCAGGCAATACTGCTCATTGCACCTCCGATGATGAACGTAAGTCCGCTCGTCGCTTCGATGAAAAGACTGAATACAAGAGCTATGATGATATAAGCTATGATTATAACTCTGAACTCTGCCTTTAAGAATGTGTTTGCACCGCTTCTGATGATAGCAGCCATCTCGACCATATCATCCGTGCCCTCAGGAAGCTTTTTAACCTTTGCGAAATTGCAGATCGTAAAGATTATCGCTATAGCTACGATAGCGAGCACGATTAACCAGTACATTTCCTGTGTCATTTGTTTTTCCCCCACTTTCCTTAAATTTGTTCCTCCGCAACACTGGTATTTTACGGAAGAAAACTAAATAATCCTAGCAGCTTTTTCGCCGCTAGGATTATTCTACTACACCAAAATATCTTATTCAAATCAATAATGACGTTTTGATTTTCGGATTTGAGATACTTTGAATAGTCGGTATACAAAATTGATATAACCGCCTATATATTGCCTTTTTATACTATTTTTCTGCCGATTTTACTTCAATACAGCACCCTCATCAGCACCTGCAACAAGGCGGCTGTATCTGGCAAGCCAACCCTCTTTTACGTTTGGTTCGGGCGTCACATACTGCTCTTTTCTCTTTGCAAACTCCTCATCGGAAACCCGTGCATTTATCGTATACTTCGACATATCTATATCTATTATATCGCCATCGCGCAAAAGTCCGATCTCACCGCCCATTGCAGCCTCGGGAGAAACATGACCTATAGCAGCTCCCGATGATGCGCCGGAGAATCTTCCGTCTGTGATAAGTGCAACTTCTCTGTCGAGCTTCATTCCGACAAGTGCGGATGTAGGAACGAGCATCTCTCTCATTCCGGGGCCGCCCTTCGGTCCTTCATAAAGGATAACGACGATATCTCCCGCAACTATCTCGCCGTTATAGATAGCCTCTACAGCAGCTTCCTCGCCGTTAAATACTCTCGCGCGGCAGCTGTGTTTCTGCATTTCAGGCACAACGGCACTTCTCTTTACGACGCAGCCCTTTTTCGCGATATTTCCGAAAAGGAACGCAAGTCCGCCTGTCTTGCTGTACGGATCGTCTGTGGGACGGATTATATCGGTATTTTTGTTTACGGCTCCCTCGATATTCTCACCTATAGTCTTTCCGGTAACTGTCTTAAGGGATGTATTTATAAGACCTATATCAGCAAGCTCCTTCAATACTGCCGAAACGCCGCCTGCCTCATTAAGCTCTTCCATATAATGAGGACCTGCCGGTGCGAGGTGGCAAAGGTTCGGTGTCTTTTCGCTTATCTCGTTGAAGTAGTGAAGATCCAGCTTTACTCCCGCCTCATGAGCTATAGCAGGCAGATGAAGTGCCGAGTTTGTCGAGCATCCCAGTGCCATATCAACTGTGATAGCGTTCTTCAGCGAATCCGCGTTTATTATATCTCTCGGTTTGATATCTTTCTCGACAAGATCCATTATCTGCATTCCGGCACGCTTTGCCAGCATCGTTCTTGCAGAGTAAACAGCCGGTATAGTTCCGTTTCCGGGAAGGCCTATTCCTATTGCCTCGCAGAGACAATTCATGGAGTTGGCCGTATACATTCCCGAACATGATCCGCATGTGGGACAGCATGCTTCTTCTATAGCCTGAAGCTTAGCTTCATCGATGATTCCGGCCTTGTATGAGCCTACCGCCTGGAACATGGATGAAAGGCTTGTCTTCTTGCCATCAATTCGTCCAGCCATCATGGGACCGCCTGAGATAACGATGGCCGGCACGTTTACGCGAAGCGCACCCATTATCATTCCGGGAACTATCTTATCACAGTTGGGAATCAGCACGATTCCGTCGAAGCAGTGGCTGGCTGCCATAGTTTCAACCGAATCAGCTATAAGTTCTCTGGACGCAAGAGAATACCTCATTCCCTTGTGGCCCATTACTATTCCGTCGCATACGCCTATGGACGGCACCATTACCGGTGTTCCGCCTGCGGCGTATATTCCGGCTTTTACAGCATCCGCAAGCTTATTGAGATGCGTATGACCGGGTATTATCTCGCTATATGCGCTTATGACTCCTATAAGCGGCTTTTCGATCTCCTCCGGTGTAAATCCTGCCGCATAAAGCAGCGAACGCTGCGGTGCTCTGTCCGAACCCTTTTTTATAGTATCACTTCTCATTTTCTCATTCTCCTATCTTAAACAATCTTCTTATCACAAGAGCAAATGATATTCAGCCCCTATTATAATGCCTTCTCTGTATTTTTGCCATAAAGACTTTGCTTCGCTTGATTTTCCTGCAAAAAAAGCGAAGAATCCGAAGACTCTCCGCTTTTAAATACACTATTCGATTTGCCGTTATTCGCCGTCGTTTAAATACTTTTCCATTTCCTGGCCGGCTTTGTAGAAGAAATCGGAAATTTCATCTGTCTCCGACTCTTTAACAAATTTTTTAATGTCGTTCAGAAAATCTCTCGGCTTTTCTCCATTCTGCCCGCTACCGCATCCGCCTGCGCAGCTTCCGCAATTATGTGTGCAGTCTGACATGGCTAATCTCCTTTCTGTTACTGCTCGTTCAGGTAATATTTTATTTCTTACCCTCGATGTACTCCTCAATACCCTTTGCGGCAGCTTTTCCGGCTCCCATTGCAAGGATAACCGTAGCCGCACCTGTTACGGCATCGCCGCCGGCGAAAACGCCCTTCTTGGATGTCTGGCCGTCTTCTTCGTTTGCGACTATGCATTTCTTTCTGTTCGTGTCGAGACCCTTTGTTGTGGAAGAAATAAGCGGGTTAGGTGATGTTCCTAAGGACATGATAACAGTATCGCAATCAATGTCGAACTCTGATCCCGGTATTTCTACAGGACGTCTTCTTCCGGATGCATCCGGCTCTCCAAGCTCCATGCGTATGCACTTTGCTCCCTTTACGCTGTCGTTCTCGTCCATGTAGATCTCAACGATGTTTGTAAGAAGGTCAAAGATGATTCCTTCTTCCTTAGCGTGATGAACTTCCTCCGCACGTGCCGGAAGCTCCTCTTCGCTGCGTCTGTATACGATGTGAACCTCAGCGCCGAGACGAAGTGCTGTTCTTGCAGCGTCCATTGCAACGTTTCCGCCGCCCACAACAACAACCTTTTTGCCCTTGGCGATAGGTGTGTCATAATCCTCTCTGAATGCCTTCATGAGGTTGTTTCTTGTAAGATACTCGTTTGCGGAGAATACGCCGTTTGCGCTCTCTCCCGGAATACCCATGAACATGGGAAGTCCTGCTCCGGAGCCGATAAATACAGCCTCAAAGCCTTCTTCCTCAAGAAGCTCATCTATTGTAACGGATTTTCCGATGATAACGTTTGTCTCGATCTTAACGCCAAGAGATTTAACGTTTTCAACCTCTGCCGCAACAACATCATCCTTAGGAAGACGGAACTCCGGAATACCGTATACGAGAACTCCGCCCGGTTTGTGGAGCGCTTCGAAGATCGTTACGTCGTATCCTGCACGGGCAAGATCGCCGGCACATGTAAGTCCTGCAGGGCCGGAACCTATAACAGCTACCTTGTGACCGTTCTTAGCCTTTGCTGCCTTCGGCTTGATTCCGTTTTCCTTAGCCCAGTCGGCTACGAATCTCTCCAGCTTTCCGATTGATACGGCTTCGCCCTTTATGCCTCTGATACATTTGCCCTCGCACTGGCTCTCCTGCGGGCATACACGGCCGCACACTGCCGGAAGTGCGCTGGACTGGCTGATTACGTTGTAAGCCTCAGCAAAATCGCCTGTCTTAACGCTTGCGATAAACTCCGGAATATTTATGTTTACGGGGCATCCCTCTATGCATTTTGCATTTTTGCAGTGAATGCATCTTGTTGCCTCTTCTACCGCTTCTTCTG
>CAYMAY010000011.1:0-21662 GCA_964388555.1 uncultured Lachnospiraceae bacterium
TTCATCACCATCATGCAGAAGGGCGATATGCGCATTAAAGGCAGGATAAATGAGCAGAACATCTCCGACGTTTATGTCGGTGCTGAAATGATCATCTACTCGCGTCTGGATTCAACGCAAACCTGGAAAGGCACTGTAACGAAAATCGATACGGAGAATAAAGTCGACTCATCAAATTCATACTATTCCGACTCCGCCGCAAGCAGCGATTCCAGCACGTCTTATCCATTTTATGTTGAACTTGAATCTACGAATGGTCTCATGCTGGGTCAGCATATCTATATGGAGATCGACATGGGACAGAACGAAGAAACGGAGGAAGAAGATGGAATCTGGCTCGACGATTATCTTATAGATCTTACGGACGAATCGAATCCGTTTGTATGGAAAGACAATAACGGCACACTCATTAAACAGAAAATAACCCTTGGCAAACACGATGACGATCTTTTCAAATATCTTGTTACAGAGGGTCTTTCGGAAGACGATCTTATCGCAGTTCCGGATGAATCACTATCCGAAGGAATGAAGACGACGGACATGGCTTCCATGACAGATACGACGGACACGACTGATATGACGGACACGGTAGACACTGCAGGCATGACCAACAGTGTTGTTACGGAAGGCGGTGCTGAATAATGATCATCGACATGCGCCATATTTACAAAAGCTATTTTTCCGGCGGTATCGAAACACCTGCCCTTAATGATGTAAATTTTCAGGTCGACGAGGGCGAATACGTGGCGGTAATGGGTCCGTCCGGCTCGGGGAAATCCACGCTTATGAATATAATCGGCTGTCTTGACAAACCCACCAGCGGCGAGATGATCATTGACGGCAAAGACATAAGCAAATGCAGCGAAGATGAAATGGCGGATATACGCCTTAAGAAGATTGGTTTTATCTTCCAGAGTTTTCAGCTTCTTTCATATGAAAACGCCCTTGAAAACGTGTGCATTCCCTTAAGCTACGAGGGCATACCTGTTAAAGAGCGCAGAAAACGCGGAGCCGAGGCACTAACTCGTGTCGGTCTTGAAGACAGAATGCATCATTTGCCGAATCAGCTCTCCGGCGGTCAGAAACAGAGAGTTGCCATCGCACGGGCAATGATAAATCACCCGAAGATCCTTCTTGCGGACGAACCTACGGGAGCACTGGATCAGGCATCGGGAAAGCAGATAATGGAACTTTTTGACGAACTTCACAGGGAAGGCGTTTCCATCGTTATGATCACTCACGATATAAATATCGCCAAACGCGCTGATCACATGGTCAGGATCATCGACGGAAAGCTGTATACCGATGGTGAGGAGGCGTAAATTATGCATGCTAAAAAAAGCAAAAAGATAATTTCCGTGATCATCATAATCGCCGTGATCGCCGGTTTGGCGGTAGGAATTTCGGCTGCCGTAAAAGCCACCACATCCTCAGGCCGCATCGCTGTTATACAGGCATCTTCTGCCGACTACGTGAAAACCATGTACTGGGAGGATTCGAAGACCATCACCGGATATGTCTCAAGCGACGCATCTCAAAACATTTACCTTAGCGATGCTGAGACGGTAAAACAGGTTTATGTAGAAGAAGGCGACGAGGTAAAGGAAGGCGATATCATCCTCTCCTACGATACGACAAAGACGTCACTGGAACTCCAAAAAAGGCAACTGGACGTAGAACAAATTGAGCTTACGATTAAAGTTGCCGAGAAAAATGTGCAGACTCTTAAAAATCTGACGCCTATAAGCGATTCCGTCGATGACGGCGACTACATTGACGATGACTATATTGATGACGGCGACTATATCGATGATGACACTGACAACGGTGATGATGGCATCGATGATGACGATGTTGATGACGGCGGCGACGAAAAGCCGGAATATGACGCAACGGTCTACGATACTCTTGACGGAGATTCCATCGCTTACAATGCAGATGATGAAAACGTCGGCAGCGAAGAGAATCCCTTAAAATTTCTTTGCAAAAACGGCACTAAAATCACAGCGGATTTTGTGAATATGATAAGAGAGCTCGCAAAAGAAGAACCTCTTTATTTCGCACTGGAAGTGCGCGAGGAAGACTCTGTATCCGGTGCGCTTATGAAAGCATGGACAGAGAACGCTTCTCTTCTTGATGAAGCCGATGATGATTATGAGGCGTATATCAAGCTTGCGAAAAAAATCGTGACACCGACACCTGCACCGACAGAAGAACCGACTCCTACGGCGGAACCGACTCCGGAACCAACCATCGAGCCAACGCCGGAGCCGACAATTGAGCCCACATCGGATCCGCAGTCCTCTCCCACCGATGGTGTCACAGGCAGTGCAACAACATTTATGATTCAAAAGGTTTATAAGGATAAAACAGGTTCATCGTATGTTGCGCAGTTTGCAAGCCTTTCAGATTCCGTATCGCAGACCGGTACGGCATTATCAAACGAAGATGCAAACGATTCATCTTCCGGAAATTTCGATCTTTCCACCAGTGAGCTTATCTCACCAAATGCCGAATATACGAAAGAAAATCTTGCACAGGCGCTTAAAGATGAGGAAGAAAAGCTCCGTGACGCAAAGCTGGATCTTCGTGAGGCGCAGCTTAATTTAAATCTTGCGCAAAAAGCGGCCGATGAAGGCACCGTCAAGGCTAAGATAGACGGTGTTGTTAAAAGTGTAGGTGACCTGAACAATCCCAACACGGGCGAGGCTTTCATTACGATAAATGCTGCGAAAGGTCTTTATTTAAGGTGCGGATTGCCGGAAATGCTGTATGGCAGCCTTAAAGACGGCGATCATGTATCCGTGCAATCGTGGGATACCGGAAATACCTACGACGCCGTTGTTAAAGACATTTCGGATATGCCGGATACATCCGGTGATTATACAAACTACAATTTCGGCACCGATACGACATATTATCCTTTTACAGCTGAAATCGATGGCGGCGACGATCTCCAAAACAACTACTATGTGCAGATCACGCTTAACGGCATGTCCGGCGGAATCGATTATGAATCTGACGATCTTTATCTCTGGAAGGCATTTATTCTTGAGAAAGACGGTCATAAATATGTGTACAAACGCGGTGACAATGACAAACTCGTAAAGACAGAGATTACCGTGGGCGAGCTTAAAGGACAGGGATACCTGATACTGGACGGCGTTACAAATGACGATTGGATCGCTTTTCCATATGGCAGCGGCGTAAAAGACGGCGCTAACACACGAGAAACTACGATCGATGAGCTGTATAGTGAGACGTCGTAAGGAGGATAAGAAATGGCAGAGAATTTCAGAATAGCTTTCCGCAGCATTTGGGTGCATAAGCTGCGCTCATTTCTTACGATGCTGGGCGTTATCATCGGCATCGCCTCGATAATTGCCATCGTCTCCACCATCAAGGGAACCAACGAACAGATAATGCAAAACCTTATCGGTGCCGGCAACAATAACGTATCCGTAACGCTAAAGCAGGGTGACTACGACTATTACATGGACATGGGTACTCCCAGCGGCGTTACTCCCATATCAGACGAACAGATTGAGGAAATCCGCGGCTTTGATGATGTGGCTGATGCGTCATTTTACTACTCGCGCACGTATACGGATTCCATAGCAAACAATGACAACATACTTTCGGCCGCAAATATCTACGGAATAGATACTCACTACCTGAACACCTGCGGTTATGTGGTATATTCCGGCAGGCAATTTGTTGACGCTGATTATACGAACAGACACAAGGTAGTGCTCCTGGACGAAACAGCGGCAACGACACTTTTTTCCGGTGATGATCCTGTCGGACAGACCATCACGATAAAAGAAGAACCTTTTACGGTGGTCGGGCTTTACAAAAAATCCGAGAATTTCGAGCCTACCATAAACAACCTGAATGACTACGTTACCTATAACTCTGAGTCCTACGGTCAGGTGCTCATACCGGATGCCGTCTGGTCTGTTGTTTACAGCTTTGACGAGGCAAAGAATTGTGTGACACGAGCCGAAACAGTCGACGACATGAGCAGCGTCGGCAAAGAGGTCGAGGGCGTTCTTGCAAGCTGTATAGCCGGAAACGGCGATCTTTCTTACAAGGCTACTGATCTTCTTGAGAAGGCAAAAAACAAGCAGGAGCTTGCGGCAAGCACAAACAACCTGCTTGTATGGATAGCCTCTATCGCGCTTCTTGTGGGCGGAATCGGCGTTATGAACATCATGCTTGTATCTGTAACGGAAAGGACGTCGGAAATCGGTCTGAAAAAGGCACTGGGTGCGAAGAAAAAACGCATTCTGGCTCAATTTCTAACGGAATCCGTAATGCTTACTTCTATCGGCGGAATCCTCGGTGTTATCGCCGGAATAGTACTGGCCTTTGTTATATCAAACACCTCCGGAACGCCAATGGCCATAAGTGTGCCGTCCATATTTATAGGCGTAGGCTTCTCGATGGTAATAGGAATCGTGTTCGGTCTCCTGCCCTCCGTTAAGGCAGCAAACCTGAATCCCATCGACGCACTGCAAAGCCTGTAAACGCTTCACATTACCACGCTTCTATTTTGAAAGAAGATTTTGGAGAAGATCCATTCAAGTCAACCGTTGATGATCTCTTCAATTTCTTCTTTTTTTGGCATTACACGGAGTGCACCTTTTTTCGTTGTTATCAGAGACGCTGCGGCGTTTGCAAATGTAAGCATTTCTTTTAGATCACCATCCGTAAGCGAATCAAGGCCGTGATCCAGCACGTAATTTATTACGCATGCGCAGAACGTGTCTCCCGCTCCTGTTGTCTCTATCGTATCATCACGAAGGAAAGGTTTCACCTCAACAAATCCGTTCTTGTAATACGCCCTGCTGCCGTCCATTCCCATGGATACAAGTATAAGCGGCACATCGTATCTGCTCCTTATCACACTAACGCCTTCCGTGAAATCCTCTTTTCCCGTGAGCCACTGTATCTCGTTGTCCGAGATCTTTAAGATATCACACTGACTTATGCCCCACCAGACTTCCTCTGCCGCGTGCTCCAGACTATCCCAGAGAGGCTCCCGAAGATTCGGGTCAAAGCTGATCATGGCTCCTGCCTCACGCGCCGCAAGGACAGCCTTCTTTGTCGCTTTTTCAACTCCCTTATGTGTCATGGAAAGCGTTCCGAAATGAAAATCTCTCGTATTTTTTACAAGATCAAGATTCACTTCGTCTTCCGTAAGCATCATATCGGCGCCGGGATTTCTGTAAAAGGAAAAATCTCGATCTCCGCCTTCAAGAGTCTGAACGATGGCAAGCGTCGTATGAACCTCGTTGTCGAATAACAGATTTTCAGTTCCGATTCCCAGCTCATCAAGACTGGATTTAAGCGTCATTCCAAACCCGTCATTTCCGACCTTTCCTATAAAAGCCGTCTTCTTTCCGAGCTTTTTAAGCATCGCAAGCACATTACAGGGAGCTCCGCCGGGATTCGCCTCAAAAAGCCCGTTCCCCTGCTCACTTACTCCGTTTTGCGTAAAATCTATTAAAAGCTCACCAAGCGCCACAACATCATATTTCCTGTTCATGGTAATCTCCATTCCGCCGCTGGACGACGACACAAATAGCAATGAAAGATTTATTCTTTCATACTAATCTCCCATCAATCAAAAGTGTCAAGTATATTTCTTATGAAATAGAGCGCCGCTCCGACAGCTATTGCCGAATCACCCTGTTCCACGACCTTAAGATATTCTCTTGCTCTGTCTTCCGGAAAAAATGCTTTTTTATCGAGTGCATCACACACTTCATTATAATAATATCCTCTATATTGAGCTATTTCTCCGCCTATGAGTATCGTTCCGTCGAATGTAACATGGATCCCAAATATCGCATCCGTCAGACGCTGCTTATACTCTTCCCAAAACTCTTCACATTCTTTATTGCCATCATCAAGTTTTTTGAAAAATGTGCTGATGTCCCCGTCTCCAAGCACCTTGATATTATCAGTATTACAGTAAGCATCAAAACATCCGCAGTTTCCGCAGTAACATTTTTTTCCGTTGGGCACAAGAAGCATATGACCTATCTCACCTGCTCTGTTGTGATCCCCGGTATAAATATTTCCGTCAACAAGGATTGTGCTACCTATCCTGTTATTTATAGAAAGATAAAATTCATTTTTTTTCGTCCAAAGCGCCGAATTCCATCCCAGCGCATTAAGATCATGGAAAAGGCGTGTCTTGCACGGAATATAGTCCGCAAGCCCTTCCATATAAATTCTTTCTTTATCCGGAGTCACAACATATGAGACTCTTGTTCCTTCAACATCTGTAAGAGCCTGAACCGTTATCCCGCATCCTAATATAAGCGATTCATCGATTCTTGCCTCTTTTACGACTTCCGCGTAAATATCTCCGATAGCACGTCTGTAACTTTCATCTACATGCAGCTTCTTTTCTGTCTGTTTTTGAGCAAGGATCTCTCCCTGCATATTTACAGCCACTGCCTTTATATGAAGATTCGTAAGCTGAATTCCGATAGCGTATCTTGCATTTTTATTGCAGGCAAACGCCATGGACATCCTTCCGCCTGTCTTTTCCTCGTTTTTTCTCTTCGATATCAGATTCTTTTCTTCAAGCTCCTGAAGTATATTTGCAATAGTAGGCCTGCTAAGTCCGGTAAAATCCTTAACATCTGCCTGTGTGACCCAATCATTATCCTTTATATAATTGAATACCTGTTCCCGATTAAGTTTTCTTATCTGCGGAGTATCAATCTTTAAATTACTCATAAATGTCCTCCCAAAACTTCCTATTTTTTAAGCGTAACCTAATCAAAAACTTTTGTAAAGTAATTTTGCAAAACTTCAAAATTCAAACTTAAAAATTCAATCCAATACCATGTTCGTAAAGTACGCGGCTGCGCCCTCTGCAAAGGCAGTCACACCGCTGTCATACGTCTTTAAATATTCTCTCGCGTGATCATCCGGAAAAACGGCTCTTTTGTCCAGATTATCACAGAGCTCTTCGTAAAAATATTTTCGACAGGTTCCAAGCTCCCCGCCTATTACGATTATACCGTCAAAAAACTGATGTATGCTAAAAACAGCACCTGCTAAATATTCTACATATTTTCTTTTCAGCTCCCGCAGGTTGTGGTTTTCATCTACGGCTTCAAAAAATTCCTGCAATGTTCCATCAAGCGTCTTTTTAAGAACTGCCGTTGAACAATACGCATCAAAACACCCTTTGTTGCCGCAGTAACATTTTTTCCCGTCCGGTACAATACACATATGACCGATCTCGCCTGCCCTTCCACGATCTCCGGCATACATGCGGCCATTTATCATCATAACACCGCCTACACGATCGCTTATCGAAAGGTAAAACATATTTGGCCATGACCATATTTTTTTATTATATGCAAGCGCATCAAGATCATGAAACAACCTAACTTTTGAAGACGTCAGATCGCCAACCTGATTCAGATCAGAAAACATGCTGTCAACAGACGGCAGATATATCATTTTTCTTCCTGCCGGATCGGTAAGTGCATGTACAGCTATTCCTATCCCTATAACCTTTTTTTCATCGATGGCAGCATCCTTCAACATACCCTTGTATATTACGCCGAGTCTGCGTCTCAGTGATCCCCCGACCTTATCACTGATCCTTTCACGATGTGTAAGTACAATTTCATCCGCCGCGTTTAGTATAACAGCCGTTATATGATGATCTGATATCTGAAATCCGACAGCATAGCCGCTTGTTTTATTGCAAAAAAAACCCATTGGAATGCGTCCGCCCGTATTGACTTGATTCTTCTGCTGCACTATCAGCCCTGAATCTGTCATTTCCTGCAATACCTTTAATATAGTAGGACGGCTAAGCCCGGAAATTTCCCGAAGCTCAGCCTGCGTTATGCCCGGAGTTTTTCTTATAAAGTCATATACCTGTTTTTTATTATATTCTCTTACCTTTGCGGTATCCGAAAAAACTTCGTTCAAATCCTGCCTCTCTTTGCAAAACCTTACACCTGAACCGAGTACCTGTCATTTACAGAAACTGGCTGAATTCTACTCTTTCGTGGTTTGGTCCTTCTATCGTAAAGAACTTCACACCGTTATCCCAAAACGGAAGATAATGTATTTCGTCCTTCAGCGTATTAAGCCCTAATGATCCGATCCATTCATAGGCAGCCTCGATGTCACTAACAGTTAAAGCCACATGATCTATCGCTCCGTCACGCATTGTGGCATCCTTGCTCTCATAAGCCTCAACCACAAGGTCTTTATTCTTCAGAAAAACAACTTTTGCTCCGTTGTTGACAGCCTGAAAAGCAATCTCAAAACCAAGCTTCTTATAAAACTCTTCTGTTTTCTCCATTGACAAAGTCGGTATTCCTATGTGCTGGATTCCAAGTACTAAGTCGCTCATTCCTCGTCCTCCATATTTACCACTACCTTGATAACGCCCGGCGCCTTGCCTCTTGCAAGATCAAAGGCTTCATTGATCTTTGACAGCGGATATACATGAGATACCAATCCTGAAATATCCACGCGACCAGTTCTTATCATGTCGATCGCTCTCTTTGTGGTATTTGCGAAACGGAATACGCCGCACATCTTCATTTCCATATCGCGGATATATGCAAGATTTATCGGCACCACATCATCAGGTCCGATTCCTACAAGCACGAGCGTTCCTCCCATTACGGCTGCCTTATGGAATGTAAGATAATTGCCCTGGAATCCGGAGGCTTCTATTACAATATCTACTCCTCTTCCGTTTGTTTCCTTCTTGATAACTTCCGTGTAATCTTCTTTCGAAACATTTATTGCTTTTGTTGCGCCGAGTTCAAGTGCCTTTTCAAGTCTTCCCTCAACAACGTCAGTCACATAAATATCCGTTGCGCCGTATGCCTTTGCAGCAAGCATGCAAGCAAGGCCTATGGGTCCCACTCCAAGAATCGCCACGCTCATTCCGGGAACGATGCCGCCTTTTTCCACAACGGCACATCCGAATGAAAACGGTTCAAGCATTGATGCTGTCTCAAATGACATATTATCCGGAATCTTTGTAACAGTATTTGCCGGTCTTACGCTATACTGCGCAAATGCTCCCTCGTCCTCAACAGACATGCATTTCATGTTGTCGCAGAGATTGTACTCTCCCTTCATACAATGCTCACACTGCCCGCATGGTCTCTGGGGATCCACAAAAACCCTGTCACCCACTTTAAGCTTTGTAACATTACTTCCAACCTCGGCGATCACTCCCGACGGCTCATGTCCCAGTACATGAGGTGGCTTGATCTCAAGTATTCCGACTTTTCCCGTGTCAAACATATGCATATCCGATGCACAGATTCCGACTCTCTTTATATTTACAAGCACATCATTCGGTGCAAGCGGTCCTTTTGGCATCGGAACCTTCCTTACTTCCATTTTGCCAAGTGCTGTCATATACGCTACACTTCTCATTTTCTCAGCCATTTTTTTATCCTCACTCAATATTTCTGTGTCTCTTAACCATCTCTTCTTCGGAAATGCCCATTTCCTCACTGGCCATCATTACAATAATGTCGTAAATAATGTAAAGTGCCTGTTCAAAAAGGTTTCCCATCGGTTGCTTTGTTTCTACGAACTTTCCCGAAGCCCTATAGGCAGCTGCCGGCAGTTTCATGAAAATATCCGCCTGTTCAACACAATATCCGTTTTCAGCGGCACTTACCGTTGCGATAGTTGCTCCTGCCGCTTTTGCATAACGAACAACCTGATCGATGGTATCAATATGTCCCGGTCCGCATACATTTATAAGCAGATCACCCTTTCCGATAGCAGGAGTTGTGTCATCCCAGATCCAGTGTGACTCTTTTCCCAGGTGAGTAAGCCTCATGGCAAACGCCTTTGTAGAAAGTCCTTCACGACCCGCACCGATGGTAAATATCCTGTCGTATTTCTTTACGGCATCTACCATTTCTCGGATGTAAGACTCATCCATCATGTCAAATACTTCTTTTAATTCCTTCATTGCCAGATCGGCTTTTTCTCTATATCCTGCCATTTTCGTCCTCCTCTTTATCCAACCCCGAGTTTTTTGCATCCCAGCTTTTCAACCCGTTCGTATATTCTGTATTTTTCTTCTTCGGTTACTGTTTTTATATTTTCAAGCGGATACTGCATGCCTATCTGAGCCGTTTTTCCCTTAGCCATATCATGATATGTCATAAGATTTACCTCTACGATACTGTCATACCTGTTTGAAATCTCTGCGATCGCACTGTAATGCGCATCATTGTCATTTATTCCCGGTATGATCGGACATCTAAGCGCCACCTTACTTCCATGAGTACATAGCCAGTCCAGATTATCAAGTATCAGCTCGTTGCTCACACCCGTATATTTGATGTGTTCCTCTTTGGCCGTAAGCTTATAATCGAACAAAAACAGATCAACAAACGGAGCTATTTTCTGATAATCACTGTTTTTCGCAAAACCCGATGTATCGAGACATATATGGATGCCTTCTTTCTTGACAGTGGAAAGCAATTCCATAAGTCCCCTGATCTGAAGCATCGGCTCACCGCCGCTTACCGTAAGACCGCCTCCGCTTCTTTCATAAAAGTCCTTATCCCTTACCAAAACTTTTAAAAGCTCATCTGTCGAATACTTTTTCCCGAAAAGCTTAAGTGCCTTTGCCGGACACACATCTACGCATTTTCCGCAGCCCTTACATTCCCGGAATTTAACCCTGTGTTTTCCGTTGGAATCTATTATGTGTGCCCCCCTCGGACATGCTTTAACGCATTCTCCGCAACACACACACTTTTTTTCAAAAAAGCATATCTGAGGAAGGTTACTTTTAGACTCCGGATTATGGCACCACAGGCAATCCAGCGGACATCCCTTTAAAAATATGGTCGTCCTTATCCCCGGTCCATCGTGCAGCGCAAATCTCTGCAGATCAAATACCATCAAATCCGCCATAACATCACCCGCTTAATTTAATGTTCTGTTCAAAATATCCAGCTGCACATCATCCGCAAGTTCTACGTATCTGGCACTGAATCCGCCGACTCTTACGATCAGATTCGAGTATTTCTCCGGCTCTTTCCTGGCATTTTCCAGATCTTCGCGGCCGACAACATTGATCATTGCCTGGGTTCCACCGCGTCCGAAATAAGAATCCATAAGCGGATAGATAACCGTTTTTCTCATATCATTAAAGGTTTCTTTGGAAAATTTCATGTTCTGGACAGTACCGAAATGAATATCTCCCCTCGCCTTTAAAAGTGAATTGACAAAAGCCGTCACCCCGTTTTTGTCCATACCCGAAGTCGGATTGTTGGCATTCGTAAGGGATGTTCCTGCAAGCCTTCCATCCGGCGTTGCTCCCGTATTTCTTCCGTATGTCGTATTGTCGCGGTTATTGATATTTACCATCCCGAAGCAATCCAGTCCGTAATATTTACCGGAAATAGCCAGCATCTTATAGCAGACCATTTCATGAACGGCAGCCATCATATTGTCAACTTCTTCAAGATCATTTCCGAACTTATCAACATTAAGAAGCAGCGCTCTTTCCTTCTCATATCCTACAAAATTCGCCTTAAGCGCCTCCAGCAGACGCTCCGCAGAAATTATCTTATCCTCATATACGCATTTCTTGATCGCGTACAGAGAATCCGAGCATGTTACAATTCCGTATATCTCGTCCGAACCGCCGCATTTTACACAGCCTCCGCTGATAACGCCGGCTCCAGCGTCCATACATCCGTCATAAAGAATATTATGGAGATTAAGAGACATATCCTGCGCTATGATCTCATAGCCTCTGGAATGATTTCTGGCGCTGACATCCGTAAGATACTCCACATTGTCACAGTATGCCTTCCACAATTCATCAAAGCTCTTGTAATCTGTAAGATATGTATCATTCGGGGTCATCCTGTATTTTCCGGTGGAATCATATCCGCCGTTCATAGTTCCCCAAAGCACATTTGCCATATTCAAAACGGAATTAGGACTGACGATTATCCTGTGATCGATCGTAAATTCTCCGCAGCCAAGGGGCATCCAACCCAACGCCTCTTCGTAACTGATCCCGAAAACCTTCATAACTCCCGGAATGATATTTTCATCCTTATACAGCATCGGATATGTGCATCCCTCACCGATAACATCCATAGCCTTGTCGTATAATCTCTGATCCATGCCATCGTACATACGAAGCGTAAGCTGCGGAACGATATCACGAACTCTCCTTGAAACCTCCATGATAACAAGCGCAAGCTCATCAGCCTCTTTAGGATACTTTCGACCAAGTCCCCCGACGATCACACGATCATCCGTAACCTGCTCCTTTACTATCATCAGCTGCCAAAAGCTGGTAAGAAGCCTTATTGCCTCTTCCTCATCGATTATCCCGTTCTTTAAATCCCTGTCATAATACAACGCCAGATAGTCATCCATGCGGCCCCATTCGCGGGCACCATCGATCATGTTATAAATGATCACAAGCTGGATTGCTTCCCTGAAAGTTTCCGGTTTTTTCGTTTCAAGCTTGCGGCAGATGCGCTCCATTTCCAGAAGATCTGCTTTTCGCTTTTCATCTGTCTCGTTTTCATAAAGCATCTTTGCCTGATCAGCATACCAATCAAGAGTTTTAGCGATGGTTTTTATTCCCATCCGCATTCCCTCATAAAAATTCGGATCATTTTCAGGATGCTCTTTCTGCTTCTGATCAATAAGCTCCGTGAGGCCTCCGAGGCCATTATCCAGAAGCTTATGGTAATCAAGAAAGATACCGGCCACTCTCTGAAGAGCAGTTGCCGCATGCGGGAAATTTGCAAGATCCAGTACCATGCCGTCACTCACACCGCCGGTTATCATATAAACCTTGTCAACCGGATCCATTTCCGCAAGAAACTTTTTTGTAGATGTATGATCCTTCCAGTATTCCTTTAATGCCTTCAGCCTTTCACGATCTCCCTTTGCAATCGACTCATCCGAAATTTTCTCCTCGAACCAGTCGAAGTTCATGGCGAAACCCCATTCACTGTTTATATACTGTGCATTCATTCCCAGCGGGAAAATATCCTCGCGACCGCAGAAAAGATCGTTTGGCATTATCCCCAGCATTATCTGCGGAAACTGTGCGTCCAGACATTTTGCCTCCCGGATTGCCGGATGATCATCCTTGCATTCCTTGTAAACTTCGGTGAATTTCTCCATGTGATCAAGAAGCTCCGCAAAGTTCAGGCGCGGCTCGTTGTTGTAAATAGTCGCATAGCCTTCGTATGATTTTTTTGTACGTGTTTTATACGCTTCCTTCCAGTACATTGCCTTTCTCCTTACATTGCACCGCATCTTATAACTGTTACAGATTCATATTTTTCCCCTGCCTTTATAAAGGGCTGTTTAAAATGAGAAATATTTATAGAATCCGGAAAATATTCAGGTTCAAGACAAAATCCGCAACGTTTTCCATATACGACATTTTTTTTGCCTGTATGCTCCGGAATCATATTTCCCGCATAAAACTCTATTCCCGGAGTATCTGTATAAAGTTCAAGGCAAATTCCCGAATCGCTGCTGCATGCTTCCGCTGCCTTTCTTAAAACACCGGATTGGCCTTCTATTACATAGTTTTGATCAAACCCTCCTACAAACTTTAATTGCCGGTTTTCTTCATTTATCCCATCTCCGATACACTTTCCTTCAGTAAAATCAAACGGCGTATTTTTAACTGCCAAAATCTCACCTGTTGCAATCGCACATTCATCCTCATTAGGTGTGAAAAATTTTGCATTTAAAATCATCATGTGATTCTCAACAGATCCGCCGTCATGACCATTCAGGTTAAAATATGAGTGGTTTGTCATATTCGCTACGGTGTCCTTGTCGGATACGGCATTGTAAGTTATCTTTAGCTTTCCCACATCTTCAAAACAATACCGAACCTCAGCTGTCATATTTCCGGGGTAGCCGTTTTCCATATCTTTTTCATTAATTCTGAATAAAATCTCTCTTTTATTCTTATCAACGACCTCCCATATGCGCCTGTCAAAACCTTTTTTTCCACTATGAAGATTATTTCCTCTGTCATTCTTATCAAGCTGATATTCGATATTTTTTAAGCTAAAACGTCCGTCTCTTATACGATTGCATCCTCTTCCTATTACTGCGCCAAAATAACAACTGTTTTTTTCATATTCCGGTGCGGAATCATAACCCAGAACTATATCACGTATTTTTCCATCCTTGTCAGGAACGAAATAGGAAACTATCGTAGCTCCATAATCCGTGACCCTTAATTCACATCCGTTTCCGTCAGTTATTGAGTATAGAGATGCTTTTTTTCCATCAGACAATATTCCAAATTCCATACTTATTCCTTGATAAATCCCGTTTTTACAGAAACTTACATGCTCATTCTTAATATTTCCACGACATCATCTTTTGTAAGCTGTTTATATCCTCCTGTATTAAGCAAAGTTGCTTCTGCTATTCCTTCAAACATGTCCTCGGTAACACCAAGCTCGGACGAATGCATTACCACTCCTATCCTGTTCATAAAATCTTCCATCCGGTCGAGTCCCTCAACAGCAATTTCATCATCTGATTTTCCAGCCGGATCTACATCCCATACATTGATCGCATATCTTTTAAATTTCTGTAATCCGTCCTTATAAATAAATCTGTAATATGGCATTGATATAGCCGAAAGCGTCATTCCGTGTGTTGCATTCGTGTATGCCGCTATCGCCTGTCCTATCGAATGTGCATTCCAATCACAGGACTTAGCTCTGTCATTAAGCGAATTGTGAGCCCAGGTTGCAGTCCACATGATATTACTTCTTGCCTCGTAATCCTGCGGATCTTTCACAGCTATAAGCGTGCTATGGATCAGCGATCTGAGAAGACCTTCTGATATGTAATCAGATGTATTATCATCCTCCCCAGAAAAATAAACTTCTATAATATGCGACATTATGTCAAAACAGCCTGCTTTCATCTGATACTCCGGAAGGCTCAGTGTAAACACCGGATTCATTATGCAGAATTTTGGATAAACCTCCATCTCATCAAAGATGCGGCCGATTTTTAACTTATCTTTAAAATTGGTGATTACCATTCCCGAGTTCATCTCAGAACTTGTTCCAGCCATCGTAAGAACTGTTCCCACCGGAATCACTTTATTTCCAAGTGGCTCCATACGTACAAAATATTTCTGCCACGGATCATCATCACACTCAACCGATACTGCTACGGCCTTTGCATAGTCACAAACAGATCCGCCGCCAACTGCAAGTATGAAATCAACATTATTCTTTTTTGCCCTGTCACAACCCTCGTACAGTCTTTCAAGCGTAGGATTGGCCATAATACCAGCATCCTCTATAACGGTTTTGCCGCATTCGTTAAGTATTCCAATGATCTGATCGTAAATCCCGCTTTTCTTAATTGAGTTTTTTCCATAGACAAACATTACATTTTTTCCGTACTTTGGAAGTTCGTCTTTGAGATGTGACAAAGCATCTTCTCCAAAATAGACTTTTGTAGGATTACAATATTCAAAATTACCAAGCATAGTTTTATCTCCTTTTTTTATGCAACATTTTTCTTCGACATTATCCTGTCGTAGCTTACCGCCAACAACAATACCGCACCTTTTACTACCCACTGGTAATACTCATTAAGATTCATCATTACCATTCCGTTTTTAAGCACGCCTATGATTAATATACCTATGATTACATTTACCGCTTTTCCTTCACCGCCATTGATGCTTACACCGCCAATTACGACACCTGTAATAACATCCATCTCGTAGTTATCGCCGGCATTAGGCTGTGCACTGTTTACACGTGAGAGCATTACTATACCGGCAATTGCCGAAAGCACAGCGCTTATTACATAAACCGAATATCCGATTTTTCGGATGTTAACGCCTGAAAGTCTTGAAACCTCTGCACTGTTTCCGAGTCCGTAAACTCTCCTGCCGTACTTTGTGTAACCAAGTGCAAATATTCCAACCGCAAAACATGCTGCCATGATTATTACGGGTATAGGAATGATTCCTACATATCCCTGACCTATTATCTTAAAATCTTCAGTAAATCCATATATAGGAACACCGCCTGTCATTATGTAGCATATTCCGCGGAGGATTATCTGCGTTCCCAGTGTTACGATAAGTGGAGGAAGCTGCAGATCAACAATGAAAAAACCATTGATAAACCCGACAACTATTGATATCGCTATTGATGCAAGACATGCTACAACCGGATGCAATCCCGAGACCATGAGCTGCGCTGTCACGATGGCACTCACACCGATCATTGCACCAGTTGTCAGATCAATACCACCCGTGAGGATTACAAAAGTCATACCCACCGAACAGATTCCCATTATCGAAACCTGTCTAAGAACATTTATAATATTGTCAGATGTAAAGAACGATTCACTCAGAACTGCAAAAACAACTAATAATGCCACTAATATGAAATAAATTGTATATTTCCCAAGTATATGTCCAGCCGAGACTGTATTTTTCTTTGCCATGTTTTCCTCTTTCCTGATGCGCCACCACATCATTTGGGAAGAATCAAATTTTCTTCCACTACTGTCTTCGTTATTCTATTGCCATTTTCAGAATGTTTTCCTGCGTCATGTCTTTCCTGTCAGTAATCTCTCCAACTATCTCCTGATCACGTATAACGATTATCCTGTCTGACATTCCTATAAGCTCCGGCATTTCAGAGGAAATCATTATTATTGACTTTCCCTCCTGTGTCATTTGCCTCATAAGATCATAAATTTCTTTTTTTGCACCCACATCAATGCCCCTCGTAGGTTCATCAAACACTAATATCTCGCAATCAGTTGCAAGCCACTTCGCAAGTACCACCTTCTGCTGATTACCGCCCGAAAGATATACTGCCTTCTGCTGAAGCGACGGCGCTTTTACAGTAAGTTTTTTTGCAAGTTTTTCTGTCAATTTTTTCTCTTTACCCTTATCCACTGTAAATTTCCCGGAAATGACATCGAGATTGGCAAAACTAATGTTATATTCAAGCGACTGTTGCAAAAACAGTCCCTGGTTTTTTCTATCTTCCGGAAGCAACCCTATACCATTTTTTATTGCTTCTCTCGGTGAACGATTTTTGACTTTTTTACCGTGGATATACACATCACCCGAACTTATTGGATCGGCTCCATATAACGCTCTGAGCATTTCCGTTCTGCCTGCTCCAACCATTCCGGCAATTCCGAGTATTTCGCCCTGTCTTAATTCGAAGGACGACCCATGAACTTTTTTATTTGTAAGGTTTTCCGCTTTTAAAATAACATCCCCTATATTTCCTTTTTTCTCTGGATATTGGTTTCCCAGTTTTCTTCCAACCATTGCATTTATGAGCTCATCCTTCGTTATTGAATCAACATCTGATGTCTGTATATAATTTCCATCACGAAGTATCGTTGCTCTGTCTGCTATTTCGTATATCTCGTCCATTCTGTGTGATATATAAATGATCGACACGCCTTTTGCCTGTAGTTTTTTTATTATCCTAAACAGAATCTCAATTTCCGAGTCTGTAAGAGGTGCTGTCGGCTCATCCATGATAAGCACCTTTATGTCCCTATAAAGTGTTCGAGCAATTTCAACAATCTGCTGATGTGCAACACTCAGATCATAAATCCTTGCTTGTGGATTTATATCCACACCAATTTCATCTGTAAGCTCACGACACTTTTCATTCATCTCTCTTATTTGTAATTTATGATTTTTTTCAACTTCTTGTCCAAAAAAGACATTCTCTGCAACCGTCATTCGTGAAAGGAGATTAAATTCCTGATAAATCGCGTATATCCCCATCTCTATCGATTTAGCCGGAGATGGTTCTTCTACAAGACTTCCTTCATAATAAAACTCACCGCTCGTAGGTTTGTTTACACCAGTTAAAATCTTTATAAGTGTCGATTTTCCTGCTCCATTTTCACCAACCAGAGCATGAACTTCTCCCCTCCGAAGGTCGAAGGATACATTATTGAGAGCCTTAACACCCGGAAACTCCATGCTGACATTTTTTAATTCTATAACCTTGTCGTTATCCTTCATACTTCTCCTTCTTACCATGGTGTGGCAAACCACACCATGGTGTATTAGCTAATCATTCTAAATATTCTGCAACATTATCCGAATTAACGATCTTCATTTCTGCTGCGATCGTCTCCTCGATTGGCTTGCCTGTCTCTCTAATTTCAATTGCTGTATCAATAAACTTGATTCCGGTATTATATGGGCTACTGTCAACAGTCGCTCTATAGATAGTTCCGCTGCTTATTTTATTAATAGCCTCCTCTGTGGCATCACATCCACCGATAAAGAATGTGTCACTGTCTTTTCCGGCTGCCATTACTGCCTCATAAGCTCCAAGTGCACCTGCATCATTTACACCGCATATAACATTTATATTTGGATGTGACTGAAGAGCTGTCTCTGCGGCTTCCATGCCATCTTCTGCCTCGATAGCCGGCTGCTGGGCAACTATCTCTGCATCAGGAGCATACTCATGAATTCCATCTATGATTCCGTTTGCTCTTTGTATAACTGCTTCAAGTTCCGGTGCATCAAGTACGCAAACCTCAGCCTTTCCATCAAGCTTATCTGCAATCCATTTGCCAGCTTCGCACCCAAGCGTATATCCATATTCATATTCTGGAACAGTTATAAATGCATCTTTATATCCGTTACATTCCTGATTACCATTGATAATTGTTATCCCCGCGTCATGCGCCTCCTGAAGAACACTGTCGAATGCTGCCGGATCATACGGACTTACAGCGATTATATCCATACCCTGTGATATCCAGTTTTCGATTGCTTCGATCTGTCTTTGAACATCATTCTGTCCGTCATGAATTGTTATTTCATAGCCAAGCTCCTTGCATCGAGCTTCAACACCATTTGCCAACTCTGTAAAGTAAGAATTAACAAGTGTGTAAGCAGTATAACCAACTTTTAAACCCTCTTCGCTACCTGATGATGTCGTAGAATCTGCTGATTCCGATGACGCATCTGACACCGATGATGCTGATGATGTAGATGTTGTAGATGACGTATTACCTCCGCATCCTGCCATTATAAGCATCGAAGCTGCTAAAGCCGCAGCCATGACTTTCGTAAATGTTCTTTTCATTTTTTCCTCCTTGTTTTGTAGTTTTGTAAAAGTGGTTTCTTAACTTGTCTAAACTATATCACTCCGCCCTTGAAACATCAATAATCACACTTTCATAAACTTTCGTTCTATTTTTTATATACTTTTGACAAACTGGTTTAATAACATGTTTTTCTAGTGATCTTGAGATTTTTCTTTTTATCTTTTTTTGTCCGAAAATCTTTTTCTTTTATTCCGTAAATCTTTTTGTTTACAAAATGTTTGTAATCTGTTAGAATCGCTTTAGCGCTTTAAAGCGCCAATTTGTAAGTGAAGGAGTTTTTTGTAATGCTTAGCTTGATTTTCCTAATTGTTTATTTTGCCGTAATGATAGGCATAGGCTTTTACTGCCGCAACACGACGAAGGACGTAAACGGCTTCGTGCTGGGCGGTCGCAGCGTCGGTCCATGGCTTACGGCATTCGCATACGGCACTTCGTATTTTTCGGCCGTTATATTTATCGGGTATGCAGGACAATTCGGATGGCAATACGGCATTGCATCTACATGGATAGGCGTTGGCAACGCTGTTCTCGGATCGCTCCTGGCATGGATGGTTCTGGGAAAGCGAACCAGGATAATGACACAGCATCTCGGCTCGGCGACAATGCCCCAGTATTTCGGTTCCAGATTTAACAGCAAATCCCTTAAGATAAGTTCATCCGTTATAATCTTTGTATTTCTTATTCCGTACACGGCATCACTTTATAACGGATTGAGCCGTTTATTTGAAATGGCATTTAATATCGATTACTCAGTTTGCATAATCATTATGGCGGTTCTTACGGCAATTTACGTAATCGTCGGCGGATACATGGCCACGGCAATAAACGATTTTATTCAGGGTCTGATAATGCTTGTCGGTATCGTTGCGGTTGTCATTGCCGTTCTTATGAGCCATGGTGGTCTGACAGAAGCCGTTAATAAGCTTGCCCTTGTTTCGGATTCTTCAGCCGGTATAGAACAGGGATCACTGGCTTCCATTTTCGGCCCGGACCCCTTAAGTCTTTTCTTCGTTATAATACTTACGAGCCTCGGAACATGGGGACTTCCCCAGATGGTTCAGAAATTCTATGCCATCAAAAACGTAAGCGCCATAAAAAAAGGAACTGTGATATCAACTGTTTTCGCTCTCGTAGTCGCAGGGGGATGCTATTTTCTCGGCGGATTCGGACGTCTGTATTCAGATCAGATAGATATCGCAGCTGACGGATACGATGCAATAGTTCCCACAATGATATCTAATCTCGCGCCTATACTTATTGCTCTCGTTGTTGTACTCGTGCTTTCGGCATCCATGTCTACGCTGTCGTCACTGGTTATAACATCGTCTTCCACCATAACGATAGACCTGGTTAAAGACAGCATGGTTAAAGACATGAGCGATAAAAAGCAGGTAAGTCTCATACGTGTGCTTATAGTTATATTTATCGCCATCTCATCCGTGATAGCGCTTATACAGCATCACAGCTCTGTGACATTTATCGCACAGCTTATGGGTATTTCATGGGGTGCGCTGGCAGGTGCGTTCCTTGCGCCGTATCTGTACTCACTGTTCTGGAAACGCACCACAAAACAGGCCTGTGTCGCAAGCTTTATATTCGGTGTCGGATTTATGCTTTTTAATATGTTCGGAAGCTCAATACTTCCGCCGATACTCAAAAGCCCCATCAACTGCGGAGTTATAGCAATGCTGGCTGGACTCGTGATAGTTCCCATTGTATCGCTGCTCTCCCCAAAACCTGATGAAGATGAAATGAATAAGATTTTCTCGTGCTTTAAGAAATGATTTTTATAACAATATAGTGTTTAATAACCGCCGCAGTACATGAAAGCGTTTTTGTGATGTCTAATGACGTCGCCGTCTATCGCTACAACATCGAAGCGGCGGTCTGTTCTTTCGGAAATGTTATTTTTGATACAATAAAAATCGGCAGTGCGTGAGATCTTCCGCTGCTTAGTGTACGAAACAGCCTCCTCCGGATATCCGCTTGACGGATTTTTGCGATATTTCACTTCAACAAACACAAGAACTCTGCCATCGTACGCTATCAGATCGATTTCACCGATCTTGCACGAAAAATTTCTCTCTGCAATACGATATCCCAGCTTTTTCAGATATTTCTCCGCAATCTCCTCGTATATCCTACCGCACTTACGTGTATCCAAACGCTGTACTCTCCTATCTTATCAAATTTACTTTCTTAACATTTCTGCAGCTAAGCATTCCGTAAGATATTCTGAACCAATCTGCACAAAGGCGCCTGAAGACGTGCTCGGTGGCGAAATGCCTATACGTGAGCCAACCGAGCGGTTATGGCTGAAAGCACCGGCTGCCAGTGAAGAATGTCTTGCGAAATGGTAGCCACTCATCACAGCTATTACAAATCCATTTATTTCCATAACGTTTCTGCGGCAAAGCATTCCGTAAGATATTCTGAACCAATCTGCACAAAGGCGCCTGAAGACGTGC
>CAYMAY010000011.1:21762-30943 GCA_964388555.1 uncultured Lachnospiraceae bacterium
TCGGTGGCGAAACACATATACGTGAGCCAACCGAGCGGTTATGGCTGAAGGCGCCGACTGCTGGTGAAGAATACCTTGCGGAACGCTAGCCGCTCATAAAAGTTATAGCAAATACTTTGTTTTAAATAAAATTTTTTATGAAGCTCCTCCGGTGTATCGGGCATGGTCCATACTTTTTTATTGCCGCTATATGCTCCGCCGACCCATACCCCTTGTTCTTCTCAAATCCGTACTCAGGATAAATAAGCGCATACGCCTCCATGATCCTGTCCCTCGTAACCTTTGCAAGAATACTCGCCGCTGCGATGGACTGACTCTTCGCATCTCCCTTTATGATAGGCACCTGCGGTATATCCACCCTCGGTATCCGAACGGCGTCGTTTAACAACACGTCCGGCCTTACCGAAAGCGACCCTATCGCCGCTCTCATAGCCTCGTACGTAGCCTGAAGTATGTTTATCTCGTCTATTCTCTCGTGATCAATTATCCCGACGCCAAACGTTATCGCTCTTTCACTGATCTCATCGTAAAGCTCATCTCTCTTCTTCGCCGACAGCTTCTTCGAATCGTTTATATAAAGTATCCGGCAATCCTTCGGCAGAACAGCCGCTCCCGCCACAACAGGCCCTGCAAGCGGTCCTCTGCCCGCCTCGTCTATTCCGCAGATAAATTCCCGCGTCTCGTACTCCTTTTCATAAGCACACATGGCCTCAAGACGCAGATATTCGTCCTCAAGCTTCTTATCAGCCCTTTTAAACTTCTCGATAAGCTTCTGTACTCCTTTACGCCCATCGACTTCATAATTCAAATAAAGCTGCGCCCGCTTCTCAGCAGACTCGCAGCCCAACAATTCCTCTTCTATTTCCTTAAGACTTTTACTCATTCCGTATCCTGCGCTTTCTCAAGCGTTATCCTGCCTAATTTTCCGCTTCTAAAATCATCCAGTACAAGTGCTGCCGCTTTTTCGTACGATACCTCGTTTCCCTTTACAAGACAGCCCCTGTTCTCCCCTATTTTATACAGCATTTCAACAGTTTTTATATCCTCCGGCACGTTGTACCTTTCCGATATGGTTCCCTGATAATTCTCTTTTATATAATCCAGCAACTCTATGCACAATTCCTCCGTATTAAGCACTTCGTCGCGAACCGAACCGATAAACGCCAGATTCATTCCGGCCTTTGGATCTTCAAATTTTGCCCACAGCACTCCCGGCGTATCCAGCAGCTGAATATCCTTGCCGAGATTTATCCACTGTTTGCCCTTTGTGACTCCCGGCTTATTTCCGGTTTTTGCACACGCCTTACCGGCATAAGAATTTATAAACGTCGATTTTCCCACATTCGGTATTCCCACTACCATTGCCTTTATGGGACGGTTCTTTATACCGCGACGCAGGTCACGTTCGATCTTTTCCTTACACGCTTCCCTAATGGCGGCAGACAAACCCTTTATTCCGGCTCTGCTCCTGGAATTTGCCGGAATGCACGCTATGCCATTCTTCTTGAAATACTCGACCCAGTTTTTATTTTCTCGCTCGTCGGCAAGATCAGCCTTATTCATTATAACGAGACGTGCCTTGCCTTTTCCAAGCTCCACAAGGTCGGGATTTCGTGATGAGATAGGCGTTCTGGCGTCCGCTATTTCGATTATTATATCTATAAGTTTGATCTCCTCCTGCATCTGGCGGCGTGCCTTTGCCATATGCCCGGGATACCATTGTATATCCATAAATACCTCACGTTATTTTATAATTCCGAAGCTTCCGGCAGGACTGTATCTTAGCCAAAGCTTTCCCACGATCTGCTTTTCATCTACCGGTCCTATGTCAAGATGACGGCTGTCCTCGCTGTCGTTCCTATTATCACCCAGGACAAAATACTCTCCCTCATCCAGCGTAACAGGATCCTCGGCTATTCCCGGATTATTTATCCTCGGGAACTCATCATTTTCTATATATGTCTGACCATCGATGATTATCTGTCCATCCTGAATCTGTATGGTCTCCCCCGGAAGACCGATTACCCTTTTTATTATAAGGCTCTCATCCTCGCTGTCACCCGTATTAAATACGATAATGTCCCCTCTTTTCGGAGAACTTATTTTGTATATCAGGGTGTTCATAAGCACCTTATCCCCGGAACAGAGCGTTGTTTCCATGGAATTTTCCGCAATTGTCACTCTTTGTCCGAAAAAAAAGGCGCAGAAAAAAGCAAGTGCTGCTGCGGCCGCAATCTGCACTGCCCATACGGTTATTTTTCTGATCTTCATACGCCAAGCATATTCTCTGACATATTTCGACGAAAGCTGTGACATTTGATACCTCTTTATCAGAAACTAAAAAGCAAGGCTCCCATATTTAAATAGGAGCCCCGACACATCATTATCTTAATTCTTTGACCTTTGCAGCCTTTCCTACTCTGTCTCTTAAGTAGAAGAGCTTTGCACGTCTTACTTTACCCTTGCGGACGATCTCAACCTTCTCTACATTCGGTGAGTGAAGCGGCCATGTCTTTTCTACGCCTACACCGTTTGAACTCTTACGAACCGTAAATGTCTCACGTGAGCTTCCGCCCTGCTTCTTGATTACGATTCCCTCGAAAACCTGAATTCTTTCTCTGTTTCCCTCTTTGATCTTGCCGTATACCTTAACAGTATCACCGACACCAAACACAGGCGGTTCCGCTTTGAGCTGCTCTGCTTCAATTTTCTTAATAATCTCGTTCATCTTTATATCTCTCCTTAAATTATAGTGGATGTTCATGCCACCGATGACGTGACAGCGGACCATCTGCGTTAACAGCTTTTCTAGTTTACCTTATCGCAGGATAAAAATCAAGTTTTTTCAAAAAAATTACAGATCGATATTGTGAATCAAAGATCAAACTCTTCTTTTTTGCCATCTGCCTTCAGTGCTTTTATCTCGCTCATAAGCTCTTTATTTCTGTCATACAGCTGATATTTCTTATCGAATTTGTAATATTCCTCGCAGCCTTTTTCGGCTATAAAACGGGCGCTGTTGTAATTAACTGTCAGCTCCGTAATGAGAATGAGCATCTCATTTCCGTCACCGAAGCATCCGCTGACAAATTTAAACAAATTCGAAAGCCTCTCGCCGGTGATGTTGGTATCATTCTTTAGATTCCATACTCTCTTCTCAAAGGCGCTCTTATCCGCGAGAAATGATTTCATCTCGGGATTTCTTTCATCAGCATGATTTATAGCAAGCTCTTTCTTCTTTTTGCGAAGCACGTCTACCTTGCTCTTAAGCTTATCTTCTTCTTTGAGTACGGCATTTATATTCGTCATAACTGCCTCGGTAAGAAGGCCGAGGAGAGTTATTCTCTCATCAAATGCCGCCTTTGAAGCACGCAGGCGTATGGAAGCATCCTCTTTCGCATCCAGTATGTCATGTATACGATAATCCTCGCGGTATTTTGTATAAAGTGCATAATATACGGCGAACTCGTTTAATATCTGTCTGTTTCTGATGTACTGCGACATAAGGCTTTCATCTACCGGAAATCCGTTAGCCTCATAAAGATACATTGCCTCCGAGAGATCCTCCCAGCCTCTTGCCGTAACATATGACTTGCCGTCGACGGTAGTCTCTATCTCGTAGAAATCCTGTTTTCTTATGTCGAGATATGTGGTTACAGCCTTGTGGATCCCGCGCTTTAATGCGTATTTCTTCCATGCCTCATAATCCGGCTCAATCTCGATTATCTTGAGACGATCCATGGTTACAACGTCGAATTCGTGAACCGATCTGTTGAACTGAGGCGGATTTCCTGCCGTAACAACGACCCAGCCCTCAGGCACCTTATGATTTCCGAATATCTTATACTGCAGGAACTGAAGCATTGCAGGTCCTAATGTTTCGGAAACGCAGTTTATCTCGTCAAGGAAAAGTATTCCCTCGTCTTTTCCGGTTTCTTCTATCTTATCGTATACGGCGGCAATTATCTCGCTCATGGTATATCTTGAAATATCATACTCTTTGCCTTTATAAGACTTTTTTGCGATAAACGGCAGTCCCAGGGCACTCTGCCTCGTGTGGTGCGTCATGGAATACGTTACCAGCGGGATATCCAGCTCGCTTGAAATCTGCTCCATAATGGCAGTCTTACCGATACCGGGAGCGCCGTACAAAAATACGGGACGCTGTTTCTCAATAGGTATCCTGTATGTACCATCGTCGTTTTTCGTAAGATAAATCTTAATGCTTCTCTTTATCTGCTCTTTTGCTTCTGCAATATTCATCAGGTTTTCCCCTACTCATTTATTTGCATACATCAGATGTCCGCCTTTAAGCACATCCGTCTGTCTTACGTACAGTTTCATCGCCCAGTTCGGCACCTGTGCCTTTTCTTTTGGATCCTCCAGTATCATAAAGGCTGTCGGATATTCCGGAGCTTTCTTCGGATAAGTGCCCAGACCGTCTGTAAGATACAATATTCCTCTGAAATCCGTAAAGGCTTTCTTATAAAGCTGCTCTTCGGCATATTCGAACACAGGTCTGAAATCTGTGCCGCCGAATCCCTGCACCTTCACTTCTTTAACATATCTGTCGAATTCTTCCTGGGATGTTATCCGCGCAACGCCTTGTATCTTGCTGTCGCACTGCACGATGTGAACGTTCATGTTTTCGAAAAAGCAATCGCTGTCCTTTAGAATGGTGTACGTTTTGTTCAGAAAGCTTTTCACCACATCGCCTCTGCATGAACCGGAGGTGTCGATAGCGATTATAAAATCGCGTATCTTCTTTTCTTCACGATATTCCAGAGGTTCTATAAGAGGCATATTCCCGTACAATTTCATGCCATACGTATAGAATATATAGTCGAATTCGTCCTGATTTACTTTTATTTCCTCGCTGGGCGATACAAATTTCTTCAGAAAATCCCTGTAATCGTATCTTTCACGATATATTTCCCGTATATTTTCGACAACGGAACCTGGCTTTTCTTCCCTGTACTTGGAGATGGCCTCCACATTCATCTGAATTGTCTTGCCTATCTCCTTCCACTCTTCCATGACGTTGTTGCCGCGGCCGTCCAGATCTTTTCTGTTGCTGAATCTTTGCTTTCCTATTATATGAAAAACGGATACCCAAAGCGCGTGGTCATCTTCCTTAAACAGTGGAGCGTATTCCTTATCCGATGCCCATTTGTCCCTGTTATCCATGTAATAATTATAGAGATTCTCCGCCGTGACGGTCTGAACATTCGGACGCAGCTTTTCGATAAAGCTTCGGCGTTGTATATCTTTTGGAAGCTCAAGATCCTTTTTTCTCATGTCTATGATGGTGTTTTCCACCGCCACATCCGAGGCAAAATCCCAAACCTCGAATTCCATCTTGTCATACTGAAAAGGATGATAAAAAAGGCAATGAAACACTATATGCATATATATTCTCGGCACATTAGCGGGATTTTCGCTGAATTTGTCCAGAATATAATCTGCATCGCAATATATCTTGATACCATCCGTACCACAATTTTCAGCCGTCGGAGCTTCCTCGAGATCGTCAGTCTCAAACTGCGGTTTGCTCTCGATGATTTCCGGCGGCATTTTAAGTATTGCCCTGTTAAAGTACGGCATAAACGATATGAGCCGATCCTGCGCGTATCCTATTACCCGCGTGGCTGTTTTTTCTTTTTTGCTATCCAGTTTACCTTCCCTCAGCAACGTCTACAAGATATCTTCCGTATGCCGTTTTTAAAAGCGGTTCAGCCAGCTTAAGAAGCTGCTCTTTTGATATAAATCCGTTAATGTACGCGATTTCCTCTATGCAGGAAATGTAAAGACCCTGACGCTTCTGGAACGCAGATACGAAATCCGCCGCGTCAAGAAGAGCATCGTGGCTTCCCGTATCAAGCCATGCGAATCCTCTTCCGAGGGTTTCAACATGAAGTGTGCCACGCTCTAAATATTCATTATTTACAGTTGTTATCTCTATCTCGCCTCTTGCAGACGGTTTTACGTTCTTGGCGATCTCCACAACATCATTATCGTAGAAATAAAGTCCCGGAACGGCATAGCTGGACTTCGGCTGTTTCGGCTTTTCCTCTATGGATATGGCCTTTCCGTTTTTATCAAATTCAACGACACCGTAATCCTCAGGATTTTTTACATAGTATCCGAAAATGGTCGCGCCTTTCTTTCTGTCTACAGCATTTTTAAGTATCTCTGAGAAACGATGTCCGTAGAAGATATTGTCGCCGAGAACAAGGGCAACGTTGTCGTCACCTATAAACTTCTCGCCGATTATAAACGCGTCCGCAAGTCCTCTCGGGCTCTCCTGAACGGCATACTCAAATCTGAGTCCCAACTGTTCGCCGCTTCCGAAAAGCTCTTTAAATACCGGCAGATCTCTTGGCGTCGATATGATAAGTATCTCTCTTATTCCCGCCAGCATAAGCGTTGAAAGAGGATAATAGATCATCGGCTTATCATAAACCGGCATTATCTGCTTTGAAACCGCCTTTGTAAGCGGATATAAACGTGTTCCCGAACCCCCTGCTAAAATAATTCCCTTCATCGGTTTCTCCTTATCTGCCTGTATACATGTCGTCGTAATATTTCTGATAATCACCGCTTGTTACGTTCTCCATCCATTCTTCATGATCGAAGAACCAGCGAATTGTCTTCTTAATACCATCTGCAAACATTGTCTCAGGATACCAGCCTACCTCAGCTTTTATCTTGTCAGGTGCTATGGCATAACGACGGTCATGACCCTTTCTGTCTCCGACATACTGGATAAGATCCTTGCTTACCAGCTTGCGTCTTTCGTCATCCTCCGGAAGCATCTCAAGAAGCGTATCGATAATGATGTTTACTATCTCGATGTTCTGCTTCTCGTTGTGTCCGCCGATGTTATATGTCTCGAAAAGTCTGCCCTTTTCCTGAACCATATCTATTCCCTTGCAATGATCCTCGACATAGAGCCAGTCACGCACGTTTTTGCCGTCTCCGTAAACTGGAAGTGTCTTTCCGTGGAGCGCGTTGTTTATCATAAGCGGTATAAGCTTCTCCGGGAACTGATAAGGACCGTAGTTATTGCTGCAGTTCGTTATATTAGCCGGGAACTTATATGTATCCATATATGCCTTTACAAGGAAATCTGATGATGCCTTGCTGGCTGAATACGGGCTATGTGGATCATACGGTGTTGTCTCGTAGAAATATCCGCCCTCGTCATCCAGTGAACCGTATACCTCATCTGTTGAAACATGAAGGAACTTGTGATCCGGCTTAAAGCTGCCGTCAGGAAGCTCCCATGCCGCCTTTGCCGCATTAAGCATAACAAGGGTTCCCAGTACATTCGTCTTAACAAAAACCTCAGGATTCTTTATGCTTCTGTCAACATGGCTCTCTGCCGCAAAGTGCACGACTCTGTCGATGTCGTTCTCTTCAAAAAGCCTGCTTATGGCATCGGAATCACAGATATCAGCCTTAACAAATGTGTAGTTTTCCTTATTCTCGACATCCTTAAGATTTTCGAGATTGCCGGCATATGTAAGCTTGTCGACGTTGATGATGCGTATGTCATCGCCATACTTTTTAAACATATAATGAATATAGTTTGAACCTATAAATCCGGCTCCTCCGGTTACAAGGTAAGTTCTCATAATTCGTTCCTCCGTTTATAAACATTGACGTTTTATAATATCATTTTTATTTATATATGGCAAATTTATATTTGGGCGCTTTCCCGTATTACTCTTCGTATACCCTTTTCACCCTTTTTCCGATATGACAGACAAGCTCGTAATTAAAGCTTCCCGCCGCGTCCGCCACCTCCTCGGCGGAGATAAATTCATCGCCGTCGCGTCCAACAAGCGTAACCTTATCTTCCACATGTACATCTTCTATGTCCGATATATCCACCATTATCTGATCCATGCAGACGCGTCCAATGATAGGAGCTCTTTTTCCTTTTATAAGAACAACGCCCTTCGACGAAAGGGATCTCGGATATCCGTCGGCATATCCTACCGAAACCGTTGCTATGCGGGTTTTATCACCTTTTGTAACGTACGTCGCGCCATAGCTTACGCCTCTGCCGCCCTCCGTCTCGCTTATGTGTATTACATGGGCTTTCCACGAAATAGCCGGTTTAAGCTCGAGAAGGTTTTTATCCACCTCCTCTGACGGATAAAGACCGTATGTAGCGATTCCGCTGCGAACACAATCGTAATAGTGCTCCGGATACTTCATTATGCCGGCGCTGTTGCACATATGCCTGACACGTATGTTTACGTCTCGCTTTTTAAGAAGCTCAAGCATTTTTTCGAATTCGCCGAACTGCTTTTCACTGTAAGTCTCATCGTATGTGTCAGCGTTTGACAGATGGGTAAACATTCCGTCTATTTCTATTCCCGGCAGCTCACTAATCTCTTTTATTATGTCTGCTGAACGATCGTTAACTCTGAATCCGATCCTCGTCATTCCCGTATCTACGGCAATATTTATTTTCCCCACCGTACCGCGTCTCACGGCTTCTTTCGAGAATAATTCCGCGTCGGATTTTTCGAATATCGTGGGCATTATGCCGTTTTCTATCATGATCCCGTACTGCCTGGGTGATGAATAACCAAGTACAAGTATCGGTACACTCATCCCCGCTCCTCGCAGCTCAAGCCCTTCTTCTACGGAAGCAACGCCCGCGGCGTTTATATATTTTTCAATTTTCTTTCCGACTCTTACGGCACCATGACCGTATGCGTCGGCCTTGAGAACAGCCAGAAGGCCCGTTCCATCAGGTATTTTACTCTTTACGTTCTTTATATTTTCCTCTATCGCCGAAAGAGATATGACGGCGTAGCATCTGTAATAATCCTCCATGCTTCCCCCCGAAGCGTAATTTCTATTTGTTTGTTGCTTTTTGAATTATGATTCCCATAATGGCGATCAAAACGATGAATGCGATCCTTAAGACCGTATTTTGATCAAGTATAACTACAGGTGTCCTCAAAAGATTTATCGCATTTATGGAGCCCGTTATGGCGGTAACTGCCATTATACAGAACTTTGCAAACTTGACAGCCAGGATCCCGACCACAATAAACACCGCAAGACACAATACCGCCTTGAGTATACTCTGTGTCTGATCATCTCCCAACGGCAGATTTGCCACCGCCCTGCACGCCACCGCACCGCAGAATATGAAAAC
>CAYMAY010000012.1:0-9831 GCA_964388555.1 uncultured Lachnospiraceae bacterium
CACCGTGCCTTGATGCATTAAAACGTCAGAGCATGGCTGATTTTGATATCACGGTAGTGGATAACGGTTCCATAGATGGCAGTGTTGAGTTCTTAAAGAACCAATATCCTTATGTAAAGGTAATTGAATTAAGCGAAAACAAGGGCTTTTGCGTGGCTGTAAACGAAGGAGTAAAGGCTGCGAAGACGGAATATGTCCTGCTGTTAAATAATGATACTATTCCCGAAGAACGTTTTGTTGAAGCACTTACGAACGCCATGGATAAAAATAAAAAGGCATTCTCCTGCGGCTCATGTATGCTTACGGTAGATAATCCTGATATCCTTGACGGAGCGGGAGATCTCTATTGCGCATTCGGATGGGCATCGGCAAGAGGGAAAGGCCGGCCCGCGGATAAATTTCAAAAGCAGGCAAAAGTGTTTTCGGCCTGCGCAGGTGCGGCAATATACAGACGGGACATTTTTGTAAAATTAGGGATGCTTGACGAAGCACATTTTGCATACCTCGAGGATATGGATCTTGGCTACAGGGCGCGTATAAACGGGTATGAGAATTTATATATCCCTCAGGCTCGTGTCCTTCATGTGGGAAGCGGAACCAGCGGATCACGCTATAATGATTTTAAAGTCAGATATTCCGCGAGAAATAACGTCTATCTCATATATAAGAATATGCCCATCGGTCAGAGAATTCTTAATTCACCGCTTCTGGCATTGGGATTCGCCGTAAAATCCCAATATTTCAAACGCAAAGGCTTTGGGAGGCTGTACAAAGATAGTCTCAGGGAAGGAAAGAAGCTTGCGTTAAGCCGTGAGGGAAGAGAGCGCAGAGTTCCGTTTAAATGTGCAAATTTGGGAAATTATTTAAAGATCCAGTTTGAATTATGGGGAAATATCTTTAAATTATACAGATAGAAAGCGGTGCCGAAACAGCACTCAGCTTGCAAAAAAACGCTATTTATAGTATAAAGTTTGTTTGGAAGTCATATGGACAACTCAGGAAAACTTGGAAAGGGGAATATATGAGCGAATCGCAAAAATATCTTAGTCGCGGTCTTATGGTCATCGACGAAGCTATTGTTCTTGTTTCATACGTTTTAGCCTGGTTCATCAGATTCCATACCCATTTACTGGGGCCTTCATACATGAGTCTTCAGACCTCATATTATATGCAGGCACTTATCTATATCCTTCCGCTTTATCTCGCACTTAATTATATTTTTAATCTGTATGTGCCCATGATGACGCAGCGTCGTTATAAAGAAGCGGGCAACATCGTCAAGGCCAATGCCTTAGGAATACTTATAATCATTCTCGTCCTTTATTTTACGAAGCAGGTTCACTTCGCCCGTAACATGATCGTGATGTTTACGGTGATCAATGTTGTGATGGATGGACTCGTGAGAAACATCATACGCACCATCGTAAAAAAAGGCGCCCGCAACAGCAAAAATCAGAAGAAAATACTTCTTGTGGGATACAGCAACTCTGCGGAGGAGTTTATTGACCGTGTAAAGGAATTTCCGGAATTAGGATATAATGTCGTAGGTATTCTTGATGATAAGGAACAAAAGGGTGTCAGCTATCGCCAGGTAGAAGTGATAGGCATGCTTTCGGATCTTGAAAATATTCTCGAAAATGAGACAATAGACGAGATCGCCATCACTCTGGGAATCGATCACTTCCATAAATTAAAGAGTATTGTGGCGGAATGCGAGAAATCCGGCGTTCACACAAAGTTCATACCGGACTATTACAATGTTATCCCGACCAAGCCTCACACGGAGGATATGCTGGGGCTTCCGGTTGTAAATATCAGATACGTGCCGCTGAGCAATATGTTTTATGCTGCAATAAAGAGATTCGGTGATATTGTCGGTTCGCTGCTTTGCCTTGGAATATTTTCACCTGTTATGCTGATTGCGTTTATCGGAATCAAGACGTCATCGCCGGGCCCCGTGATCTTTACACAGATAAGAGTGGGTCTGCATAACGAGGAGTTTAAAATGTATAAGTTCCGTTCCATGAAGGTACAGGATGCAAAATCCGAGAAGAAGGGCTGGACCACAAAGGATGACCCGCGTGTAACAAAATTCGGAAAATTCATCAGGAAAACAAGTATTGATGAATTGCCGCAGCTGGTTAATGTCTTAAAGGGTGACATGTCCCTGGTGGGTCCGAGACCGGAGCGACCGCAGTTTGTGGAAAAATTCCGCGAAGAAATACCGCGTTATATGATAAAACACCAGGTGCGTCCCGGTATGACGGGTTGGGCACAGGTAAACGGATTCAGGGGGGATACATCTATCCGTAAGAGGATAGACTGCGATCTTTATTATATCGAAAACTGGTCGGTAGGTTTAGATATAAAGATATTGTTTTTAACCGTATTCAAGGGATTTGTTAATAAGAACGCTTATTAAGGGGAAGTGACAGTGTCAAAAAAAGATAAGATTCAAAGAAGAAAGAAACAGAAAAGAAAACGTATAGCTGTTCTGGTTGTGCAGATAATCGTACTCATTATTTTGGCGATAGTTCTTATCTTAGCCATAAGATTTACTCAGCTTTTTGGACTTGTAGACCGTGTTGAGACAGATAGCGAGAAGATAAAAACATCCAGTGAAGCAAATGCGCAATATGATACATCTACCACATCATCAAGTGTGACTCAGGAGGAAAGTGAGACGAGTCAGTACACCGGATATGATGTGATCGCCCTTGTGGGACTCGACTCAAGAGGTGACGAATCCAGTGATGATTATTCCGAGAACAGCGATACCATGATCATTTGTGTCATTGATCACAACAACAAAGCTATAAGGCTTTGCTCGGTATACAGAGATACATATCTCAATGTGGGAGATGATTATTACGGTGATCCTGATTATTACACCAAGGCAAATGCCGCGTATAATCTGGGTGGTCCCGAGCAGTTCCTTTCCATGCTGAACCTCAATCTGGATCTTAATGTAACGCAGTTTGTTACGGTGGATTTTGCCGTTCTTACAGAATGCATAGATGCTCTGGGTGGCCTTGATATACCTATGACACGAGAGGAGCTTATTCACGTAAATAACTATAACGTGGAGACTGCGGAACAATCCGGCGTTGCGTATGAGGCAATCGAAGTGCCGGATGATCCGAATTTTGACGGAGATGTAACGCAGACATTCCACTGCAACGGTTCACAGGCGGTTTCATATGCGCGTATAAGATACACCTCAGGCAACGATTTCAGGAGAGCATCGAGGCAGAGGGAGGTGCTTTCACTCATAAAACAAAAGGCGATGCAGTCAGATGTGTTTACGCTTAATTCCGTACTTGAAAAAGTGCTTCCCGGAGTTACAACGAACATGGATTCGGCTTCGCTTATATCCCTTGCGCTTAATATCGTTTCTTATGATATGAGTGATTCAAATATGGAAGGCTTCCCGACTGTTAAAGCCTGGGGATCGGACGTTCTGGAGGGCGAATATGTCGTTCCGGTAACGCTTCAGTACAATGTGCAGACGCTTCATCAGTTCCTGTTCCCGGATCAGGAGTACACACCATCGTATACTGTTCAGGAGTACAGCACAAAGATAAGTGAAGATTCCGGTGTTGGTGATGCAGACATAGAGTATTACTCAACTCTGGATGATGAATCGGCGCTTGTCGGAGTATCAGAAGAAGAATATATAACAATGCTTCAAAACGGAACTCTGAATTAGAGTTCCGTATCAAAAGAGGAAATATGCCTTTGACAGACACTAAAAATATGTCTTTCGACATAATAATACCAACATACAGGCCGGACACGGAGTTTGCAGAGCTGCTCCGTAGTCTGGCTTTGCAGGTTGTACAGCCAAATAATATTTTTGTGGTAAATACCGAGGAAAAATACTGGAATGACCAATGGGAAAAAAAGTATCCGAAGCTTAAGGTGATCCACATTAAAAAAAGTGAGTTTGATCACGGCGGTTCGCGTAATAAGGCGGCTGCACTTTCTACTGCTGATATACTCATTTTTATGACTCAGGATGCGCTGCCTGCAGATGAAAATACAATAAAAGAGCTTATAAAGCCGATAGAGGAAGAAAAAGCGGAAGTATCGTATTGCAGGCAGATGCCGCGAAAAAATGCCGACATGATCGAGAGGTATACGAGAAATTTTAATTACCCGGAAGAGAGCAGGATAAAAACCTCGGCGGATCTTGGCACGCTTGGAATAAAAACGTTCTTCTGTACAAACGTTTGTGCGGCATACAGGCGGGATATATTTGTTTCGCTGGGGTGTTTTCCGCAGCCGATAGTTCTGAATGAGGACACGATATTTGCCGCCCGGGCGATAGAGGCAGGCTATAGGGTGTCGTATACGGCGCAGGCCGGGATAATCCATTCTCATAATTATTCGGGAATTCAGCAGTTTCACAGGAATTTCGATATAGGAGCGTCTCACGCGCTTTATCCGGAGATATTCTCGAAATATCCGGCGCAGGGCGAGGGAATGCGCCTTGTGAAGCAGACGATGAAGTACGTCATAAAAAATAAGAAACCGCTTCTTGTATTTAAAACGATACACTTAAGTGGGTGGAAGTTCCTGGGATATTCATTCGGAAAACGATTCAAAAAGCTGTCGAAAAGCACCGTAAAAAAATGGAGTATGGCTCCATCATTCTGGGAAGGCTATTACAAGAATATACATTGAAATGTTTCAACATGCATTTCAATGAATACTCTTCCAGGAACCGTTCGCACTTAGTCCTCGCGTAGCGGTACTAACCCTTATGCAGGACTAAAGCCTGCAGTCGGGAAGTACCGACGCTGTGGATGTTCCTTTCAGAGCATTCATTATCATGCATTAAATATGACATTCCTGAAAATACAAAAACAACTTTGGAGGACAATATGTTTGACGCATACGAGATAATAAAAAGAGAAAATATAGATGATATAAAGTCGGAGGGCGTTCTGCTTAAGCATAAAAAAAGCGGAGCTCATGTGGCGCTTCTCATAAACGACGACAACAACAAGGTTTTCGATATTGCGTTCCGCACGCCGCCTAAGAATTCTACCGGCGTGGCGCATATAATAGAGCATACCGTTCTTTGCGGTTCTAAAAAGTTTCCACTCAAGGATCCTTTTATAGAGCTGGCAAAGGGCTCTCTTAACACGTTTTTGAATGCCATGACTTATCCTGACAAGACAATGTATCCCGTGGCAAGCTGCAATGATGCCGATTTTAACAACCTCATGGAGGTTTATATGGATTCGGTATTTTATCCCAATATTTATAAGAATCGTAAAATATTTGAGCAGGAGGGATGGCATTATCATCTGGAGGATAAGGATGCGCCTTTAACGTATAATGGAGTTGTTTACAGCGAGATGAAGGGCGTTTATTCATCAGCCGATGCGCAGCTTGAAAATGTTGTAATGTCGAATCTGTTTCCGGATACTACTTACGGTGTTGAATCGGGCGGAGCGCCGGAAAATATTCCTGATCTTTCCTACGAGGAGTATTTGGAATTTCATAAGACATATTATCATCCGTCCAACAGCTATATCTTCCTTTACGGAAACATGAATATGGAGGAAAAGCTGGACTGGCTTGATAAGGAATATTTGAGCAAATTTAAAAAGAAGAAAATAGATTCCGAAGTTCAGTATCAGAAGCCTTTTGCCAGAATGAAAACTGTCAGAAGCACATATCCTGTGTTAAAGGATGAGCCGATCAAAGATAATACATATCTCAACATGAGTGTTGTTACGGGTGATTACAGTGACACACTGACCAGCGCGGCATTTGATGTGCTTACATACGTGCTTCTTGATGCGCCGGGTGCGCCTCTTAAAAAAGCCCTTATCGACGCGGAAGTGGGAAAGGATGTTTCGGGAAGCTACAATGACGGAATACAGCAGCACTTTTTCTCCGTTGATGTTAAATACGCAAATCCGTCAGACAGCACAAAGTTCAAGAGGGTAATTCGTGAAACACTTACAAAGCTTGCCGATGAGGGGATAGACGAAAAGGCACTTCGGGCGGCAATAAATTATTTTGAGTTCCGTTTCAGAGAGGCGGATTATTCCGTATATCCGAAAGGTCTTATATACATAATGGCAGCATTTGACGGCTGGCTTTATGACGAGAACAGACCCTTCGATTATCTTAAGGAGATCGCTGTTTACGATGAGCTTAAAAAACGTATCGGAACGGGATATTTCGAGAACCTGATACGTGAAAGAATACTTAATAACCACCATAAGGTTGTTACCATATTAAAGCCCCAGCGCGGTCTTGCCGCGAAAAATGAGGCTGCCCTCACGCAAAAGCTTGAGGAATACAAAGCGTCTCTTTCCGATGAAGAGATTCAGCATATCATAGACGAGACAAAGGCACTTGAGAAGCATCAGAAAAAGGCAGATTCAGCTGCTGCGCTTAAAAAACTGCCGGTGCTTGAAATAAGTGATATAGATAAGGAAACGCCCATCAAACTTCACACAGAGGAAAAATGCGTTGATGGCGTGCGTCTGCTTCATCACGATTACGAGGCAAACGGCATAAGCTATCTGACGCTGCTGTTTAATGTGGATGACATCTCTGATGATTACGCACCGTATATGAGCCTTTTAAGTTCAATACTGTCCCTTGTTGACACAGAAAATTATAAGTATTCCGAGCTTTCGAACGAGATAAATGCAAACACCGGCGGAATCAGCTGCAGTATGTCGTCCTACGATAATAAGGATGGCGGATCATCTGCGTATTTTGCGGTAAAAGCTAAATACATAGATGAAAAATGCGGATTTGCCTTTGACATGATCAAAGAGATAATCAATACGTCAAAGCTTACGGATGCAAAGCGCCTCAAAGAGATAATCACGAGCAAAAAGGCATTTTTGCAGGAATATATACCTTCTGCCGGACATGTGAGCGCTGTGTCGAGAGCGTCATCGGGACTCTCGAAGGTAAATAATTTAGGCGAGCTTATGTCGGGAATTTCCTATTACAGATTTCTCGAGGAGCTGCTGAGAGATTTCGACGAAAAAAAAGACGAGCTCATCCGCATTTTAGAAAAGCTTGTGGCATGCATATTCAGAAAAGACAATCTTATAGTATCTGTAACGGCAGGATGTGATGGAGTTTCCATTGTGGAGGATTCAATTAAGGGATTTACGGAAAGCCTTACAGGAGTAAAAGAAGAATACGAGATTTCCGAATTCAAACCCTTCGATGTTAAGGATGCCGTTATGACGGCGGGACAGGTGCAGTTCGTTGCCGTGGCAGGAAATTTCATAAATGCGGGCTACAAATACACCGGCGCGTTAAACGTGCTTCGAAACATGCTTAATTACGACTATCTCTGGAAACGCATAAGGGAAAAAGGCGGCGCTTATGGCTGCATGAGTATGTTTAAGCGAAACGGCGACGCGTATCTTACATCATACAGAGATCCACAGCTTAAAGATACGCTTCAGGTATACGAAGGTCTGGCGGATTATCTTGATAAATATGACGCCAACTATGACACCATGAAGAAATTCATCATCGGTACCATAAGTGCACTCGATACGCCCATGAACGCCAAGGCTAAGGGCGAGACGGCGCTTACGGCATATTTCCGTGGTGTAACCCAGGAGGATTTCCAGAAGGAAAGAGACGAGATATTAAGCGCTAAGGCAGAGGATATAAGGGCACTGAGCTCTCTGGTGCGTGACTGCTTCGACGGAAAACATATGTGCACCATCGGAGGCGAGAGTGCCATCAAAGAAAACGAAGAGCTGTTTGACAGCGTTGAAGCATTTGTTCAGGCATAATGGTGAATGATATGGAAAGTACGAAATCGGGTTTTGTGGCTCTGGTAGGTGTTCCAAATGTGGGAAAATCCACACTTCTGAACCGCTTAACGGGGCAGAAGATAGCTATTACATCCAGAAAGCCCCAGACGACGAGAAATAAAATACAGAGTATCTATACCTGCGAAAGAGGCCAGATAATATTTCAGGATACACCGGGAATTCATTTTGCAAAGAATAAACTTGGCGAATACATGGTCAGCGCAGCAGAGAGGACATTGCAGGATGCTGATGTCATTGTGTGGATAACAGAGCCGAAGAAGGAATTTTCCGGTGTGGAGCATCACATAGCAAAGCTTGTTACGGCAACTAAAAGACCTGTGATCCTCGCCGTTAATAAATGCGATGTTATTAAAAAGGCAGAGCTGGCGCAGATACTGGAGACATACAGAAAGCAGACACGTGTAGATGATTTAATAGCCATCTCGGCGAAACACGGCACCAACGTCGATGAGCTTATTTCGGCGGTGTTTAAATATCTGCCCTACGGACCCATGTATTATGCCGAAGATACGTTAACGGATCAGCCGGTACGCCAGATCGTCTCCGAGCTTATCAGGGAGAAGGCTCTTCGGTGTCTCGGGGATGAGATACCTCACGGCATCGCCGTAACGATAGAAAAAATGACGAAGCGCAAAAGCGGCGACATAACGGATATAGAAGCCACCATAATATGCGAAAGAGAATCCCATAAGGGAATAATCATAGGAAAAGGCGGTGCGACGCTTAAAAAGATAGGAAGCGATGCGCGCATTGATATAGAACGCCTTATCGAGGGAAAGGCAAACCTTAAGATCTGGGTTAAGACACGCAACCGCTGGAGAGACAGCGATGTCCTCCTTAAAAACTACGGGTACGATAAAAGAGAGCTTTGACGATGAATGATGCTGTTAAGGTTAAGGGAATTATTCTTTCTGCCTCGCCGATGGGAGAGCAGGATAAGAGAGTCGTTTTGCAGACCTGTGAGCTGGGCAGGATCACCGCCTTTGCCATGGGCTGCCGTAGGGGGCGAAGTGCGCTTCAGGCGGCAGTAAATCCCTTTGTTACAGGTGAATTCTGGCTCATTCCCGGAAAAAGCGCCTACAGGATAACGGAAGCCTCCGTCATGGAATATTTCAGGGAGCTGGCATCACTTCAGCCAGGCGTTTACATGGGATTTTACTTTCTTGATCTCGTGGACTTTTACGGCCGTGAGGGCATAGACGGCACGGATATGCTGAACCTTTTGTACATTTCCCTTAAGGCTCTTTTAAAAAAGCAGCGCAGCGACAAACTGATAAGAAGGATATTCGAGCTTAAGCTTATGGCTCTGAACGGCGATTATGCGCCGATAAAAGAAAAGCTTCCCGAGAAGATATACAACGTGTGTGCTTATATAGCGCGTGCACCGATAGGAAGGCTGTACGCATTTGATCTGGACGACGAGGGACTAAGACTTCTTTCGAATGTATGCGATAAGGAAATGTCCCGGGTGATAGATAGAAAGCTGAAAAGTAAGGCTATAATGGAGGCGTTTTATGACTAAATCGCATGTAACATTATTGTAATAGAATTGCAACAATGTTGCGTGCAATATGAAAAAATGATATTATACAACGGCTGAATTCATTAAAAACAAATATTGTTTGAAAATGAGAGGTTATGTTTTGAAGGTTAGCCGTAAAAAGCTTTTAAGTTTTATATTATTAGTAGCTCTTATTGTTCTTACACTTGTCGCACTTTTTAACGGACAGGATATAGGAGAACTTATATCGGCGATGAAGCATGCAGACATGAATTACATGGCTCTTGCTGTTGTGTGCATAGTCGCGTTTCTGTTCGGACAGGGTATAATATTCCGTTATCTCTTCGCAGTTTTAGGTGTGGATACGGATTTCAGGAAGTGTGTCGGATATTCCTTTAAGGGCTATTTTTTTTGCAGCGTCACGCCCTTTGCAATAGGCGGACCGCCGATGCAGATCGTATATATGAAAAAGGACAATGTGCCCATACCGGT
>CAYMAY010000012.1:9931-27624 GCA_964388555.1 uncultured Lachnospiraceae bacterium
GCGGACCGCCGATGCAGATCGTATATATGAAAAAGGACAATGTGCCCATACCGGTAGCCTCTATGGCGGTGCTGGTCGTAGCAACGCTTTACAAGTTTGTGCTTGTTATCCTGGGAGTTGCCCTTATCATATTCGGTCAGGGCTTCTTAAGCCGGTATGTGGGTGATTCCATCATATGGTTCGGAGTAGGCATGTTCCTTACGTGCGGATTCTCTTTTATACTGTTTATGTTCATGTTCCACCCGAGGCTTGCCAAAAAGGCTATATTTAAATTCTTCAGATGGATGGAAAGAAGACATCTGATGAAGCATAAGTATGGCAGAGAGGAAGGCATCGAGGCAGGAATGTCCAGATATACCCAGACAGCAGATTTCCTTAAGAGTCATCCCAGTTCTATAGTAATAATGCTGATACTTACGGCTATTCAGCGTTTCTGCCTTTTTGCCGTAACGTATTGTGTATACAGGGCTCTCGGATTTAATGAAGAATCCGTGTTTACTGTCGTATTGCTTCAGGCGACTATTTCGATATGTGTAGACATGCTTCCGATCCCCGGCGGAATGGGAATAAGCGAGGCGCTGTTTACCGTTCTCTTCAGTCATATATTCACGTCGGCAATGCTTCTTCCGGCGCTTACGTTAAGCAGAGGATTGAGCTATTATGCGGAGCTTTTAATATGTGCCGCCGTTGTATTTATATCACAATATGCACTGCGGGGCAGAAGGAGCAGGATAAATGCCGAACAAGCGTAATTATCAGAAAGAACTTGAGCTTACAATAGAAAATATCAAAGGAAAAAATATTCCGAGACTTCTTTTACATGCCTGCTGCGCTCCGTGCAGCAGCTACTGTTTAGAATATCTCTCGGATTTTTTTGATATTACGGTTTTTTATTATAATCCCAATATTTATCCCGAAAGCGAATATACATATAGAACCGAAGAGCTGAAAAGGCTTGTGAGTGAAATGCCATTTAAGAACAAAGTGACGATTGAGGTGGGAAACTACGATCCGGAGCTGTTTTATGATGCGGTAAAAGGGCTGGAGAAGGAACCCGAAGGCGGCTCCCGATGTGAAAAATGTTTTGAACTTCGCTTGAGAAAAAGTGCGGAATTGGCTAAAAAAGAGAAATTCGACTATTTTACTACCACTTTGTCCATTAGCCCCTTGAAATCCGCAGAAAAATTGAATAATATTGGAGAGAAACTTGCAAAAGAGTATGGAATAAAGTATTTAAACTCCGATTTCAAGAAAAAAGACGGATACAAACGCTCTTTGGAACTTTCTCGTGAATATGGATTGTACAGACAGAATTATTGCGGCTGCGTATATAGCAGACGGGAGGAAGATACGAGTTTGCCGACGGGTGAACATTAAAAAGAGAGTTGTGAAAAGAGGTAAATAATGGCTCAGTTATGGGGTGGAAGATTTACAAAGGAAACAGATAAACAGGTGTTTGATTTCAATGCGTCCATAAACTTCGACAAGCGTCTTTATGCGCAGGATATACGGGGAAGCATGGCACACGCGCAGATGCTTCAGACCCAGGGAATCATAACGTCTGAAGAAGGCGAAAAAATACAGCAAGGGCTTAAGAGCATCCTTGAGGATGTGGAAAACGGAAGCCTCGAAATGACTGATAAATATGAAGACATTCATAGCTTTGTTGAGGCGAATCTTATAGACCGCATCGGCGATGCCGGAAAGAAGCTTCACACGGGACGCAGCCGTAACGATCAGGTCGCCCTGGATATGAAGCTTTATGTAAGAGATGAGATAGACGAGATCGACAAATCCGTATATGCCCTTATGCAGACAGTTGAAAAGACAATGGAGGATAATCTCCATACTTATATGCCGGGATTTACCCATATGCAGAAGGCTCAGCCCGTGACGCTGGCGCATCATATGGGTGCATATTTCGAAATGCTTAAGAGAGACAGAGGCAGGCTTGCAGATATAAGACGAAGAATGAACACATGTCCTCTCGGAGGCGGTGCCCTTGCGGGAACGACGTATCCGCTGGACAGAGAGCTTACGGCAAAGCTTCTGGGATTTGACGCACCGACCATGAACAGCATGGATTCCGTATCCGACAGGGATTATGTCATCGAGCTGCTTTCGGCGCTTTCTACCATAATGATGCATTTGAGCCGTTTCTGCGAGGAGATAATCACCTGGAACAGCGATGAATACCGCTTTATAGAGCTTGACGATTCCTACAGCACCGGAAGTTCTATAATGCCCCAGAAGAAAAATCCCGATATAGCAGAGCTTGTTCGAGGCAAAACGGGGCGTGTGTACGGAGCACTTATGTCAATGCTTACGCTTATGAAGGGAATACCCCTTGCGTACAACAAAGATATGCAGGAGGATAAGGAATTCACCTTCGATGCCATCGATACGGTGCACGCGTGTCTCATATTATTCAACGGAATGCTGAGTACGGCTAAATTCAATAAAAAAGCCATGGAGCGTTCGGCGAAAAACGGATTTACCAACGCCACAGACCTTGCCGATTATCTTGTAATGAAGGGCATACCCTTCAGGGATGCGCACGGAATATCCGGAAGACTTGTACTTTATTGTATAGATAAAAAATGTCCGCTGGATGCCCTTACACTTGATGAATTCAAGAGCTTTTCGGATGTTATCGAGGATGACATATACGAAGCGATAGATATGAAGACCTGCGTCGAGAGACGAAACACCATAGGAGCACCGGGAAGCGGCGCAATGGAGCAGGTTATCAAGGCAAATAAGGAATATTTGGATAAATTTAGCGTTTGATATTTGAAAAATACAGCTTATAACACGAGGAGGAAAAAATGAGCAGAAAGTTTAAGGTAGGTATACTCGGAGCAACAGGAATGGTAGGACAGAGATTTATATCTCTTCTTGAGAATCATCCGTGGTTTGATGTGGTAACAGTAGCCGCAAGCGCAAGAAGCGCAGGCAAAACATATGAGGAAGCCGTTGGCGGAAGATGGAAAATGACAACTCCCATGCCCGAAGGCGTTAAGAAGCTTATCGTGCATGATGTAAAAGAGGTAGAGGCAGTTGCTTCAACGGTAGATTTCGTATTCTCCGCAGTTGATATGACAAAGGACGAGATCCGTGCCATAGAAGAAGAGTACGCAAAGACAGAGACACCGGTTGTATCTAACAATAGCGCTCATCGCTGGACACCGGACGTTCCTATGGTTATTCCGGAAGTTAATGTCGGTCATTTCGACGTTATAAAATATCAGAAAGAGCGTCTCGGCACGAAGAAGGGCTTTATCGCCGTTAAGCCGAACTGCTCGATCCAGAGCTATGCACCTGTTCTTACAGCTTGGATGAAATATGAGCCCTACGAGGTAGTTGCTACCACATATCAGGCAATCTCCGGAGCGGGAAAGACATTTAAGGATTGGCCGGAAATGGTGGAGAACATCATTCCATATATAGGCGGTGAAGAGGAAAAGAGGGAGCAGGAGCCACTCCGTATATGGGGACATATCGAAAACGGCGTGATCGTTAAGGCTCAGGAGCCGAAGATCACATGCCAGTGCATCCGCGTACCGGTTCTTAACGGTCACACAGCGGCGGTATTTGTTAAGTTCCGCAAAAATCCGACAAAGGAAGAGCTTATCGAGGCAATGGAGAGCTACAGCGGATTCCCGCAGGAGCACAATCTTCCCAGCGCACCGAAGCAGTTTATAAAGTATATGACAGAGGATAATCGTCCGCAGGTTCAGCTGGATGTTGATTACGAGAACGGAATGGGCATCACGGTAGGCAGACTTCGTGAGGACAGCATTTACGATTGGAAGTTTGTAGGACTTTCACATAACACCGTAAGAGGAGCTGCAGGCGGAGCCGTACTTTGCGCCGAGTCGCTTGTTGAGCTTGGATATATCGAAAATAAGTAAGTCTAAACAGAGGACTGTCGTATCATGTTTAATGCGGCAGTCCTTTACCATCAATAGTGTTGGAGTTGATTATTGAGTAAGTCTTTATTTATAGCGGAAAAACCCAGCGTTGCCCGGGAATTCGCCACAGCGCTTAAGGAAAAAATGACATCAAGAGACGGCTTTACAGAGTCCGACAGCTATGTTGTTACATGGTGTGTCGGACATCTTGTTACGATGAGTTATCCCGACGCCTACGACGAGAAGTATAAAAAATGGTCTCTTGAGACGATACCGTTTATACCGTCTGATTTCAAATACGAGATAATCCCGTCCGTGAAAAAACAGTTTGATATAGTAAAAGGTCTTCTGAACAGGGAAGACGTGGAGACGATATATGTCTGCACCGACTCGGGGCGTGAGGGAGAATACATATATCGGCTTGTTTCCATGATGGCAGGCGTTAAAGGCAAGCACGAAAAGCGTGTCTGGATCGATTCCCAGACAGAAGAGGAGATTCTGCGGGGAATAAGGGAAGCCAAAGACTTAAGCGAGTATGATGATCTTGCCGCGTCGGCATACCTGCGTGCAAAAGAAGATTATCTTATGGGAATAAACTTTTCCCGGGTGCTTTCTCTTAAATACGGATTTACCGTTTCGAATTTTATGGGGAGCCGTTATCAGGCTATTTCCGTCGGTCGCGTTATGACATGCGTTCTCGGCATGGTTGTAAAGCGGGAGCGGGAGATAAGAGGCTTTACGAAAACCGTATTTTACAGGGTTATGGCATCGCTTAAGTTGAAAGAAAGCGAGATCACGGCAGAGTGGAAGGCCGCCGAAGGCAGCCGTTATTACGGTTCGCCTGCGTTATATAAAGAAAACGGATTTCTTAAAAAACAGGATGCACAAGAGCTGATAAGTCTCTTAAGTGGCGTAACGCCTCAGGAGATGGCTGTTGAATCGGTTTCAAATAAAAAAGAGACGAAAAATCCGCCGCTTCTGTTTAACCTTGCGGAGCTTCAGAACGAATGTTCCAGGAGATTTAAAATAAGCCCCGACCGCACGCTTCAGGTGGTGCAGGAGCTTTACGAGAAAAAGCTTGTAACGTATCCCAGAACGGATGCCAGAGTTTTATCAAGCGCTATCGCAAAGGAAATCTATAAGAATATAAAAGGGCTTCAGAACGTCGGAAGTGTGTCGGCGTATGCGTCCGCCGTGCTGGAATCGGGAACGTATAAGAACATCGCAAAAACGAAATACACCAATGATAAGCAGATAACGGATCACTACGCCATAATACCGACGGGACAGGGAATATCCGCCTTAAGGAGTCTTTCGGAGCTTTCAGCCGGAATATATGAGCTTATCGCGAGACGTTTTTTAAGCATATTTTATCCGCCGGCCGTATTCAGAAAAATATCACTTTGTGCTAAAATGCAAAACGAAACCTTTACCGCTAATTTTAAAATACCGGAAAGCGGGGGATATCTTGAAGTTGCAGGAAACGCCAAAGACGATAAGAATGAAAATACCGTGGATAGTGATCTTTTGAATGAAATCAAATCTCTTAAGAAAGGAGATAAGCTAAACGTAGCGGGTTATGATATAAAGGAAGGTGAGACATCGCCGCCAAAGCGCTATACTTCCGGTTCTATGATACTTGCCATGGAAAATGCCGGACAGCTTATAGAGGACGAAGATTTAAGAGCACAGATACAGGGAAGCGGAATAGGAACGTCGGCAACTCGGGCGGAGATACTTAAAAAGCTCTTTACGATATCGTATCTCGACCTTAATAAAAAGACTCAGGTCATAACGCCTACGCATTTAGGCGAAATGATCGCAGACGTTACGGCAGTGTCCATAAGACCGCTTTTAAATCCGGAGCTCACCGCCAGCTGGGAGAAAGGTCTCACATATGTTGCGGACGGCAAGGTAACGCCTGATGAATATATGGAAAAGCTGAAGTTGTTTATATGCAGATATACGGACAACGCGAAGAGATCGAATAATACGTCGATCCTTAACAGGGCGTTCGCCCGGACGGCGCAGTTTTACAAAAATGAAAAGAAGCAGAAGAGTAGAAGCGCAAGGAAGGCTTCTGCAGAAAAATGATCAATTGCGAATGCTTTGTTAGGGAAATTTAACATATATTAAAATAGTAGGGGTAAGATCAGAAATGAAATACGCAACTATTAAAGAAATTTATTTAAACATGAACACCATCGCGGCTCCGCTTTTTGAGGGCAAAACGTACCCATGGGAGATACTTCCCCATATAGGAGATTTTATTCTTGAGATCGGACCGACGCTTCCGAAGGATGAATTTGATAATCCAAAAGAGGGCGTATGGATCGCAAAAGACGCCAAGGTATTTGAGAGCGCATATATTACAGCACCGTGCATAATCGATCACGAGGCAGAGGTGCGCCACTGTGCATTTATAAGAGGAAACGCCATTGTGGGAAAAGGCGCTGTTGTGGGAAATTCAACGGAGCTTAAAAACGTAATCCTGTTCGATAAAGTGCAGACACCACACTATAATTATGTAGGCGATTCCATACTCGGCTTTAAATCACATATGGGGGCCGGCTCCATCACATCAAACGTAAAATCGGACAAGCTTCATGTAAGAGTAAAATATGACGGTGAGGAGATCGATACAGAGCGTAAGAAGGTCGGAGCGATGCTGGGAGATTGCGTAGAGATAGGATGCGGAAGCATTCTCAATCCCGGTAGCATAATCGGACCGAATACGAATGTATATCCGCTTTCGAGTGTGCGTGGCGTTGTTCCGCCGAACTCAATCTACAAAAACGCCGGAGAGATCGCAGAAAAGAGATAAACAGTAAAAAACGGGAGTTTGTTTTATGCTTACATCATTTTTTAAAAAATCATTATATCGGCGCCTTATATTGTATTTTACGCTTTTGATGTTAATTCCCGTTATTGTGTGCGGATATCTTCTGAATCGTTATTCAAATACAAGTATATCGAGAAACGCCATGAAAATGGCTGAGGAGATCATCGATAGCACACATAGTGATTTAAACAGAATATTTGAAAATATCTCATTGGTGGTGTCGTTTGTTAAAGAAGACGAGACGGTTCAGACATGTCTGCGCAACCTGAAAGATCCTGAAAATACGACAGATCTTCAAAACCGGCTTGAATCGATAGCATCGGATTATCCGATGTTTGACGGAATTTACATTTACCTTGATGATTCAACGGTGATCCGTTCCAGATATCAGAATACAAGTGAGACAAAGGAGAACGGGTCTGATGATGCATCGCTTGGTATAGATGACATTACGACTATTAAAAATCATGATGACCTTCAATGGTATTCTTCTGACAAAGGATCTTTCTTCAGCAATAATCTCGGAAACGGGGTTCTGATGGCTGCCTGCCGATTGCCTGACAGTACAACCAGCCAGACGGTAGGGATTGTTGCCGTCGAGTTGCGCCAGTCATCGATAAAAAAACTGATAGATGGTTTTTCTGAAAATAACGGAGAAATATTTCTTGTTAATGCGAAGGACGGCATTTTCTTAAGGAGCACAGGCTTCACAGAAGGTATTTCTCAGGATACCATCGACATATTAAAGGCAATATCCGATTCAAATGAAAATCTGAACCTCGATGAGGTTTCAGCTTCTGACAAACAGTTGCTGGCATTTTCGCGTACGCTGAGCGCTGCAAACTGGATGACTATCGGTCTCATCGAAAAAAGTGAACTGCAGGAAGCTGGGCGTGAACTTCTCGTTTTTTATGGTTTGACGATACTGTTTACGGTTTTATGTGGCCTTGCAGTGGCAAGGATGCTGGCAAACTATGAGATTAAGCCGATCAGAACGATTCAGGGATACGTAAGAAATGTAGGAAAGGGAGTTTTTGGTGAAAAGCTGGAGATCGAACGTGTTGATGAAATCGGTGATCTGGCAAAAAGCACGGAACACATGAGTGAGCGAATCGGCGAGCTTATGACCACGGTGAAAAATAACGAGGAGAATCTGAGAAAAGCCGAGTTCAAGGCATTGCAGGCGCAGATCAATCCGCATTTTTTATATAACACTCTGGATTCAATTAAATGGATGGCTAACAGCGGAGATACCAAAAAGACCGCTGAAATGATCTCTTCGCTGACAGCATTTTTCAGGATCAGTCTTTCTAAGGGAAGAGATCTCATTTCCATAAGAGAAGAGACAGAACACGCGAAAAGTTATCTTGAAATACAGAAAATTCGCTATGAGGACAAGTTTGATTATCTGATCAATATACCGGATGAGATTAACGAATGCATTGTCCCGAAGCTGATACTCCAGCCCTTGGTGGAAAATGCATTATATCACGGGATCAAGGAAACGGATAGAAAATGCATGCTTTTCATTCAGGCTATTGCGGATAGCAGGCAAATACAGCTTGAAGTTATTGATAATGGCGCCGGTATTGATGCGCAGACGGCAGAGTCGTTGCGAAAGGCGTTACTGCACGAAGGAAATAATCCCACTGACAGTTACGGACTTGTTAATGTGAATGATCGTATTCAGAACTTTACTTCACGGGAGTACGGCATTTCGTTTGAAAGTGAACCTGGTATAGGAACATCCGTAAAAATATTGTTACCAAGACAAAAAGGAGATTCTGATGTATAAAGTCTTCCTGGCAGATGACGAAAAGATCATAAGAGACGGGATATCATCTTCCGTTCCATGGGCAGACATTGGCCTTGAACTGTCAGGAGTTGCCGAGGATGGAAGATCCGCACTTATAAATATCCGCAGAAGCCGTCCTGATATCATACTGACAGATATCAATATGCCTCACATGAACGGACTGGAAATGATCGAACGGATAAAAAAATCATTGCCGGACAGCAAGATAATTATCATTACCGGTTACGGGGAGTTTGAATATGCGCAGAAGGCAATTCAGTTAGGCGTGGATGATTTTATCTTAAAGCCGGTTGATATCCCTGAGCTTTGCAATAAGCTGAGAAAGATCGCGTCGGCATTGAACAATGAAATATCTAAGATCAACAGGATTGAGACGTTGAAGCAGCAGGCAAAATCCGCAGACGATTTTCGATTGTGTAAAGGACTTATGAAATATATAAAGAGCCTGACAACATGGGAAACGATCAGCAATCTGCTTCCACAAGAAATGCAGAATGCAAAAACATGTTCACTGCTGCAGATAACAATTGATGATTTCGATTCCCTGACTTCCGGGATGACTGTGCAGGAAATATTTGAATATATGCAGGAAGTTGAGGAAGCGATCCTGAGAGTAGGCAGAAAAACGTCCATGTGGTTGATCGACCAGACAGATGAGTCATATTGGTTGCTTTTTCTCGGAAACGAAAAGGATGGTCATCGCTTTGCCTGTCGTTCTTTTGTGCGCAGCCTTCGGATGATACTTTCAGATAAACAATATACAACAGTGAGATCCTGTGTGTATGACAACATCAGAAATCTGCCTTCGGCGTGGGACGATCTGAGAAACGGACAGAAAGTTGCCTTTCATCAGGGTCGGAACAGCGATATCGATACGGAAGAACCGTCGATGGAGTCTGAGGATTCTGTAGCGGGAATGCCTAACGTGCGAAATGTTATGTGGGCGTTGGCATCCTTCGACAGAACTGCAGTCGAGAAGAACCTGATTATTTTACGGGAAGACCTCAGTAAAACCGGTAAAAATTCGTATCTCTACACAAGAGTGCTGCTGGGCGGGATCTATAACGAGTGCGGAAAGCTGATGGATGATATAGGTCAGCCGCTGGAAGCAATAATGGACGATCCGCTGGAAGAATTCCAAAAAATAATGTCCAGTGCGTCATTGAACGATACATTTGAAAAACTGAGCGGATTTTTAGGGTGTCTGTGTAATGCCGCAAATCATAATTCAACATCGGTGCAAAATGTCGTGGAAAAATCAAAAGTTTATATCCAGACACATTTTTCGGAATCTTCCCTGACATTAGATCAGGTAGCAGATGCCGTGGGAATGTCATCAAACTATTTTAGTGCCCAATTCAAGCAGCATGAAGGCACATCATTTATCAACTATCTTACAAAAATAAGAATGGAATATGCACAAAATCTTCTCAAAAGCGGCAAGGTTAAAACATATGAAATAGCGAAAAAATGCGGTTACGAAAATCCGACTTATTTTTCAACGATTTTTAGACGACAAACCGGATTGTCGCCTAAGGAATACCAACGATTGCATGTCGGACGATGAGTGCATTTTTAGAGTAAATTTAATGAAAATCGTAAAAATATGAAAGGAACGTAAATTGTTTACGTTCTTTTTTTTGTTAAACTAATCTTAAAGAAAAAACTAAACGGGAAAGACAGGTGGTTAAAAAATGATTGATTGTTTATTTATCGGTTCAGCGACAAAAGATCTTCTGATGACTGTCGATGCGCCTCCTGAGTCGGATCAAAGGATTAGGGCAACTTCCATTACAAATACCTGCGGTGGGATTGCTTCCGTGTCAGCATCTGCATTTCAAAAGCTTGGTGGGGATTGCGGACTTATTACGGCTGTTGGAAAACCATCGGATGCGACAGACTTTATAAAAGCTGACATTTTGTCGAGAAAGCTTTCATTCTCAAAGATCATAAGTATTCCGGATGAGGAGTCTTCCTTCAGCGTCATTCAGATCGAAGCAAGCGGCAAAAGATGCATTACTCATTTTGGCGGATGCATACGGAGCCTGACATTGGATATGTTAGATAAGCAGGCACTGAGGTCGGCAAAGATGATACATGTAGGTGGATTGGAAGATTCATTTTGCGCCGAATTAGTAAAGTACTGTAAAGAAAATACAGATGCAAAAATCTCGGTTGACGGCGGAAATCTGACAAGAAAAGCAACTGATGAGATCCTTCCCTATACAGATATATTTGTACCTGATGATAAAACAGTCATGAAAACCCTTGGGTTATCACCGAAAGAGGCGTGCCTTTATTATGCCGGCAAAGGCGTAGAAACTGTGTGCGTCACAATGGGAGAAAAAGGAAGTATTGCTTATCAAAACGGAGAATTTACCGAGGCAGAGGCTGTGGCGGTGGATGTGGTAGACAGTACCGGCGCAGGTGATAATTTCCATGGGGCATTCCTGTATTGCCTTATGCAAGGATGGGAAATGGACCTGACGCTGAATTTTTGTAATACCTTCGCGGGTCTTACCTGCGCAGGCATGGGCGGCAGACAGGCAGAACCAACGTTGGAAGAAACTTTAAATAAACTTTCGGAGGAGAATGGAGGAAAAAAATGGCACTGGTAACTTTAAAGGAAGTACTGGATTATGCCGAAAAAACAAACACGGCGATTCCGGGATTCAACATCGACAATATAGAAATTCCAGAGGCAATTATAACTGCCGCAGAAATGGAAGACTGTCCCGTTATTATGACCATAGGACAGGGAGCGATTAATGCAGGCGGATTAAAGCATCTTCCGGATGTTGTCCGGAATATTGCCCGCCAGAGCAAGGTTCCTGTAGTAATGCATCTGGATCACGGCGCAAGTTACGAGCAAACTATCGCCTGTCTCAGAGCGGGATTTACGTCTGTAATGTATGATGGTTCTCATTTCCCGTTTGAGCATAATCTTAAGGAAAGTGCAGAGGTTGTGCGTGCGGCTCATGCCGTGGGAGTTTCGGTTGAATGTGAGCTTGGAGCCATCGGCGGCGTGGAAGACGGAATCAGCAATAAAAGTTCAAATCTCGTAGACCTGAACGAGGTAAAGCGTTTTATCGAGGTGATTGACTGCGATGCGCTCGCAATCGGTATAGGAAACGCACATGGAATATACGCCGGAACGCCAAACCTTGATTTTGACCGAATAAAGAAAAGCCGTGAAATGGGTGCTCCTCATCTTGTGCTTCATGGCGGATCCGGTATTCCGGAGGATATGATCAAAAAGGCGATCTCACTGGGAATTCGAAAGATCAATGTGGCTACAGAGGTTCGTATGGCGTTTATGGAAGGACTGGAAGCTTCGGTGGAATGTAAAGATATCTATAAGATGTATGATGCGGCTAAAGCCAATGTCACCGAACTGGCTCGTAAGAAAATAAGAATGTTTCAAAGAAAGTAAAGAACTTTAAGGAGAATGTGAGCAATGGAATACATGAAAGGAATAGCTGTAACCGCACCGGGAAGGGTCGAAATTGTCGATGACATACCAATGCCGGTTCCGGGAGATTATGAAGCATTGGTTAAGGTTCACGCCTGCGGCTTCTGCAACGGAACAGATATGCAGATCATTAACGGAACGGGAGGTGATCTGGGAAATGGCGTAAGCATTTACCCCACCGTTCTAGGTCATGAGGGCGCCGGAGAGATCGTCGCCGTGGGAAAGAAGGTTCGAAATATACACGTTGGAGAGAGATGGATCCACCCGAATCTTCATACGGAGGTCGGAAACGGTTATCACAAGACTCATGGAAGTATGGCACAATACGGTCTTGTCAGCGATAATCAGGCAATGCTTGAGGATGGGTTTACCGAAAAAGATTTTCCGTGGGTAAAACAGCATAAGTTTCCTGACAGCATTGATTATGTTGATGCGGGAGTGCTTTTATCACTGGCAGAATGCCATTCTGCTGCAAAAAATTTCGGCGCCGGCACGGGAATGGAGATATTGATCTACGGAGCGGGACCAATGGGAATAGCTTTGGGGATGTTCTGTACCCTGCGCGGGGCAAATGTAACCCAGATCGATGGCATTGAGGAGCGTCTCAAACAGGCTCAGACCATCGGTAAGGCAGCACAGACGATCGATTTTTCAAAGCAGAATGTTGATGAGGTGCTTAACGGAAAGAAGTTTGACCTCGTCATTGATGCAGTGGGTTCTACAGGCATTTTATATGAAGGATCTACCCGCTTGAAATCCGGCGGAAAGGTTTGTTCACTGGGTGTTTTAAAGCAGAATGATCTTACTGTTGATACAAGCAGGCTTCAAGTCAACACATCACTTCATATGCTCAATTTTCCGGTGGGTGAATACGCGATCATGGACGAAACTATCCGTATGATCGAAGACGGAAGGGTTGATCCGAAGAATTTCTATTCTCATGTTTTGCCATATGACAAAATCCACGAGTGCATGGATCTTATAAAGGGTAAAAAAGCACTCAAGGTAATACTGACGATAGAGTGAGTAAAAGGAATTAGAACAGATTACGAAGGGAGAGTGAATATCAGTGGAAAACTGGGAATTGTTAACGCAATTGATTAACGGCGCGAAAATTGTTGATCTGTCACCGACGATAGAACATAATATGCCAAAATGGCCAACGCATCCGCAGGTTATCGTAGATCCGACTATTACACATGAGCATGACGGATACTATTGCCAGACAATTGTGATGGGAGAGCATACAGGTGCGCATGTTGATTGTCCGGCGCATATCATCCCGGAGATGATGGATAAAACTGTGGACACGTATCCGGCAAATATGATAATGGGGCCGGCAATAAAGTACGACATGTATAAGTTAAATGCGAAACCGGGGCAGCGGATCACTGCCGAAGAGATTTTGCGTCTGGAAGATGAAATGGGCGACCGAGCCGGCGAGGGTGATATTGTATTGATGGATTTTGGATATCAAAAGCACTGGAAGCTGGACAAGGAATGGAAATATTATGCGCTTAATGAGCCGGGGTTATCTCTGGATGCTACCGAGTTGTTTGCACAAAGAAAGATCAGAGCCTTCGGGACGGATACAGTTGCGGCGGATACGCCGGTTGAAAACGGTTATGAACATTTTTCATACGGGCATCATAACAGTTTCCTGCCAAATGAAATCTTTATATTGGAAATGCTTATGAATCTTGATAAATTGCCGAGAAGAAGCTATTTTATGGCAATTCCGTTGAAACTGAAGAACGGGTCGGGTTCCCCCATCAGACCATTTGCAATTATATAAAAATGAATAAAGAAAGGTAGATCATAAAATGAAATTGAAAAAGCTTGTTACTATCATGGCTGCTATAACGTTATTCACAGCAACAATTACGGGATGTGGTGCATCTTCATCCGCGTCTTCATCTGCGTCATCTTCGACCGCATCTGCATCTTCATCAGTTGCATCAACAACATCATCTTCTTCAACAAATAGCGGAGAACTTGCGGAGCTTTACGGAACGATCAGTGACGAAGCGGAATATATCGACCTGGAAAGTCTGCCGGAATTAAAGGCGGATAAAGCCTACACCATCGGTGTGGCGATGACGGATGTGTCGACCGGATGGTTTAAAGCTCTTTATGACAATGTAAATGAGAAACTGTCTGAAACCGGAGTAGAGGTTAAATTGGTGCAGTGTGAGGACAGTGCTTCCAAGCAGGTTGATCAGATCAATACTTTTATAGCACAGAATGTAGACGCGATCATTATTAACCCGGCGAATCCCCAGGAAACTATTACATCTACCCTGGATGATTGTGAGGCTGCCGGAATTCCTGTTGTTGCCGTAGATACGCCTCCGGAAACGGGCGCTGCATATATGACGGCCTGCGTAACGGATGCTTATGAACTCGGAAAAATGGTAGGCAAGGAATTGGCAACACGCCTTCTGGAAATGTATCCGGATGAGGAAGAGATCGCGTATGGCATGATCGGCGGTACAGATGGAAATTCAATAGCAACGGCCAGAAATGAAGGAGCAAGGGACGGCATTGCAGAAGTTGATACGGAGGGAAAGATTACGGAACGCACATTCCTTTATGCAGGAGCATATTCGGAGGAATCCGGTCTTGAAACGGCTCAGAATATGCTGGCAGCAAATCCGGATTTGAAATGCATCATCGGTACATGTGATGCACATGTCGTAGGAGCAACTTCCGCTGCCGAGCAGCTTGGCCTTGAAGATAATCTGATCATGGGTGCTGTTGACGGTTCGAAATCTGCGCTTGAGATCATGAAGGAGGGCGGCCCTATTGTTGCTCTCGGTCTTAACTCCCCGTATGAAGTTGGAGAAGCGGCTTGTCGTGTACTTCTCGGATATCTCAATGACGGTACGATTCCCGAATCCAGAACACTTACTATGGAGCCAACTCTTGTGACTTCGGAAAACGTGGACGATTACTACGATCCTGATTCAGAATTCTAAAAAAATGGAGAGAGAAACGGTATGCAAAATATAATCGAAATGAAAGGAATCTGCAAATCGTTTGGTGCTGTAAAGGCTTTAAAAAATGTTGATTTTTCAGTGAAGACCGGTGAAACGATGGCTTTGGTTGGCGAAAACGGTGCCGGCAAAAGCACACTTATGAAGATACTGACCGGTGTATATACGAGAGATCAGGGAGAAATGATCCTGAATGGAAACAGTATAAAAAAGCACAGTGCCATTATCGCGAAGAAAAACGGCATAGAACAGGTATATCAGCAGTTTGAGATGATGGAGGATCTATCGGTTACGGAGAATATTTGCATGGGTTCCGATTCGTTTTCAAATCACGGGGTAGTTCCGTTTAAAAAGCTTCGAAAAAATGTGGCGGAATTGCTGAAGCATTATAATATCCCCGTAAATCCTGATGATCGTACAGGTTCACTGAGTGCTGCCATGAAACAATTCGTCGCAATTGCACGCGTGTTGTATCGAAAGCCTAAAATCATAATTTTTGATGAGCCTACAGCCGTTTTATCCGATAAAGAAGTGCATATCCTGATGGATATAATAGATTCGCTCAAACGTGAAAATGTTTCACTGATCTATATTTCACATCGTCTGGAGGAGATTTTTCAATTAAGCGACAGGATTACCGTTATGAGAGACGGTGAAATGGTAGCTGTTCTCGAAAATGAAAACCTAACGAAGAAGGATCTGATAGCGCATATGCTGGGTAAATCGCTTGGGGGTATGTATCCGAAGCATGGAGTCAGAAAAAGTGACAGGGTGGTATTGGAAGTCGAAAACCTTTGCAACGGTAATATAAACAATGTTTCTTTCTCTCTCAGAGAGGGAGAAATACTCGGAATCGCAGGCCTTGTGGGAAGCGGACGTACCGAGACTGCGAGGGCGATAATGGGGATCGACAGATTAAAAAGCGGAACAATAAAGATCAACGGTAAGCCGGTACGGATAAGGATTCCGGCAGATGCCGTTAAGTATGGCTTGTTTCTGGCTCCTGAGGATAGAAAAGCACAGGCAATGGTTTTGTGTAGACCGATCCGCGAAAACATAACCATGTCAAACTTCGGAAAGTTCTGCAACAAATTAGGATTTGTTGATGGCGCAAAAGAAAATGAGAATATTGACCAACTGGTAAGATCGCTGCACATCAAGATGAACACTATTGAAAATCCGGTACAGGAGTTGAGCGGCGGAAATCAGCAAAAAGTAGTTATTGCTAAAGCAATCACTGCACAGCCTCAGATTCTTATATTTGACGAACCGACGCAGGGAATTGACGTGGGAGCACGTGCTGAAATCTATGCGTTGCTTGAGACTCTGCGGTCGGAAGGAAAGTCGATAATTATCATTTCATCCGAAACGGAGGAAATACAGGGAACCTGCGACAGAACAATTGTTATGAGAAACGGATGCATTACAGGAGAACTGGAATTTGATGAGATGCAGGATACAAAAAACATGCTTGAATACATGTATAAGGAAGTGGAGAGGAGAGAGGTGTCATGAAGAAAACAGATGCAATGACAATTGACAGTTTTGAAAGTGCTTCAATGCCTGCAAGAAAAAGTTTTATGGGCAGATTTATTAAGGAACAGGCAATACCTATCGTTGTTCTGGCAGTAATGATCGTGGTGGGTACGTTACTGACGCCGTCATTTTTGACATCGCTAAACCTCCAGAATCTCTTTATCCAGCAGTCTTCCAGCATGATCGCATCGTTTGGAATGTTTATCGTGATCCTTTCAGGAGGTATCGACCTTAGTATTGGCTCCGTTCTGGCCGTCAGCAGCGTATTCTCAGCTGCCATTATAAACTCTACAAATAATATTTTGTTGGCGTTTGCAGGTGCGATAGGGATATGTGTTATTTTGGGACTGGTAAACGGAATCATTGTGGCAAAATTCAGGATCGCTCCATTTATTGTTACACTTGGAATGATGGAGTTTGCACGCGGTATTGCATACTGGTTTACAAATTCCTCGCCTATTTCGTGGAAAGACGCTGAGGCCGCTGATGCATTCTCGTTTATAGGCAAGGGAAGAATTTTAGGATTTATTCCAACTTTGAGTGTTATTATGATCATCTTCGCGATCATGGTTTATCTGCTGATGGCGAAAACATTTGCCGGCCGTATTATTTACGGCATTGGCGGAAACGAAGAGGCGGTAAAAATCTCCGGTATTGACGTAATGCGATGGAAAATACTTCCGTATGTACTTTCTGCTTTTTGCGCAGCGGTGGCGGGCATACTGCTTACGGCGCGACTTGGAGTCGGCGCGCCTACGAATGGTGAAGATCTTGCAAATGACTGCATCGCAGCGGTTGTTATAGGAGGAACAAGTTTTACAGGTGGAAAAGGAACTATCAGTGGTGTCATTATCGGTGTGTTTATCCTTGGAATTATCAATAACCTGCTTGATCTGTTAAATGTATCTTCGTACCCTCAGATGATGCTGAAAGGCGCGATAATCGTGGTTGCGGTTGTTTTCTCCACTATCAAAGAGAACAAACAGTAATTTAAATCTAAAAACAATTTTTATATTAACTGAAAGGGGACGCAGCCAACCGGTTGCGTCCTCTTAATAACGTTGATATATAAGTGTTTAAATCGATTTTAGAACTTTCCGTTCTTTGCAGCTTCCTC
>CAYMAY010000013.1:0-17962 GCA_964388555.1 uncultured Lachnospiraceae bacterium
GCAGCTGATTTGTAATCAGCAGGTTATCGGTTCGAGTCCGATCATCGGCTTTTTTGGACCCTTAGCTCAGCTGGTTAGAGCAATCGGCTCATAACCGATCGGTCCTGGGTTCGAGTCCCCGAGGGTCCATTGGCATAAAAATAATAATTCATGGCCCGGTGGCTCAGCTGGTTAGAGCGCCGCCCTGTCACGGCGGAGGTCGTCGGTTCGATCCCGATCCGGGTCGTTTTATATTACAAGATAAAAGCATATGTTACTTGGGGTCTTAGCTCAGCTGGGAGAGCATCTGCCTTACAAGCAGAGGGTCATAGGTTCGAGCCCTATAGGCCCCATTTTTTTATAGTTACTATTCATAAATCTGGCGAAATGAGGTACAATATGGGCGGAAATTCTTTTAGAACAGTAGTACGCTTTATTGCAGGCGGATATATAGCTTATCTCGGATATAGGCTTATAAGCGGATACATCAACCCGACTGAAGAAACGGGAGACCCCGTGTGGTTTATGTTGGTTTTCGGAATTGCGTTCATTGTTATCGGTGCGGGAATTATCATCGATGCCATAAGAAAAGTTTCCGGTGCCAAAAAGGAAGAGGAAGAAGACGAAGAGTCTGAGGAGCAGGACAGTATAGAAGGCTCCGATGAAAAAGAGCTTTCGGATAATAGTGAAGAGACGCAGGAAGCCGAACAGAGCGAGCCTGAGGAGGATTATCCCAGAACGATGACGATAGCCGAAAGGATACGCCGTCTGTCAGAGGAAAATGATGATGAGAACGACGAAGACGATCAGGAGCCGCAGGAGAGCGGCGAAGGCGAGTCGGATGAACAGTCAGAGGGGTCTGACGATTAAGGTAAAGGTAATATTGTTTTAAATAAGAGAGTTTCAGCATCTTTTGCGGCATAGCCGTGGATAATATAGGGTAAAGGAGAAATGATCATGAAAATCTCACCACTTCAGAAGGCAAGGTACGAGTATATTCCGAAGCTTCCGGGAATGCTCAGAAACGGTATTGCGGAGATCGGCGTAAAGGAAGGCGAGGCAACTCAGAGCGTTGCAGACCAGGAGAAGATCGCTGAGCTTTTCCCGAACACATACGGAAAGCCGGAGATCACATTTGTAAAGGGACAGAATACATCTGTAGCTAAAAAGCAGATCGTAGGTGTTATCCTTTCCGGCGGACAGGCTCCCGGCGGACACAACGTTGTAAGCGGCCTTTATGACGCACTTAAGGCAACCAACAAGGATAATGTACTCCTTGGATTCAAGGGCGGCCCCAGCGGACTTCTTGAAGATAAATACATCGAGATGACTGACGAGTATATCGATCAGTTCAGAAACACCGGTGGATTTGATATCATCGGATCCGGCAGAACAAAGCTTGAGACACCGGAGCAGTTTGCTGTAGCAGCTGAAGTATGCAAAAAGCACGGCATCACAGCTATCGTTATCATCGGCGGAGATGACTCCAACACAAATGCATGCACACTTGCTGAGTACATGGCAGCTAACAACACAGGCGTTCAGGTAATCGGATGCCCCAAGACTATAGACGGAGACCTTAAGAATGAGGACATCGAGTGCTCATTCGGTTTTGATACAGCAACAAAGACATACAGCGAGCTTATCGGAAACATCGAGAGAGATGCAAACTCTGCTAAGAAGTACTGGCATTTCATCAAGGTTATGGGACGTTCCGCTTCTCACGTAGCACTTGAGTGCGCACTTGAGACTCAGCCGAACATCTGCCTTATCGGTGAGGAAGTAGCGGCTAAGAAGATGTCTCTTTCACAGATCGCTGATTACATCGCAGATTCTGTAGAGAAGAGAGCTGCTAACGGAGATAACTTCGGTGTAGCTATTATTCCTGAGGGTATCGTAGAATTCGTTCCGGAATTCTCTGTACTTATCGCTGAGATCAACGAGCTTCTTGCCGGCGAAAAGACGGAAGAGTTCAATGCACTTCCTACATGGGATGACAAGTACGAATTCATCAAGAACGGCCTTACAAAAGAGTCTATGGCTGTATTTGAGATCCTTCCGCAGGAGATTCAGCAGCAGTTGTTCCTCGAGAGAGATCCTCACGGCAACGTACAGGTGTCTCTGATCGAGTCCGAGAAACTGTTTGCAGAGATGACAGGCGCTAAGCTTGCTCAGAGAAAAGCTGCAGGAACATATAAGGGCAAATATGCTACGCAGCATCACTTCTTCGGATACGAAGGAAGATGCGCTTTTCCGTCAAACTTCGACGCTGACTACTGCTATTCACTTGGATACAACGCATTCATGTTGATCCAGTATGGATTCAACGGATACCTTTCAAAGGTTTCAAATCTGTCCAAGCCGGCAGAAGAGTGGGTTGCAGGCGGTATGCCCATCACGAAGATGATGAATATGGAGAGAAGAAACGGTAAGGATAAGCCGGTTATCAGAAAGGCACTTACAGAGCTTGACGGAGCTCCGTTCAAGTACTTTGAGGCACACAGAGATCAGTGGGCTGTTGAGACCGCATTCCTGTTCCCGGGTGCTATCCAGTACTACGGACCGTCTTCGGTATGTGACCTTACAACAAGAACACTTGCACTTGAAAAAGGCGAGGAAATCTGATCAGATCAATAATTATAAAAACAATCGGAGCACTGCGATTTGCAGTGCTCCTTTTTGTGTAAACCGAACAGGAGTCGGCCTGCCCGAGTTGCGGTGCGAAAAAACTGCATGCTAAACAGTTACGGTAACAAAAAGCAATATCTTGAAACAAAATCCCCGGAATTTACGTCGAAAGGCAGACATGTCGCGAAAATTACCACAAGATTAAGATAACGTGAAAAGAGATTGTGTTTTAAAATGTACTTCGGTAGAAAGGTAACTAAAACATAGGGAAAGAGATGTATCAGCGCGCGAATAAAGATCTTAGACTTATTAAGTTACGTAAAAAAGTTAGGGGATATTTATATGAGCGAAAAACAGGTTAAAACAAGCACGGACGCTTTTAAAAAGCTAAGCGTCGGTGTTAGAATTTCTTATGGTTTCGGCGATACGGCGTGCAATATAGTTTACGGAATGATCTCGGCACTTCTTGTGCTTTTCTACACTGACTACGCAGGAGTTCCTGTTGTAACGGTTGGACTGGTAATGCTTATCTCGCGTATTTTTGACGGAACGAGTGACGCGATAATGGGCGTTATAGTTACGAAAACGAAGAGTAAATGGGGGAAGGCCAGACCCTGGATCCTTTGGATGTCTATTCCGTATTGTGTGTCGGCTGTTTCGCTGTTTACGATACCTCAGACATCCGAAACACTGCAATTCTGGTATATATTCATAACGTATAATGTAGTAACAACAATCTGCTATACGGCTATTAATGTGCCGTATGGAACTCTTTCAACAATGATGACGCGTTCATCACACGAAAGAGATATGCTGTCTATCTTCCGTATGTCGATGGCGCCTATCGGACGAATCATAGCGGTTGCGTTTACACAGCCGGTAGTTAAGCTTTTGGGAGATGACCAGGCAGCGTGGGTAAAAGCAATGCTGATCTGGGTAGTGATAGCGTTCGTAATGCTTATCATCTGCTTTGTAAATTGCAAAGAGCTCAATGCAGGCGAAGAAGCAGAGAAGCACGAGGATACAAAGGTAGGCGTTGGAGCCGCCGTGAAGGCACTTGTAACAAATCAGTATTTCTGGGCTTGTCTGATACTTTGGACGGTAACCTGTGTTCACGGAACTATAGTCGGAACGGCACTTCCGTACTACTGCAAATATATTTTCGGAAATGACACGTGGATGTACAGCGTGCTTTATATTGCGGAAACGCTGACACTTGTAATCGGAGCAATGCTTTGCCCGCTGCTCCTTAAAAGATTCGGAAAGAAACAAATTTCTTTTGTCGGCGCGATCGTAGCGGTAGTGGCGCAGGCGGCTTTCCTCATAAACACCCAAAGTTTTGAAATGGCTCTTGTGACGTCTATAATTCGTGCATTGGGTGAGGCGCCGCTTACGGCTGTTATCTTCGGTATGCTTGGCGATACCGTTGAGTTTGGTCAGTGGAAAACGCATATCCGTCAGGCATCGCTTATATTTGCCGGAGGAGCTCTCGGATTTAAGCTTGGAAACGGAATAACAAGCGCGATAATCTCGAATCTGCTTGACGGAGCCGGATATATCAGCTCGTCAGGAACAGCGATTACACAGCCGGTGTCGGCACTTGCAATGATTCAGAACATATACATATGGGGACCGATTCTTGTGTGGACGATAGCGGTTATTGTTCTGGCAATGTACAAGCTTGACAAGAATTACGGAAAGATAATGGAAGAGCTCGGCGAAAGAGAAGCCCGGGGAGAAATGTAAATCCGAACCGTCAAAATGCTATTTGGTAAAAATAAACAAAAAATATACGGAGCACTGCACTTTGCAGTGCTCTTTTTGCACTGCATAGGAAAAATCGGAAATCTGACTGGGTAATTGTGCCGGATACCGTTAAAAAAAGCAATATTCTGAAACGGAATGATAAAAAACCGCCTTTTTTGGCAATTATTGGTCTGAAATTAGTACAAGATTAAGATACCACACTGAGAAAAGTATGGTGTATAATGCATAACATAGCAAGGAAACATAACAAAAATATATAAAAAGTAACGAAAAACAGAGCATGTTTCAAAGGTAATTGGGTTAGTGGAAGGAGAAACTGAAATGAAGAAAGTTAGAATAGGTTTGTTGGGTGCAGGCAGAATCGGAAAGCTGCATGGAGAAAATCTTGCACATTCCGTAGCAGACGCAGAGCTTTGCGCAGTAGCAGATCCGTTTATGAACGATGCCACAAGAGCGTGGGCAGCAGACATGGGAATCGCAAATGTATACGATGATCCCGAAAAGATCTTTGAAGATCCTTCGATAGATGCCGTATTTATTTGTTCATCAACAAGTACTCATGCAGATTTCATTATCCGTGCCGCCAAGGCAGGAAAGCACATCTTCTGTGAGAAACCTATTGATACAAAGCTTTCAAAGATAAAAGAAGCTCTTGATGCAGTTGAAAAAGCCGGCGTTAAACTGCAGGTCGGATTTGTAAGAAGATTTGATCACAACCACAAGGCAGTACGCGATACGGTTGCATCAGGAAAGCTGGGAGCACCGAATATCGTAAAGGTAACGTCAAGAGATCCTGATCATCAGTCAATGGATTACATCAAGGTATCCGGCGGAATATTCATGGATATGACGATACATGATTTCGATATGGTTCGTTATCTTTCCGGCAGCGAAGTAACGGAGGTTACTGCATACGGTGCAGCACTTTCAGGTGCGGGATATGACAAATACGGCGATGTTGATACGGCGATAATAATGATGAAGTTTGAAAACGGAGCATTGGGAGTTATCGACAACAGCCGCGCGGCTCATTACGGATATGACCAGAGAACAGAAGTACATTGCGATAAAGGTGCCGTTTGGGTATCAAATGACCTGAACAACACGGCAATGGTATCCTGCGGAGATAACGTTGAGGTAGCAAAGCCGACATGGTTCTTCCTTGAGAGATATAACAATGCATTCATAGCAGAGGCAAAGGCGTTTACCGAGGCAGTGTTAAACGATACACCAACTCTTGTAAACGGATTCGATGGAATTCAGCCTGTTAAGATCGCAATGGCTGCTGATAAATCACTTAAAGAGGGCCGTCCGGTTAAGATAAGCGAGATCGAAGCTGAGTGCTGATAAGCAGTGAACGGCAGAAAGGAAGATCAATGGACGTAAAATTAGGAATTTGTAATTTTTGTGTACCGGGAACAGGAGTGTTCGCTCCACGTATAGTTTCGGAAATGGGACTTGACGGAATGTCGTTAGAGCTTGGCTCTTATGAGCACGGATGGCCGTTGGGACAGCGCAAACTTCAGGATCTCTACCTGGACGCGCAGCAAAAATTCGGCATAGAGTATCCTAATGTCGGCGTAAGCGACGGAGACAATGTTCCTTTCCATGCAAGAGTCGGCACGAAGTGGGATCAGGTAGTAAACGACGAAGGAATCACAGCTATTGATGCGGCTGCGTACATGGGAATAAAGCTTGTATTCTTCTCAAACTTCAACGCAAGTCTCATGACAAATGATGAAGACATAGAAAATACGGCAAGAAGATATCGTTACTTCTGTGATTATGCGGGAGAAAAGGGAATAAAAATAGGATGTGAAAATCCGAATTCCGTAGATGTTCAGAAGAAACTGCATCAGCTGGTAGATAAAGAGAACTTCTGCTTCTTATTTGATTCCTGCAATCATGCCTGCCTGACAGATATCGACATACACAATGTGCTGGAAGAGATGTATCCGTATTACATCAATCAGATGCATGTAAAGGACGGAATCAAAGATCAGAACGCACAATATGTATTAGGAACGGGAACGACCGGATATTATGATACCATCGATTTCCTGAAGAAAAAGAATTATTCGGGATGGCTGATTCTGGAAAATCTTTATGAGTTGAATCCGATGAGGAATATAAATAAAGATTATTTCGAGATCATGAAAGAAGATATAAGAGTTTTAAAAGAGTCAACAAAGTAATCCTTAGAAATTTTATTGCAATATAAGATTAGTAAATTATTGAAGATATAATTCGGATTCTCCGATTTATATAAGAAATGATTCATTGTATAAGGAGGGAAGCAAATGAAAAAGAAATTGTTTGTAACTTTGATGGTGGCAGCTATGGCAGCATCACTGACAGCCTGCAGTGGTGGAAGCGGAAGCAGTAGCAGCAGCGGCAGCAGTGACAGCAGCAGCGCAAGCGCAACGTCAAGCGCATCAAGCAGCAGCGAGGCATCATCTGACAGCGGCAGTAGCGAAGCAACGAAGGATATTTCCGATATAGTTGTCGGACTTTCAATCGGTAATACGACAGAGGAACGTTGGAACCGTGAGATTACCATGTTCGAAGAGTATGCTGATGAGAATGGATTCACATTAAATACTCAGGTCGCAAACAACGATGCAAACAAGCAGATATCACAGTGCGAAAACCTTATCAATCAGGGCGTTGACGTACTTATAGTTCAGTCACTTGATGCAGAAGCAGCAAGCCCGATCGTTGAGGCAGCACACGATGCAGGAATTAAGGTTATAGCATATGACCGTTTCATAATGAACTGTGATCTTGACTACTATGTAACATTCGACTCCTACAAAGTTGGTCAGGTTGAGGCAGAATTCGTTACAGAAGCAGCACCTAAGGGAAATTACATCTGGTTAAAGGGTGCTCCGGAAGATAACAACGCACACCTTGTTGCAGAAGGACAGCAGGATGTACTTCAGCCGTACATTGACAGCGGAGATATCACAATTGTTACAGAGCAGTGGTGCAAAGGCTGGGATCCGAACGAAGCCCTTAAGCATACAGAGAACGGTCTTACACTTGCAAACAACGACGTACAGGGCGTTATAGCTTCTAACGATGGTACAGCAGGTGCAGCAGTTGAGGCTCTTGCAGCTCAGGGTCTTGCAGGAACAGTTCCGATCTGCGGACAGGATGCAGACTTGGCAGCATGCCAGAGAATAGTTGAAGGAACACAGACAGGTACTGTTTACAAACCTCTTGCTCCTCTTAACCAGGCAGCTTGCGAGCTCGCAGTTGCATTGGCAACAGGCCAGGATCCGGAATCTTATGTTGACTCCAGTCTTGGAACATGGCAGACACTTAACAACAATTCCAAGGATGTTGACTCCTTCACAGTTGACGTAGAGAAGGTTAACAAGGACAACATCTATGAGATCATCGTAAAACGTGACGGATTCCATACGGTTGAAGATGTATATGCAAACGTTCCGGAAGATGAGTGGCCGACAGACTGATTTGTGATAAAAAGGAATTAACACATCTGTAGAATCATAAATTGATGAATGATACCAGAGGTGTATGGTATCACTACCATATAACCTCTGGTGTTTTAAAAAATGCAACTGGTCTGAAGATGTGAAAGTGAATTGTTAAGATTTGGGGGTGTGTGTTTATGGCAGATTATATTTTGCAGCTGCAGGATATAACCAAAGAATTCCCTGGTGTTAAGGCGCTGTCAGAAGTTTCCTTCAATATAGAAAGAGGACATATTCATGCGCTGGTCGGCGAAAACGGAGCCGGCAAATCAACACTGATCAAAGTTATATGCGGAGTTTATCCGTATGGAACTTATAAAGGAAAGGTTATTTATAACGGAGAAGAAAGCAAATTTCGTACAATACGAGATGTTGAGAAGGCAGGTATAGCATGTATCCATCAGGAGATGAACCTGGTTCCGGATATGAGCGTTATGGAGAATATCTTCATTAACAACCAGCCGAATAAAAGAGGATATATTGATTTTGGCGAGATGCATAACCGCTGCGTACAGCTGCTCAAGGAAGTTGGACTTGATGTAAATCCCGAAGAGATCATTCGAAATCTCGGTGTCGGACAGCAGCAGATGGTCGAGATCGCAAAGGCATTATCAAGAGATGTAAAGTTATTGCTTCTTGACGAGCCTACAGCAGCACTGACAGAGGCCGAAGTTGATATCCTTCTGGATCTTGTTAAAAAGCTTCAGTCAAACGGTGTTACATGCATATATATATCACACAGACTGGACGAGATAATGCGCCTGTGTGACGATATCACAATTTTGCGTGATGGAGAAACAATCGAAACCCGTCCGAAGTCACAGATGTCGAAGGATGACATGATCTCATTGATGGTCGGACGTGAGATGACAAATCTCTTCCCGCGTGTTCCGCATACACGTGGAGAGGTCGGCTTTGAACTCAGGAATTTTACAGTTCCGCATCCCGATATTGAGGGACGTAACCTTATTAATAATGTCAGCCTTAAAGCCTACAGAGGAGAAATACTCGGAATCAGCGGCCTGATGGGTGCAGGACGTACGGAATTGTTTACGGCGGTTTATGGCGCGTTCCGTACAAAAGGAGAAGGCGAGATCTACATTGACGGCAAGAAAGTGGAGATAAAAAATCCGCTGGATGCATTGAAAGCAGGATACTTTATCGTCAGTGAGGATCGTAAAAAGACCGGATTGAACCTTATCATGAGCGTAAAGGAGAATACAACGCTGTCTTCTCTGGATAAGGTATCAAATCATGGTATTCTGGATGAGGACGCAGAGGTCGCATATACGACTAAGTATATAGAAGAAATACGAACAAAGACACCTAGTATTGATGTGGCAGTCAACACGCTTTCCGGTGGTAACCAGCAGAAGGTTGTACTTGCAAAGGCATTGATGAGTGACCCGAAGGTTATGATACTGGACGAGCCCACACGTGGTATAGACGTTGGTGCTAAATTTGAAATATACAAGATCATGAATGAGCTTGTTGATAAAGGCGTTGTTATTATCATGATTTCTTCGGAAATGGAAGAAATCCTGGGTATGAGTGATCGTATCCTGACAGTGGCAGGCGGTGAAATCACCGGCGAGTTTGATGTAAAAGATGCTACACAGGAAATCTTGATGCGTGCAGCAGTAGGGAGGGGTTGAATATGGCAACAGAAAATAAGAAAAAAGGCAAAAAAGCCAATATGCGTACCTTAACCATGGTTTTGGTACTGGTTATCATTTGGGTTGTTTTCACACTGACAACACAAGGCAACTTTATGACGACGCGTAACCTTTCCAACCTGTTCCGTCAGGCATCATTTACCGGAATCATGGCTGTTGGTATGACGCTGATCATCGTAACCGGCGGTATCGACCTTTCGGCCGGCATGACGATGGGCTTCATAGGATGTATGATGGCTGTTTGCCAGGTATGGTGGGGACTTTCTACACCGGCTACAATAGCAATCGGTCTTGTACTTGGTCTTATCTTCGGTATAGCTGAAGGTGCGATGATAGCATACACAGGAATAGCACCGTTCATTGTTACTCTGGGTGCCCAATTGATATTCCGAGGCGGCATGCTTGCTGTTACAGGCGGACAGACAATAGCACCATTCCAGGAGTCTTATAAATTCTGGGGTACAGCATACGTTCCGCAGATCGCAGGCTGGGTTTTGGGAGTAATTGCTATAATAGCTCTGCTGATGAGCGAGCTGAAAAAGCGTAAAGCAAAACAGAAATACGGAAATCTGACAGAATCCATGTCAAAAATGCTGGTACGCTGGCTCATATTCTCTGCTTTGATAGTTGTTGCAGTATTCGTAATGAATGACTTCCAGGGAATTCCGATTCCGGTTCTTGTTATGATAATCGTTGTTATCATCTTCACGTTTATCTCACAGAAGACGACATTCGGACGTGGCGTATACGCAATCGGTGGTAACATAGCAGCTGCAAGATATGCAGGTATCAACGTAAAGAAGAGTCTTACATTAGTTTACATGCTGAACGGACTTATGTGTGCTGTTGCAGCGGTTATCTACACAGCTCGTCTTAATGGTGGTACAGCTCAGGCTGCAAACGGTAACTACGAGCTTGATGCTATCGCATCTGCAGTTATCGGCGGAACATCCATGACAGGTGGTGTCGGTAAGGTTTCAGGAGCTATCCTCGGTGCTGTTATCATGATGTCAATCGATAATGGTATGTCAATGATGAACCTGGATGCTTATTGGCAGTTTATAGTAAAAGGTATTATCCTTGTTGCGGCAGTACTGTTCGATACACGTACAAAAGGACATAAATAATAGTAGCGGATCCGTTTGTTTTAATTGATAGAAAAATTATAGTTAAGGATTCTTTTGAGAGAGTCTGACAGAACGTCAGGCTCTCTGTTGGAATTTTAGAAAGCATTTTAAGGCTGCCATGTGTAATATGATGACGTAACAGACCATGGAGGAATCGTAATGAAGACAGATGCATTTGGAACAACGAAAAACAATCAGAAGGCAACTCTTTACACGCTGGAAAATGCCAATCATACACTCGTTAAAGTGACGGATTACGGCGCAACTCTTGTATCCGTTGTTTTTGCGGATAAAGACGGAAAACAAAGAGATGTGATACTCGGTTACGATGATGTTGCGGATTACGAGAAAAACACGTGCTTTTTCGGTGCGACAATAGGTCGTAACGGAAACCGTATAAAAGACGGAAAATTTTCCATAAACGGGAAAGAATACCAGCTTGAACAGAATGAAAACGAAAACAATCTTCACAGCGGAAAGCATGGATTCCACAGTGTTATATGGGAGGTAAAGGAAAGCACGGATAATTCCATTACGTTCTATCATTTCAGTTCGAAAGATGAGCAGGGATTCCCCGGAAATATGGATATCACTGTTAAGTTTACCATCGACGACGAAGATGCTCTTCATTTAGAATACAACGCAAAGGCAGACGAAGATACGGTTATGAATTTTACAAATCATACGTATTACAATCTCGGAGGCCATGACAGCGGCAATGTATATGACCAGACACTGCAGCTGATGTCAGATAAGTATAATCCGGTTGTAGACCCCAAGTCGATACCAACAGGAGAAAATGCGGATGTAGCCGGAACGCCGATGGATTTTACGCAGCCTAAAAAGATAGGTAAGGACATAGAGGCGGATTTTGAACAGCTTAAATTCACAAAGGGCTTTGATCATAACTATGTATTAAGTGAGAAACCCGGCGAAATGAAGCTTGCTGCAAAGGCAGGATGTGAGGGGAGCGGCATCGGAATGGAAGTATATACTGATTGCTGCGCTGTTCAGTTCTATGCCGGAAACTTTATCGGAAAGCAGACAGGAAAAGGCGGAGTTGCTTACGACGATCGTCATGGTTTTTGCCTTGAAACACAGTTCTGCCCCAACTCGGTGAATGAAAAGAATTTTGTCTCACCGGTAGTGCCTGCAGGCGTTGAGTATCACTCAGAAACCATATATCATTTCTATCATATTTAACTGATCGTCTGATCGAAACAAATCGAACTTTGAGCGAACAGTAAGTAAAGCGGAGGATTGTATGTATTATATAGGAATAGACCTTGGAACATCGTCTGTTAAAATGCTTTTGATGAAGGAAGATGGTTTTATTGAGAAAATCGTATCAAGAGATTATCCGCTGGAATTCCCCAAACCGGGTTGGAGTCAGCAAAGCCCCGAGGATTGGTGGGACAGAATATGCGAAGCAATCCCTGAGCTTCTTGAAGGTATAGACAAGTCAAAGATAAGAGGCATAGGCGTCGGGGGACAGATGCATGGTCTCGTGGTTCTCGATAAGGATGATAATGTTATCAGGCCTGCTATACTTTGGAATGACGGTCGCACGGAAAAAGAGGTTGAATATCTTAACAATGTTATAGGCAAAGACAAGCTCAGCGAATATACGGCCAACATAGCTTTTGCGGGATTTACGGCACCTAAGATCCTTTGGATGGAAAAGAACGAGCCGGAGCTTTTTTCGAAGATCGCCAAGATAATGCTTCCGAAGGATTATATAAACTATAAGCTTACAGGCGTTTTTGCTACGGATGTATCGGATGCGTCAGGTATGCTCCTTATGGACGTAAAGAACAAATGCTGGTCAAAGGAAATGCTTGAGATCTGCCATGTAAAACAGGAGCAGATGGCAACAATTCATGAATCATTCGAAAAGATTGGCTGTGTCACAAAAGAAATTTCCGAGAAATTCGGCATTCCTGAGGATACTGTTGTGGCAGCCGGAGCAGGAGATAATGCGGCTGCTGCCGTGGGAACGGGAACAGTAGGAGACGGAAATTGCAATATCTCACTGGGAACCTCCGGAACGATATTTATTTCTTCGGAGAATTTCGGAGTTGACGAAAACAATGCCCTTCATTCGTTTGCACACGCAGATGGAAAATATCATCTGATGGGATGTATGCTGTCAGCCGCCAGCTGCAACAACTGGCTCATGAAAAATATCTTTGAGACAGACGATTTTGCAAGAGAGCAAGCTCTTATAAAAGAAGAAAATCTCGGACACAATCATTTGTTCTTCCTTCCGTACCTTATGGGAGAGAGAAGCCCCATAAATGATACAAATGCGAGAGGAACGTTTATCGGTGCGACAATGGATACAACGAGAGCCGATTTTACGCAGGCCGTTCTTGAGGGCGTGGCTTTTGCTGTAAAAGATATGTTTGTCATAGCTGAAAAGCTGGGCATAAAGATTGAGAAGAGCAAGATATGCGGCGGCGGAGCCAAGAGTCCGCTTTGGAAAAGGATGATAGCAAGTGTACTCGGGATAAAACTCGAGGTGCTGGAATCCGAACAGGGTCCCGGAATGGGCGGAGCGATGCTGGCAATGGTGGCTGCCGGAGAATTTGATTCGGTAAAAGCAGCATGCGACAGTATAGTGAAGGTAAAAGAGGTTATCGAACCGGAAGAGAATCTCGTTTTGCTTTATAAAGAACGTTATGAGCAGTTTAAAAACATTTACCCGGCAACTAAGGAATTGTTTAAAAAAATAATATAACTTAGATGAGAGGAAGGTATGACTATGATGAAAAATATACCCGAGGTAAAAATGGGAATAATCGCTGTATCACGTGACTGTTTCCCGATTTCACTTTCAAGCCAGAGAAGACATAACATCAAAGAAGCTTACGGCGAAGGTCTGTACGAATGCCCGATAGCAGTGGAAAACGAAGCTGACATGCTCAAGGCAGTGGAAGATGTTAAAAGTAACGAGTGTAATGCACTTGTTGTATTCTTAGGAAACTTCGGACCTGAAACACCGGAGACACTTATAGCAAAACATTTTGACGGTCCTTGCATGTATGTTGCTGCCGCAGAGGGCGACGGAGACATGATAAACGGCCGCGGAGATGCATATTGCGGAGTTCTCAACTGCTCATACAACCTTGGAATGAGACACATCAAGGCTTATATTCCTGAATATCCTGTCGGAACGGCAGAGGATATTGCAAAGATGATAAAGGAGTTTGTACCTATTGCAAAGGCACTTATAGGTGTAAGCAGTCTTAAGATAATTACCTTCGGACCGCGACCGCAGGATTTCTTCGCATGCAACGCGCCCATTAAGGGACTGTATGATATCGGAGTGGAAGTTGAGGAGAATTCGGAGCTTGATCTTTATGTTGCTTATAAAGAGCATGAAAATGATCCGCGTATTCCCGAAATCTGCAAACAGATGGCTGAGGAAATGGGAGAAGGCTGCTATTATGAGGATCTGAATGCGCGTATGGCGCAGTATGAGATCACTCTTCTCGATTGGGCTGAAGCCCATAAGGGATCAAGAAAGTATGTTGCTTTCGCAAATAAATGCTGGCCGGCATTCCCGGGCGTGTTTGGATTTGAGCCGTGTTATGTAAATTCAAGGCTTGTTTCCAGAGGCATACCGGTAGCCTGCGAGGTAGACATATACGGTGCGCTCAGTGAGTATATCGGCATGTGCGCTTCGGGTGATACGGTTACACTGCTGGATATAAACAATTCCGTTCCGAAATACATTTATGACGAAGATATTAAGGGCAAGTATGATTACGATATCACTGATACATTTATGGGATTCCATTGCGGAAATACGCCTGAATGTAAGATGTGCAGCGACAGGGCTGTAAGATATCAGCTTATTCAGCACAGGCTTCTTGAGCCCGAAGGAAGCGAGCCGGATATAACAAGAGGAACTCTTGAAGGAAATATCGCAGCAAGTGATATTACATTCTACAGACTCCAGTGCGATTCTGATGGAATCCTCAGATGTTATATTGCTCAGGGTGAGATACTTGACGTTCCGGCAAGATCGTTTGGAGGAATCGGTGTCTTTGCAATACCCGAAATGGGAAGATTTTACAGACACGTACTCATACAGAAGAGATATCCTCATCACGGCGCGGTTGCTTTTGCTCATGTGGGAAAGACATTATTTGAAATCTTCAAGTTCCTCGGAATAGAAGATATTCAGTATAATCGTCCGAAATCGCTGCCGTACCCGACGGAGAATCCATTTAACTGATAATTGCTGACAGGGACTGTCGTGTTAAATGCATAACGCGACAGCCCCGTATAACTAAATTTATGGCTATATAATAGTTTGCGAATAGAAAGTTTATTCTTTCATATTCTTGAATGAGTCTCTGTACTTTCCGGGAGATATACCTACATATTTGTTAAATGTAGAATTAAAGTGGGCAGTGCTGGAAAAACCAAGCATATCCGCGATATCTCCGATGGGCAGTTCGGAGTCCATAAGATAACCTTGTGCTTCTCCGATGCGGCGCTCCATGGTGTACTGAATAGGTGAAACACCGAATTCAGCTTTAAATGAATGAGCAAGATAATATTTATTTATCTTAAGAGTCTCAGCTATTTTATCAAGGGTCAAAGCTTCGTGACTGTGCTCATTTAAAAAATTACGTACACGTTCAGCTGTTGCATGAGCCGAGGATTTAGGTGCGTTAGGTTCTCGGTCTCCCCTTTCATCTAAAAGCTGCCTTGTTATAAGAATAAGGGACTTTGAAAGGGAATTGCACACATCGTTGAATTGAGTGCCGCCATCGGTAAGCTTATAAATAAGCTGAAATATCTCTTTGATATTTGTTGCAAGGCTCCCGCTGGAAACAACCGGTATCGTGGTTTTGGAGCATATCCAGTTTTCGGGAAGATCTTTAAACTTTAGGTTTTTAACGCCTATAGAATAAGACCGAACACTTCGGATGCTCTCCGGGCTCTCGCCATGGAGGATTCCTTCATTGCATATAACGATGTCGCCTTCTTTTATATTGTATGAGTTTGTGTCAACTATATAGGTTCCGCTTCCTTTGTAAACGTAGAATAATTCTGAAAAATCGGAATGACTGTGGGGAAGCCGGCTGTGTTTGTTGCTGTGTTCTTCGTTTATAAAATGACTGGCACAGCAAATGGGGTCCTTATATAGTATTAACTTGGGTGATGATAAAGGTGATATTTGCATTTTTCCTCTTTTCTTATATAAAAGACAAAAAACCAGTATCTTCTTATTTGCTGTTGAATTTTAGGGTAAGATTAAACAAACCTTACCTATGATTTTATCATATAATCGGTATTTTGGTAGTCGAATATTAAAAAAATGATTACCGCAGTCTTTTCTGTTTAATTGTCCAAATTATGATAACCGCAATGACGATTGCTGTAACGCACCATGCGGCTACAGGCACATCGTAAATATTAAAGCATCTCACGTGTACCCACATATCATTTATTTTCTTGTTTGTATCCTGATCAAAATAAACCATTATTGAGGAACGTGCAATAGCATCGGAAGACGGATATTGTGCCGTTAATTGTCTGCCGATCTGTTCAGACGGTACAGTCAGGGTGTATTCACCGCTTTCATCCGAATCATTCGTAAAGAAATAATCCAGAGAATATTCTGTGGTGTCTTCTTCATCCTCATCTGCGCCGTAGCACCAGTCGGCATATTCGAAAATCCTTCCGTCATCCGGCGCGGCTATAAATGATGTATAGCCGATGTAATACATGTTTCTGATGGCGATATCGGACCGCGAACAGAAGTTGATAAACGCCTCCGCAGCGTGCTGCTTTTGCTCGTCATCGCCGATGCCGCTCTTAAGCATCGCCCAGCCGTCGAAGTATATGTTTGTGGATTCCTTCGGAACGGCAAAATTCAGATAGTAGTCGTCTTCTTCGGCGTTGTCCAACGTGAATACGGCATCGCCGGACCACTGATAGTTGGCTACGACTTTTCCCGTTATCATGTCTGATTTGCCGGAATCCGTCTCGAAGGAGTACGCGTTGTTTTTAACGGACTGCAGATAACTTTCGGCCTCTGATATCATTTCGTCGGAGGTATCGTTCATCTCTGCCTCCAGCTGTGAATGATAATCCGGCGAGTTTATAAATTCTTCGTCGGTAAGCAGATCCGATTTTAATGCGCCCACGGCTGCAAAATAAGAATCACGTACATTATCCTTTATAGTGACGCTTTTGGCATACTTCGGATCGTTCAGCACGGTCCAGGTGGATGCCTCTTCTTCGCTCATTACGCCGGGATTGTAGACGATTCCCGTAATTCCCCACATATACCCCGCCATATAGCGGCTCCAGGTTTCGCCGTTTATCTCCTGGGATTCAAGTACGTTTTGCAGATATGGCGAAACGCCGTTTATATAGTAATTGTTTTCGTCAGAAGTATCGAAAAACTCATCAGAGAGGGGCACGAGGGCGTCCTCAGCCATAAGCTTCATGATCATATATTCGGACGGACATACAAGATCGTATACGTCACCAAGTGTAAGACGGTTGTAAAGGTCTTCATTCGTGCCGAAGGTGGAATATACAACATTAACCTTGATTCCGTATGTTTCGTAATACCATTTTTCGAAATCCTCTACGACAGAGGACTCGCCGATTATGTCGCCGCTTTCGAGGTCAATGGCCTCGGCCTCATCCCAGTCGCCCAGGTCTATATATTCTTCCCAGCTGCAGATACGCAATGTTACCTCGGCCGTGTCGTCCTGCGCCGCTGCGCTTATCGGGCTCAGGATTGACATAAAAAGCGCGGCTGACGCAAATGCTGTTAAAATTCTTTTCTTCATATGCGCTCGCCTCCTTTGCGCTTGTCGTTGTTTCGACTCGTGCGGACATTCATAACAACGACGATGGTTATTACGATGGCAAATATCAGCGTGGAAAGAGCCCACAGCGCCGTCTTTATCTCCGTATGGGAGCCGCGGGTGGCATTCACGACATACGTGCTTATGGTGTCGAAGGTGGCGGGCTTTGTATAAACGGCGATGAAGTAATCGTCGAGAGCCAGTGTTATGGAAAGGGCAAACCCTGAAATTATGCCGGGAAATATCTGCGGTATTATTATCTTAAAAAGAGCAGTGCGCGGTGTTGCTCCGAGATCAAGGGCAGCCTCGTAAATGCTGGGGTCGCTCTGCTTTAAACGGGGCATAACGGAAAGATACACAAACGGTGCGCAAAGGGCAACGAGCCCCGCAACAAGGGGAATATACGTATCTTTACTTACGCCCAGTACAACGACGACCAGAAT
>CAYMAY010000013.1:18062-26324 GCA_964388555.1 uncultured Lachnospiraceae bacterium
GAGAACGAGGATAAGGAAAACCGTTCTTAAGGTCTTTTTTATCACAGCATGGCACCTCCTCTCCTTGTAGTTGTGTCGTCGTCCGTTTTGGTGAGCAGTGTGAACAGACAGATGATCGCCAGCAATATAAGCGCGATCATAGAGCCGTCGTTCCAGTTGTACGCCGAGAAATAGCTGCCGATAAGACTTCCCATGATATATGTGCTGTTGTAGAGCATATCCAGTACAACGTAATTGGTCATAGCAGGCAGGAATACCATCATTACGCCGCTGATGATCCCGGGCATTGAAAGGGGAAGCGTTACTTTGAGGAATGCCTGCGATCCGGAAGCACCAAGGTCACGAGCCGCCTCAAGAAGCGAACCGTCCAGCCTGGAGATGGAATTATAAATCGGAAGTATCATAAAAGGCAGAAAATCGTATGTCATGCCTATTATGGTGTTGAGAAACGGATAAAGGGCGAGATTTCCCTCTATAAGGCTCAAAACCTCCTTTAAGGCGGTGAGACGCAGCGTAAAATTTATCCACATGGGTATGACGAAAAGCATCAGCACCACGGCTTTTCGTTTTATGCTGCTTCGCGCGAGAAAATACGCCGTCGGATATGCGATGAGAAGGCATACGATGGTCGTTATCACAGCGATGGCGAAGCTGTATACGAGGGTGCCGAGGGTGTTGGGATTCGAAAAGAATTCCGTGAAATTTTCGATGGTGAACTGCCCCTGACCGTTTGTAAATGCATAGAAAAACAGGACGGCAAGAGGTGCCGCCACAAATATGAGCATAAAGATCAGATATGGTATGCCGAGGCTTTTTCTTGTAAAACCGGTCATTTAAGTGCTCCTATTTCTTAAGAGAAAACGTCATCTTATCCACTGGCATGATAAGACCTACGTTGTCGTCCATGTTCCAAAGGTATTCGTCGTTTACGATAAAATCCTGACCGGAGTCGGTCTTTACGACGTAGCTGTAGTGGTCGCCCTTGTAGATAAGATTGGCAATATAACCTTCTACGAGACCGTCTTCCTTTTTATCCGTAAGGACGATGTCGTCGGGCTGGATCGAGATCATTATCTTGACTCTTTCGGGGTCTATGGTATCGCCGACAGAGTTTACAAGACCATTCTCGGTACGTCTGCTGCCCTTAAGAATGCGTGTGACGCTGGTGTCTATCCGTTTGTTATTGTATTCGAGACGGAAATCCTTTGTTATATCGGCCGCGAATATATTTGTGTGATCCTCGGCGATCATAATATGTATGTTTTCGGGTGTGATGGTAAGTCCTACAGTGTCGCCGACGCGGGCGGGATTAACGCTTTGTATCACGATCTCATTCCTGCCGGACTCAACGGTTATCTCGTAGTGCATTCCCTTAAATACGAGGGAAGTTACGATGCCGCGGATAATGCCGTCCTCCGGCGCGGTGATGATTATATCCTCAGGACGCAGTACCGCCGAGATATGGGTGCCGACCTCAATATCATCTACACACTTAAAGGCAGCGCCGCAGAAGCGAGCCGTTAACGGAGCCGTCATAATGCCGTTGAAGATGTTGCTTTCACCGATGAAGTCGGCAACAAAGGCATTTTTCGGCTCGTTGTAAATATCCTCGGGAGTTCCGCACTGCTGAATGCGGCCCTCGGACATGACGACGATCCTGTCCGACATGGTGAGGGCTTCCTCCTGATCGTGGGTGACATATATAAATGTTATGCCCAGCTCTTTGTGCATGGCCTTAAGCTCCAGCTGCATTTCTTTTCGCATCTTGAGATCCAGTGCGCCAAGGGGTTCATCCAGGAGAAGGATCTCCGGCTCATTCACAAGAGCTCTGGCGATGGCGATCCTTTGCTGCTGACCGCCGGAAAGAGTACTGATGGTGCGCTTCTCGAAGCCTTCCAGATCAACAAGCTCAAGAACACTGCCGACCTTTTTGGATATAAGATCATGGGGCATTTTCTTCAGCTTAAGTCCGAAAGCGATGTTTTCGTATACGTTCATATGAGGAAAGAGCGCGTACCTCTGAAAAACGGTATTTATCGGACGCTTGTGGGGCGGAAGAGATGTTATGCTCTTGCCGTCCAAGAGAATCTCACCGGAACTTGGAATATCAAAGCCCGCGATCATGCGCAGGGTTGTGGTCTTGCCGCAGCCGGAGGGACCTAAGAATGTTACAAATTCTCCGCGTTTAATGCTCAAACTAAAATCCGAGACGGCAGAAAAGCCGTCTTCGAAGGTTTTATATACGTTTTTTAATTCTATTATATAAGGGGACGCAGTCGTCATTTGGGCAACTCCTTGATCATGTTTTTGTGTGATATGGTTCGAAATACCTTCCAACCACAACATCATATAATAAGTAAAAAGTCAAGTAAAGTAAAATTATATCCTGTAAAAACGAATTATTTTAGCGTTTTTACAGCTGAAAAACCGGTTGCAGTCAGCTAAATCGATTGCGGCGAAAGACAGCAGAAATTTAATAACACTTCCATGAAAATGTGGTGTATCATGGGATTACAGATAAAACAAATATCGCAGGGCGAAATTTATTAAGGAGGTTTTTGCCTATGAAGTGTACGGCGTGTATAGAAACGATCTTTACGGAGCTTCCGTGGGAGGAGCGGTTTAAGGCTGCAAAGGCAGCGGGATTTGATGCTGTGGAATTCTGGAGCTGGACAGATAAGGATCTGGATCAGATAAAAAAGCTTGCCGAAGAGGCAGACATAGTCATTACCGGATTTAACGGCGATGCCGATTACTCACTGGTGGATTCCACGCAGAAGAAGGATTATCTTGATTTTTTAAAGAAATCTCTTGAAGCGGCAAAGAAGATCGGTGCACTTAGCGTTACGATCCATTCAAATGCTCTCGGTGACGGCGGAATAGTGGTAAATCATTACGATGAACTTTCTGACACGGTTAAGCTCTGTTCAATGTACGATATGCTTAAGGAAGTCGCACCGATGGCAGAGGAGGCAGGTATAACCTGTAATCTGGAGGGACTTAACATAACGACTGATCACGTCGGAAACTTCCTTAAATCCACGCAGATGGCTGCGGAAATAATAAGAGTGCTCGGTTCACCGCGCGTAAAGATACTGTACGATATCTATCACATGCAGCTCAATGACGAGGGCTCGATTATAGACACGATATCAAAATACGTGGATACGATGGGACATATCCATATCGCCGATGCGCCGGGAAGACACGAGCCGGGAACGGGCGAGATCAACTATAAGAATGTTATAAAACATCTCGAAAAGGTAGGATATAAGGGATACGTCGGATGTGAGCTTTTCCCGCTTGGAAGTAGCGACGATGCCGTAAAAGCAATAATGGATGTTATGGGAAAGTAAGGACAAAAAGTGATACGGTAAAAAACCGGAATTTTATAAATAAACACATGAAAATTTGCATGGCAAGGCTCTCGTTTCGGCGGGAGCTTTTGTTTTTGTAAATTTGAAATTGTGGAGGTATTAGTTTATACTAACGTTTAACGAGAAAGAAAAAATCGCGTGAAAGGTTGCTCACAAAAACATTAGTTTCGAGAATGTTAAACAGGAGGAATTACGAATGTGCGATACACAAAAGTATAGAGAAATTTTTAAGGAAATAAAAAAGCTTAACCCGGATGATACATTACAGCTCGTTTTAGAATCTAATACGGAGGAAGAAAAATCGTTCTACGAATTGATTGGGGACTTTTTGCTTCAGAACAAGCAAAAGGATGCTATTGCAAGGAATGCATTCTGATATGAAAAAAATTACAAAGATACGAGGAGGAAATCACATGAATGAAATAATTAAAAGCATGATAGAGCGCAGAAGCTGCCGCGCGTACAAGGATGAAATGATAAAGGATGAGGAGCTTGATCTTATATTAGAGGCGGGCGAATGGGCGGCATCGGGAAAGGGAATGCAGGCGACTGTTATGGTGTCGGTGCAGGATCCCCAGCTCGTTAAGAAGCTTTCAAAGATGAATGCCGAGGTGCTGGGCACGGATTCGGATCCGTTTTACGGCGCGCCGATGGTTGTTGTAGTATTTGCCAATAAATCGGTAAGACCTACATATGTAGAGGATGGCTCCCTTGTTCTCGGAAATATGATGCTTGCGGCTTCGTCACTGGGAATAGGTTCGTGCTGGATTCATCGTGCAAAAGAAGTATTTGAGAGTGAAGAAGGTAAAAAGCTTAAGAAAGAATGGGGACTTTCGGATGATTATGTCGGCATAGGACATGTTGTGCTGGGATATCCGTCGGCTCCGCTTCCGAAAGGACAGCCACGTAAAGAGGGCAGGATAATCAAGATACATTAACGGCTGTCGGCATAAAGGTGTTTTTTTAATATATGGAAAAATTCAAACATGAGATTGCAAAGGGCGCTGACCCCCTTATAAAAATAATAAAGACAGTTTATCATTCAGCGGAGGCTTCCGCCAATGTAACCTTAGAAGAACTGAAAAAGCAGAGGCAGTTCATCGAGGGCATAGCACACATCGGCTTTGCTCATACGCGTATAAAACGCAACGAATTTAAAGTCGGCGAAATCACCGCGGAGCTTATCAGACCGTTTTACGGCGGCGTGCATCAGACCGTCATCCTGTATTGCCATGGCGGCGGTTACACCTGCGGCGGAAAGGAATATGCGGGGATACTGGGTACAAAGCTTACGGCGCAGACGGGCTTTAATGTCATAACGTTTGCGTACAGACTGGCGCCGGAGCATAAATATCCTGCGGCCGTCGAGGATACAAAGGCTGTCTGGGATCAAATGATAAGGGACGGTGTAAAGCCGTCCAACATAATTGTCGCGGGCGATTCGGCCGGCGGCAATTTGGCGTTGGAACTTTGTCTTCTTTTAAAAAAGAATGGGGAAGAGCTCCCCGCCGCCCTTATATTGTTCAGCCCGTGGACGGATATGACGGCAAGTGCGCCCACGTATGAGACAGAGGGCGAAAACGATCCCGTTGTATCGCTTCAGTATGTGCACAATGCCAGGAGGGCATATTTAGGCGATGACATAAAGGATTTTAAGAATCCCGACTACAGTCCGCTGTTTGCGGATTTCAGCGGCTTTCCGCCTACGCTTATCCAGGTGGGGAAAAACGAGGTGCTTCTGCACGACAGCGAGGCACTTGCCGCACGAATGAGAAAACACGGGGTGGATGTCCGGCTTCAGATATTTAAAAGAGGCTGGCATGTATTTCAGCAGTTCCCGACGCCGCTGGCAAAGCGCGCCATGATGGAGACCCGCGATTTTCTGTATGAAATAGTATACGGGCACAAGCCGAAAAACAAGGCAGATTCGCAGGAAAAGCGGAAAGAAGGCGAGATAACATGCGGATGAAGCGAAGAAAATGGCAGCAGGTAGATAATGTTGCGAACGCTTTTCTTGCCACATATAACAACAGAGACACCCGTGTTATGCGCGTTGCATGCACGCTTAAGGAAGAGATAGATCCTCAGATCCTTCAGGAGGCGCTCGACGAGACGGTGCGCATAAGACCGCAGTTTCAGGTGAGGATTCACAGGGGCTTTTTCTGGCGTTACATCGAGGAAAGCTCTGATGTGCCAAAGGTGGAGAAGGAAAACGGGAGAGTCTGTCCCAACCTTTATTATCAGGATAGACCCGAAAGACCGCTTTATAAGGTGAGCTACTTCGGCCGCAGGATAAATCTGGATATTTTTCACGTCATAGCGGACGGCACGGGAGCCATGGAGTTCTTAAACATCCTCGTGACGGAATATCTGCGTAGGGTTCACCCTGAAAAGATAGGCGATATCCGGTTGTATGAGGATCATGTGCAGAAGGATCTTACTGAGAACAGCTTCAAGGCCAATTATAAAAAGGAGCTGGTCAAGGAGTTAAAAAAAGAAAAAGGCGCGACACTTCTTCCCGACGGAATGCAAAAGTCGTATCGATATCCCAGTATTAAGCTCCCTTATGAACAGCTTCAGTTTTACGAAATACATGTACCGCTGGATATCGTCAAAAGCAGATCAAAGGAGCTTGGTATCGGAATAACCAGCTATCTGGGAGCGGCGATCACACTGAGCCTCGCCAAGTCGGCGAAAACCTTTGGACGGAAAAGGCCCATCACTGTGTCCATGCCTGTAAATTTAAGAAATTATTATGATTCAGACACGGTAAGGAATTTCTTCTGTAACGTGAGATTAAGTCACGCGTGTGACGGCAGCGAAACTCTTAAAAATTTAAGCGCGGAATATCAGAAGCAGCTTGTGGAAGAGCTAAAAGAAGAAAATGTCAAGAAGCAGATGAATTATTTTCAGAATTTCCAGAATCAGTGGGCGATCAGAGCCGTACCGCTTATGTTAAAAGAGCCGGGGCTGTTTTTTCTGGTAAAGCAGGATGAGAAAAATGTATCTGCGGTGCTTTCGAATCTGGGCGGTGTTAAGATCCCCGATGAGATAGGCGGATATATTGATTATTACTGCGGATATTGCAGCTCCGAAAATCCGTTCATAGTGCTGACAAGCTTTAAAAATACGCTGACAATGGGAATATCCTACCCGTATGCCGATCCGGCGATGCTGAGAAATTTTGTGGGAATACTGACGGAAAAGGGAATACCGGTTAAGCTCTATGCCACGGAGGTAGTGCGATGAAAAAATGTCCAAAGTGCAATATAGAGGTTGGCGGAAATTTAAAGGTATGCCCGCTTTGCAAAACGAAGCTGACCGGAGGCGAATGCGAGCCATACTGGCCGGAGCCGAAAGAGCTGAAAAAAAAGTCCGCATTTTACAAAAAGCAGCTCATTATAGTTGCGCTTGCGTGTGTCGCGATGCTTATACTGGGGCTCACAATGTTCAGAAGCTCTCACACACATCATTGGGCGCTTTTTATACTGTGGGCAGTCGTAGCCGAGGTAGTGGTGAGGACATTATTGAAAAAATACCGTCCCATCCCCCATGTGCTCACGGAATTATCGTTGTCGGCCTGTGTGCTGTGCGGTTTTTCAGCCATCTGGTTTGCGCCGATGCTTTATCCCGTGCCTATTATCGTAATAGGGATAGTCGCTACCGATTTCTGTTTTGCCTTAGCCGATAAGAGCGGATATTATCTCATATCGTTTTTGTGCAGTGTTTTGATCGGTATTATCGCATACGTTCTTGCTCTTGTATTTACGAAAAACGTAAGCATATGGTGGCATATAAGCATCGCCGTATGCGCGGCCGCGTTTCTTATCATGTTTATCGTGAAGGGCAGAACTGTCTTCTCGGAAATAAAACGCAGGGTGAGTATGTGACTCAACCCTGCATAAATTTGAAAAGAGCGTCCTTTTTAGCTTCGAAGTCGTTGATTCCGTTGTCGTACAGCTTCTGATTGAGAACGGGATCCATGGCATAAGTGCTGATCTTAAGATCTGTCTCAAGGCTGAAGATAAATGCCTTGCCCTGCTTTTCGAGGTCATACATGAAATCCTGGCATTTTTTGTACATGATGTGACGGTTCTTCAGATCGTTTATAACGGCAGGGTATTTGCGGCAGAGCAGGGAATAAAGAACCTTCATGCCCTCGGGCTTTTTCACGTAATTACGGGATTTGGAAAGTACGAAGACAAGCTTGTCACAGCCGTTTTCCAGGGCACGGTCGGCGGGGATGGCGTTGCTTATGCCGCCGTCAAAATAAGGGGTTCCGTCGATAAATACGGGACGGCTTATTGCCGGTATGGCACTGGATGCCATTATGTGAATATAATTATTCCTGATCATCTGATGCTTGTTAAAATACGCGGGCTTGCCCGTAAGAGCGTTTGTTGTTACAAGCTCGTATTCGCAGGGATTGGCGAGTATTTTATCAAAGTGAAGTTCGTCGGCGCCGCCGTCGTTTGTCAGATCGCCGTAGATATATTGAAGATTGAAAAGATTGCCGGTTTTAAGAAAGGCACGGGCACCGAAATAAAGCGGATCCTTTACATGATCCACATAGAAATGACGATTACGTCCGCGCTGTCCTGCCATAAGCGATGCGAGGTTCGCCGAACCTGCCGAAACGCCGATGCAGTAGTCAAATGTTACGTTATAGTCTAAAAATTTATCAAGCACGCCTGCAGAATACGCGCATTTCATACCGCCGCCTTCGACGACGAGACCGATTTTACTCATTATAAAAACTCCGATTTCTGATAACATTTGCACAGAGGTTATAGAAGCGTGTTCATGTATAGCCTGACAGTATGTGCTTGACTATCCGAACAGCAGCAAAGGTTCTGTGCCGGTCATAGTATAACACCATGTAAGA
>CAYMAY010000014.1:0-18227 GCA_964388555.1 uncultured Lachnospiraceae bacterium
CAGGTTCTATAAGACCTGAAAGCACTTTCTCTGATATTCAACTGTCAAACTCCCGAGCAAAAGATTATTTTGACAATTCAAAAGCGATAACCTATAATTATCTTATCTATGAATTGGTTTTGGACGGGGGAAAATCGTGAGCGAAAAAAAAGTTTCAAAAACAGTTATAAAACGTCTTCCGAGATATTACAGATATTTGGGTGAACTTCTTAAAGAGGGCGTAGAGAGAATATCATCAAGTGAGCTTAGCAATAAGATGCAGGTTACTGCGTCGCAGATAAGGCAGGATCTCAATAATTTCGGTGGATTCGGTCAGCAGGGCTACGGTTATAATGTTAAATTTCTTCATCATAACATTGGCGAGATACTCGGCTTAAATCAGGAAAAAAGCATGATTATCATCGGTGCCGGTAACCTGGGAAAAGCCCTTTCGAATTATTCGGGCTTTGAGAAGCATGGTTTTAAGACGCTGGCACTCTTCGATATAGATGAAAGTAAAGCGGATGAAAAAAGACCGATTCCGATCTACCCCTTAGATAAATTAGATGGTTTTCTTGCGGAAAATCAGGTAAACATTGCCGCAATTACCGTTCCCAAGGATTATGCCGCACAGACGGCAAAACTCATCGCTTCGTATGGCATAAAGGGAATATGGAATTTTGCACAGGTCGATCTTGATTCGGTGGTTCCGGATGATATAGTCGTACAAAACGTACATCTGATAGAAAGTCTTATGGAATTATCATATAATCTGGAACACTGAAGGGCTTCGATTCAATGAAAAGAATTTTAACGGCAAAGGAAATGAGCGGGGCCGATGCCTATACGATAGAAACCATCGGAATACCCTCCGAGGTTCTTATGGAACGCGCGGCTCTTGCCGTATTTCGTGAGATCAAAAAAAGAAAGCTGGATACTTTGCGGACACTTATCGTCTGCGGGTCGGGTAACAACGGAGGAGATGGTGCCGCGGTTGCCCGTCTTTTAGCGGAAGAGGGATTAATTCCCGATGTTCTTATGCTGGGCAATCCGGAAAAATGCAGTGCGCAATTAAAAATGCAGCTTCGCGCGCTGGAGTATTACGATGTCAATTATGTTTCGGATATTGAAGATGATAAGTACGATCTGATAATAGATGCAATATTCGGGATAGGGCTTTCGCGGGATATCACAGGCGCTGCGGCGGACGTGATCAAAAAGATAAATGCACAGACTGCATACAAGGTTTCGGTAGATGTGCCGTCCGGAATAGAAGGAAGTACGGGGCATGTCCGCGGGATTGCCGTAAAAGCCGACCTCACCGTCACATTTGCCTGCGCAAAGATAGGGCATTTTATTTATCCCGGAGCAATGTATTCGGGAGAAACTGTTGTTGCCAACGTGGGAATACCCGTCGAAAAAATAGTGGCGAACGGTTCGATTTATCATATCGAAGACAGCGACATTAAGAATCTGCCCAAGAGGGACGAATACGGAAATAAAGCCACATTCGGTAAGCTGCTTGTGATCGCAGGTTCAGCGAATATTTGCGGAGCGGCTTATTTTGCTGCGGCATCGGCGCTGAGGATCGGTGCGGGAATGGTGAAAATTCTTACATCATCGCAGAATAGAAGTGCGCTTTCGATACTCGCTCCCGAGGCGCTTATAGATACTTATGATGAAGAATGTGATGAAAGCAAGCTGGAGGCAGCACTTTCGTGGGCAGATGGAGTCGTTATAGGACCGGGACTCGGAACCGGCGATATATCGGTGGACATTTTCAATAAGTTTATTGAGCTTAATAACAAACACAGGCTTTATACGGTTATGGATGCCGATGCCTTGAATATAATAGCTTCGGATGAAAATTACTGGAGCAGGATCGGATTTGACTGCGCTGTTACGCCGCATATCGGCGAAATGAGCCGTCTGGTCAACGCACCTCCCGCCGATATAAAAGCGGATCCGATAAAATTCGCTTCGGATCTTGCGGCGAAGCATAGTATTGTGTGCGTTATGAAAGATGCCGTTACCGTAACATCTTATCCCGATGACAGAAGTTATATAAATACATCGGGGTGCAGTGCTCTTGCAACAGCGGGAAGCGGAGATGTGTTGTCGGGCATCATAGGCGGAATGATGGTCAGTCATAGGAAAGTACAATTGCCGCTGGAGGCATATGCTGTTCATATGCATGGCCGTCTCGGAGAATCGGCGGCGCGAAGGCACTCGGCGAGCTCTGTTACGGCAGGTATGTTGATAGAAGAAATGTGTTGTAAAACTGAATATTAAAAAAGAGGAGAATATAAAATGTCAGGACATTCGAAATTTGCTAACATCAAACATAAGAAAGAGAAAAACGATGCTAAGAAGGGTAAAATCTTTACGATAATAGGTCGTGAAATAGTCATTGCAGTTAAAGAAGGCGGCCCGGATCCGGCAAACAACAGCAAGCTTCGTGACGTAATCGCTAAGGCAAAGGCAAACAACATGCCTAACGATACGATAGACAGAGGTATAAAGAAGGCTGCCGGCGATGCAAGTGCCGACAACTTTGAAAGAGTTACATACGAAGGATACGGTCCCAACGGAATCGCTATTATCGTTGAGGCACTTACAGATAACAAAAACAGAACAGCCGCCGACGTGCGCAGCGCGTTTACAAAGGGTTCCGGAAGCATAGGAACACAGGGCTGTGTGTCTTTTATGTTTGACAGAAAAGGTCAGATAATCGTTTCGAAGGAAGACGCGGAAGACGCCGGATTTGACGATGCTGATTCAATCATGATGCTCGCTCTTGACAGCGGCGCAGAGGATTTCTCTGAAGAGGAGGATTACTACGAGATAATCACCGATCCGGATGAATTTTCCGCTGTAAGAGAGAAATTAGAAGAGGCGAAGCTTCCCATGAGCGAGGCGGATGTTACCATGATCCCTCAGACTTATGTTGAGCTTACCGATGAGACAGCACTCAAGAACCTTAACAGAACACTTGATCTTCTGGATGAAAGTGATGACGTTCAGTATGTGTACACTAACTTAGATGAAGGCTGAGGAAATATCGTGATCTTCATAAAAGCGATATTACTGGGTGTGGTACAGGGCTTGTCCGAGTTTCTGCCCATAAGCAGTGCCGGACATGTTGCCCTGGTAGGTGATCTTCTGGATGTTACCCCCGACATATGGTTTCTGACTATGCTGCACTTAGGAACGCTTGGTGCGGTTGTTCTGTATTTCAGAGAAGAAATAGTGCGGTGTATCAGGTCATTGACGAAGTTGATAACAGACGCGGGGCATAATCTGGGTCATACGGTTAAATATTCAGCTCATACAAAGGAAAAAGAACGCAAAAAGCTTCTGTCGAATGATTACAGAAATTTTTCGGTTTTGCTTCTTTTTGCGATGCTGCCGACTGTTTTTGTGTGCGCCGTACTTGCGCGCGCAGCAGGGATGATAATCTCGAATATGCTTTGCGTGGCAGTGGGATTTTTCATGACGGCGCTTATACTATACGTTGCATCCTTTACAGGCAGGAATGCAAAACGTCCCAGAGATGCGAAGGCTGCAGATGCACTTGTGATCGGAGCGTTTCAGGGAATGGCGGTATTTCCCGGTGTATCGCGTTTTGCGGTGACATACTCGGCAGGTTTGTACAGGGGATTTTCAAAAAAATTCGCAAAACTGTTTTCGTTTATGCTTCTTATTCCGACTGTCATCGGAGCCGTTATATTTGAGGCAGCTTCCGGTTTGGCTTCCACAAGTATGGGAATCGGGCCTGCCGTATGTGCTGCGGCAACGTCATTCGTGGTAGGATTTTTTACGATACGTTTTGCAATGAAGCTTGTTCGGAAGACATCCGTTAAGGTGTTTTCCATATACTGTCTTATACTCGGAGCAGCTTCGGTTTTCGTTTATTTACGTTAGAGGAGATACATGGCAGACAAAAAAAAGACTCGAACCAGAAAGCAGGTTAAAAAGCAGGAGCAGTTAAATCCTATACAGCTGGACATTATCAGTCTTGTTTTTATAGGTGTTTCAGTGCTGCTTTTTTTAAGTGTTATAGGGCTGTGCGGTATGATCGGACAAGGCGTAAGCTTTGTCCTTTTCGGCATGTTTGGCACTGTGGCTTTTGCCTTTCCTTTTGTATTCTTTTTTGTGTCGGTTTTTTCACTGACAAATAAAGAAAATTCAGTATTTACAAGAAAGCTTGTAGGTTTGTTGGGCCTTTTCGTGCTGGCATGCGGCCTTTTTCAGCTTGTTATGATCGGTTACGCGGCGAATTACACTGTGATCCAATGCTTTACGGACAGCGCAGCCGACAGACTCGGCGGAGGCTTTCTGGGCGGATGCATTGTACAGCTTTTCGGCACACTTTTAGGCACCGTGGGTTCGTATATCGTTATTATAATCGGTATGATAATCTTTGCTGTGATTCTTACGCAGAAACCTCTTTATACCGAGTTGAAAAATAACACAAAGAAGGCTTATACACATGCGATGGATACGAGAGCCATTCGCAAGGAGTACAAAAAGTCAAAACACGAAGACGATTCGGATGATGATGATATCGATGAAGATTCGGACGAATTCAAATCCGACGATGCAGGCAAAGAGCCTTCAAAGCTGAATAATAATGTATTTGATGATTACATATCAAAAAAACCAAAAGAGAAATCCGCTTCACCGGTTCAAAAGGAAGATGCATATACATTCGATGATGATGACGAAGTGGATATAACGAACGATGCGGAAGACGCAGCTGCACAGGATGATAAGAATGATGTCAGGCCTGATGAAGTCGTAAATGCGGCCTCGCGTTCAAAGAAGACGAAAAAGTCAGAGAATATTATTAATGATGATGATCAGGCTGAATACACAGCCGAATTGAATAAGAGTGTTTCGGATTATAAGATACCGCCCCTTACTCTTCTTAAAAAAGGAAAGGGAATGAGCACGAAGGAGCTCACGTCTCAGGTCAGGGAGACAGCGAAAAAGCTTCAGCAGACGCTTCACAGCTTCGGAGTTGAAGCAAAGGTTATAAACGCAAGCTGCGGCCCCACCGTTACGAGATACGAGCTTCAGCCGGAGCAGGGCGTAAAGGTCAGTAAGATAGTAGGTCTTACGGACGATATTAAGCTCAACCTTGCGGCTGCAGACATAAGGATAGAGGCACCTATACCGGGCAAAGCAGCCATTGGCATCGAAGTTCCGAATAAGACAAATAACGCCGTACTTTTAAGAGAACTTCTTGATACGGATGAATTCAGAAACAGCAAGTCAAAGCTTTCCTTTGCCGTCGGAAAGGATCTGGCAGGAAAGCCCGTTATAACGGATATAAGCACGATGCCGCATTTGCTGATCGCGGGAGCTACGGGAAGCGGAAAATCTGTTTGCATAAATACTCTTATAATGAGCATACTTTATAAGGCTTCTCCCGATGAGGTGAAGTTTATAATGATCGATCCCAAGGTCGTGGAGCTTTCCGTTTATAACGGAATTCCTCACCTTTTAAGTCCTGTTGTTACCGACCCGAAGAAGGCGGCCGGAGCTCTTGCATGGGCTGTTGCGGAGATGACCAGAAGATACAATCTGTTTGCGGAGTTTGGTGTCAGGGATCTTAAGGGATACAACCTGAAAGCCCAGAGTCTTGCCCATTTCGCAAACGAGGAGGAAGAACCTCCCCAGATACTTCCGCAGATCGTAATAGTTGTAGATGAGCTGGCGGATCTTATGATGGTTGCTCCGGGCGAAGTTGAGGATGCCATATGCAGACTGGCTCAGCTGGCCAGGGCAGCGGGGCTTCATCTTATAATCGCAACCCAGAGGCCGTCGGTAAATGTTATTACGGGTCTTATAAAGGCAAATATGCCGTCCAGGATCGCCCTTTCGGTCACATCGGGAATCGATTCACGAGTTATCCTTGATATGAACGGTGCGGAGAAATTGCTGGGTAAGGGCGATATGTTGTTTTACCCGTCGGGATATCCTAAGCCGGCCCGTGTACAGGGCGGATTCGTATCTGACGACGAGATACAAAAGGTTGTTGACTATGTGTCAAAAGAGGAGCCTGATTACGATAATGAGGTAAGCGAGGCAATAAATTCTTCCGTTGTATCATCGGCAGCTTCCGGTGTGCAGCAGAGCAGTGACACAGATGTTTATTTCGCCGATGCGGGCAAATTCATCATAGAAAAGGATAAGGCCTCCATAGGAATGCTACAGAGAGCCTTTAAGATCGGGTTCAACAGAGCCGCGCGCATTATGGATCAGCTTTGCGATGCTGGTGTTGTGGGCGAGGAAGAAGGAACCAAGCCGAGAAAAATACTTATGACTTACGAGCAATTTGAAAATTATCTTGAGGAGAATATGTAAATGGCAACTTGTATTCGCTGCGGTGCCGAAATACGCGAAGGTGTTTATAACTGTCCGGTGTGCGGCTTTGAAGTACAGCTCGTCCCGAATTACGAATCTCTCGATCTTGAAATGATGCTTCGCAGAAATACCAGCGATGCGCAGAGAGTTGAAGAGCTTCAGGAAAGGCGTGAAGTAAGACGCAAAGAGTTAAATAAACAAAAAATGATCAAGCGTTTGCTTACCATCGCTATAATAGCAGTGGCTGCAATAGGAATACTTATTGCCGTTGCAAATATAAGATCTACAATGGTAAATTCCGGTGATGCATATGATACGGCATATGCGGATGCCCTTAAGATGTACGAAGAAGGCGATTACCAGAATGCCTATAATGCTGTAAATGAAGCATTGGGTTATAAAGAAGACAGCGAAGAGGCTTTGATATTAAAGGCGCAGATCGCATACTTCGGTCTTGATGGCGAGGACGAGGCAGTAAGTATACTTAAAAAACTTATAGCTAACGATCCTACAAGTGAGACGGCATATAAGGCATTGCTTGAAATTTACGCCGATGCCGGAGAATACGATATGGTTGCCGAAGTTATGAACGATGCTTCCGATGACATAAGGCAAAAGCTTGCGGATTATGTTGTCGGCACACCGACGTTTTCACCCGGCGAGGGCCGCTGGAACACGGATATTGATGTAACACTTACGGCAGATGAAGGCTATCAGATATTCTACACAACAGACGAAGAAGCCGAATTTGAAAGCTATATCGAATACACACAGCCCATACACGTTACACAGGGAACTACCGTTATATACGCAGTATCTGTTAATTCAGCGGGAATACACAGCAAGACGGTTTCCGGTTCCTTCGAAGTTGTTTATGATGCACCGGATGCGCCTGTATTTGCTACGGCATCAGGGGCTTATTCCGGAAGCAATAATAAGGTCGAGATCGGAGCAGTAGAGGGCTGCACCGTTTACTATGCCGTAGATGAAAAACCTTCTATGGCGAGTACGGTATATACCGGGGCATTCGAGATGCTTGAGGGAAAGCATTTTGTATATGCATTTGCCGTTAACGAAAAGGGAACAGGCAGCAGACTTTCTGCCATATGGTACGAATATACACCGACAAAGGCAGAGACAAATAATACGCAAAACAACAGGAATTACAGCTACAACTCAGACGATTATTACTGGAGCGGCGGAAATTCCGGCGGCAGTAGCGGAAGCGACTATAGCGGAGGAGACAGCACATATGTGGATCCTACGACGGAGCCTACAGAGCAGCCTACGCCTGAACCGGATCCCACGACGGAGCCAACGCAGGAGCCTACGCCTGAGCCGGATCCAACGGAGGAACCGACTATCGAACCGGAACCGGAGGCTGCAAATTCGCCTGATGCGGTGTCGGAATAAAAAATGTTTTTGCTGAGGAGCTTATGCATTGAGCATTGAGAACATAGAATCATTTATAAAAAAATTTCCGATTTATCAGTATGCTTTTTTAAAGCCGGATGATATAGAATACACGGAGAAGGCAAGACAGATCTGCAAAAAGATGTGTAAGCATTACGGCACATCATGGTCGTGTCCTCCTGCAGTCGGAAAGACAGATAAGTGCAGGGAAAGCTGCCTCGGATTTTCGGATCTGCTGGTTTTTTCAACACTTACCGAGAACAAAGAAGCCGATAAAGCCAAGAAAACCATACAGGATGAAAACGAAAAACTTACGGATATAATACGTGACGAGATGGAAAAACTCGGGTATGCAACATACGTATTAACCAGCGGAGTTTGCGGAAAATGCAGGAAATGCACATTTCCAAGATCTTTCTGCCGGAATCCGGAAGGGATGTACCCGTGTGTAGAAAGCCATGGGATAACGATTTCGGATTTTGCCGAGGAATATAACATGGATTATTATCTTGGCAGCCGACTGTGTCTGATGTTTTCGTTTATCTATTTTAAGAAAAAAGATTTGCAGACAGTATTAAAAAAAGGTGACGCAAATGACTGATGTGATAACAGAAGAAAGAATTGAACTTCCTGCAGATCATGCGTCTAACGTACTTGGAAGGTTCGATGAAAACGCAAAAAAAATAGAAAAAACGCTGCAGGTGTCTCTTATACAAAGGGATGGTTCACTGCGCATCATCGGACCGAAGAGCCGTGTTGAGAAAGCCGGGAAGGGAATAAACGAACTTATCCGTCTTTCTATGAACGGAAATACTATAACGGAACAGAACATAAATTATATGCTTGCCATGGCTGCCGATGAAAAAGAGAATGTGCTTGTAAGCCTGGATTCGGATTACATATGCCACACCATAAACGGCCGCCCCGTTAAGCCGAAAACGATAGGACAGAAGGATTATGTGGATGCCATACGCAAAAACATGGTCACCTTCGGAATAGGACCTGCCGGAACAGGAAAAACGTACCTTGCGATAGCAATGGCTGTTACGGCATTTAGAAACGAGGATGTCAGCCGTATAATCCTCACACGGCCGGCAATAGAAGCAGGCGAAAAACTGGGATTTCTTCCGGGAGATCTGCAGAGCAAGATAGACCCTTATCTCAGGCCTCTTTACGACGCATTGTATCAGATAATGGGTGCGGAAAGCTTTCAGAAGAACATGGAAAAGGGACTTATTGAGGTGGCGCCGCTGGCTTATATGAGAGGACGAACGCTGGATAACGCGTTTATAATCCTGGACGAGGCGCAAAACACCACTCAGCCGCAGATGAAGATGTTCCTTACGAGAATAGGCTTCGGATCAAAGGTTATTATCACCGGCGATACGTCGCAGAAGGATCTGCCGGAAGGCGTTAAGTCCGGCCTTGACGTAGCCATTAAGATACTTAAGGACGTCGAGGGAATAGCTTTTTGCAATCTTACCAGCAAGGATGTTGTGAGACATCCGCTTGTGCAGAGGATCGTGGAAGCATACGAAAAATACGAGAAAAAGAATGAGAGCGCCGGTCGCGACGCGAGAAGAGGTTCAAGAAGAAATGACAGTCAATATAGACGTTGAGACAAGCAGACAGCTTCATAAATACAGAAGCGTTGCCGAAAGTGTGATAGAAAGGGTGCTTGACGACGAGGAATTTCCCTTCGAAGCGGAAGTATCCGTACTTCTCACGGACAACAAAGGCATAAGGAAGATAAACTGCGAGCACAGAGGCATAGATAAAGAAACAGATGTTCTATCTTTCCCGATGATAGAATTTGATAAGCCGGGATGCTTCGATAATCTTGAGAATAAAGGAGATATTTTCAACCCCGAAACCGGCGAGGCTGTTTTGGGAGATATCGTTATTTCGCTTGATAAGGTAACGGAGCAGGCGGAATCCTTCGGACATTCCGAGAAAAGAGAGTACGCGTTTCTTATAGCCCATAGCATGTACCATCTTCTCGGTTATGATCATGTAAATTCGAAAGAAGAGGCCGAGATAATGGAGCAGAAGCAGGAAAAGACGCTTTCGGAGCTGGGCATAACAAGAGAAATCGACAAAAGTAAAAACGTCAGAGAAAAATTCAAAGATAAAAAACGTATAGTAATAAAATTGGGTTCATCCACTATTGCTCACAATGGCACACAGCGCCTTGACCTTGTCAAGCTGGAGAGGCTGGTTCGCGAGGTCAGCGATCTTCGTAATTCCGGCAAAGAGGTGGTTATTGTTTCGTCGGGTGCCGTTATGGTGGGAAGGGCAACTCTGGGAATAAAAGAAAAGCCCGGAAATCTTACGGAAAAACAGGCGTATGCCTCCGTGGGGCAGGCAAAGCTCATGATGATATATCAGAAGCTGTTTTCCGAATATAATCAGGTTTGCAGCCAGATCCTTATGTCGAAGAACACGATGGTAGACAACCTCAACAGGTTTAATGCCAGAAACACCTTTAACGAGCTTCTTTCTCTTGGTGTCATCCCTATCGTAAACGAAAATGACACGATCGCAACATACGGAGTAGACAGCCTTTCATATTTCGGGGACAACGATACGCTTTCTGCTGTCGTGGCCTCACTTATACATGCTGATCTGCTCATACTGCTTTCCGATATAGACGGCTTTTATACGGATAATCCGAAAGAAAATCCCGATGCGGAGTTCATAGATATTGTTGAAAAGATGAACGAAGACTATCTTAAGATGGGAAAGGGCACTTCCAGCGACGGCGTCGGAACCGGCGGAATGGCTACAAAGCTTACGGCGGCAAGGATATCGACCATGGCAGGAGCCGATATGGTCATTGCCAGCGGAGACGATTTCAGGATAATACACGAGATAATCGATGGCGAAACCAAGGGAACTGTATTTCTTGCTGATCCCAAGGATGAGTTCTATATCATAGATTTTATTGAAAAGGTTTAATATTTTGCACAAAAAAAGCAAAAATTTATAATTTATTTAAGAAATTAGCGTTGAAAGGTCATTGACAATTTTTTATCGAATGATAAAATGTAATAGGACTTTTGACAAAGATTTCACAATTACATCGAAAAGATATAATTTTAAGGAGGAAATAAATAATGGGTGACAGGAAAGTAGTTCTTGCCGGAGCTTGCAGAACAGCAATAGGTAAAATGGGTGGTGTGCTTAGTACAGTTCCCGCAGCTGATCTCGGAGCAGCCGTAATTAAAGAAGCTCTTAAGAGAGCAAATGTGCCGGCAGAACAGGTCGACCTTGTGTATATGGGATGTGTTCTTCAGGGAGCACTCGGACAGAACGTAGCACGTCAGGCTTCCATGAAGGCAGGAGTTCCGAAGGAATCACCGGCGGTTACTGTAAACGTAGTTTGCGGTTCCGGTCTTAACTGCGTAAACCTTGCAGCTGCTCTTATCAAGGCAGGCGAGGCTGACATCGTGGTAGCAGGCGGAATGGAGAATATGTCTCTTGCGCCTTTTGCACTTAAGAAAGCACGTTACGGATATCGTATGGGAAATGCCCAGATGATCGATACAATGGTAAACGATGCACTTTGGGATGCATTTAACGATTACCATATGGGAATCACTGCAGAAAACGTAGCAGAGCAGTGGGGTCTCACAAGAGAGCAGCTCGACGCATTTGCCGTTTCAAGCCAGACAAAGGCTACAGCAGCACAGGAGAGCGGTCGTTTCAACGATGAGATAGTTCCCATCGAAGTTAAGATGAAGAAAGAAACAGTTGTTGTAAATAAGGATGAGGGTCCCCGTGCAGGAACGAGCATGGAAGGTCTTGCGAAGCTTAAACCCGCATTCAAGAAAGACGGAGTCGTTACAGCCGGAAACGCTTCCGGAATTAACGACGGAGCTGCAGCTGTTGTTCTTATGACAGAGGAAAAGGCTAAAGAGCTGGGAACAGAAGTTATGGCTACATGGGTAGCAGGCGCTCTTGGCGGCGTTGATCCTTCTATAATGGGTGTTGGTCCTGTCGCATCTACAAAAAAAGTTCTTGCAAAGACAGGAATGAATATTGATGATTTTGATCTTATCGAGGCAAACGAGGCATTTGCGGCTCAGTCACTTGCAGTTGCTCATGACCTTAAGTTCAACATGGATAAGGTAAACGTAAACGGCGGAGCAATTGCACTGGGACACCCGGTTGGAGCTTCAGGATGCCGTATTCTTGTAACTCTCCTTCATGAGATGCAGAAGAGAGATGCTAAGAAGGGACTTGCAACACTTTGTATCGGCGGCGGTATGGGCTGCTCTACAATTGTTGAAAGATAATAAAAAAAGATAATAAACAAAGATAATTGCAGTGACAATCGAAAGGAAGTATCAAAATGGAATTTATTAAGTATGAAGTTCAGGGACAGATAGCAATAATGACTATAAGCAGACCTAAGGTCTTAAACGCACTCAGCAAAGAAGTTCTTGATGAGCTTAATGAAGCTATAGACAATGTAGATGTAGAAAACATCAGATGCCTTATACTTACAGGCGACGGTGAGAAGTCATTTGTTGCCGGAGCTGACATTGCTACGCAGTATCCTTTCTCAAAGAAGGATGGCGAGGAATGGGGCAACTACGGAAACGGAATCTTCCTTAAGATTGAGAGACTTCCTATTCCGGTTATCGCTGCAGTAAACGGATATGCTCTTGGCGGCGGATGCGAGATCTGCATGAGCTGTGATTTCAGAATCTGCTCTGAAAATGCAGTATTCGGCCAGCCTGAGGTTGGTCTGGGAATCACTCCCGGATTCGGTGGAACACAGAGACTTGCAAGACTTGTCGGCCCGGGAATGGCTAAAGAACTGATCTATTCCGCAAGGAACATAAAGGCACCCGAGGCATTAAGAATCGGTCTCGTAAATCATGTATATCCGCTTGAAGAGCTCATGACCGAGGCTGTTAAGCTTGCAAACAGAATAGCTGCAAATGCTCCGATAGCCGTAAGAAACAGCAAAAAGGCTATAAATGAGGGCATTGAGCTTTCAATGGACGATGCTGTTGCACATGAGGCAAAGCTCTTCGGAAGCTGCTTCGAGACACATGACCAGAAAGAGGGAATGTCTGCATTCCTTGAGAAACGTAAAGAGAAGACATTCACGAACAACTAAGATAGTACGCGCGCTTTGCCGCATTGTATTATACACACACAAAAGGGAATTGGAGGGAAAAAATGGATTTCACATTAGACAAAAAGCATGAAATGGCCAGGACTCTTTTCAGAGATTTCGCTGAAAATGAAGTCAAGCCGCTCGCTCAGGAAGTTGACGAGACAGAGGCATTTCCGCACGAAACCGTTGCAAAAATGGCAAAATACGGTTTCCTTGGAATACCTGTTCCGAAGGAGTACGGCGGACAGGGTTGCGACATTCTTACATACGCTATGTGCGTAGAAGAGCTGTCGAAAGTCTGCGGTACTACAGGAGTTATTGTATCAGCGCATACATCGCTGTGCATGGATCCCATCTTAACATACGGTACAGAGGAGCAGAAGCAGAAGTTCCTTGTTCCGCTTGCAAAAGGTGAGAAGCTCGGCGCATTCGGTCTTACAGAGCCCGGCGCAGGAACAGACGCTCAGGGTCAGCAGACAAAGGCTGTCCTTGACGGAGACGAGTGGGTACTTAACGGCTCAAAGTGTTTTATTACAAACGGTAAAGAGGCAGACGTATATATCATCATCGCAGTTACAGGAACCGTTGAGAAACACGGAAAGACGATGAAAGAGATTTCTGCGTTCATAGTAGAGAAGGGCACACCCGGATTTACATTCGGAACAAAGGAAAAGAAGATGGGTATCAGAGGATCAGCTACATACGAGCTTATCTTCACAGATTGCCGCATCCCGAAGGACAACCTTCTTGGACAGAAGGGCAAGGGCTTCAATATTGCCATGCATACGCTTGATGGCGGACGTATCGGTATCGCTGCACAGGCACTCGGTCTTGCAGAGGGAGCACTTGAGTCCACAGTTAAATATGTTAAAGAGAGAAAGCAGTTCGGAAGAACTATTTCCGCTTTCCAGAACACTCAGTTCCAGCTTGCTGATATGGCTACAAGAGCACAGGCTGCACAGCTCATGGTTTACAGAGCTGCTATGGCTAAGCAGACACAGAGCCGTTACAGCGTAGAAGCTGCTATGGCTAAGCTCTATGCTGCAGAAGCTGCAATGGACATCACAACTAAGGCAGTACAGCTTCACGGCGGATACGGCTACATCAGAGAGTACGATGTAGAGCGTATGATGCGTGATGCTAAGATTACGGAGATCTACGAGGGAACTTCTGAGGTTCAGCGTATGGTAATCTCATCTGACTTATTGAAATAACAGGAGGGACGAAAAGTGAAAATAGTTGTTTGTATAAAACAGGTTCCGGATACTAAGGGCGGAGTTTCATTCAATCCCGACGGAACTCTTAACAGAGCTGCAATGCTTGCTATCATGAACCCGGATGACAAAGCCGGACTTGAGGCAGCTTTAAGATTAAAAGATCAGTACGGTGCAGAGGTTACCGTTCTTTCAATGGGTCTTCCGAAGGCACAGGATGTGCTTAGAGAAGCTCTTGCAATGGGCGCTGACAAGGCTATCCTTGTAACAGACCGTGTACTTGGCGGAGCTGATACATGGGCAACATCCCAGACTATCGCAGGCGCACTTCGCAACCTTGATTATGACCTCATCATTACAGGACGTCAGGCTATCGACGGTGATACGGCTCAGGTTGGACCGCAGATCTCCGAGCACCTTGGCATTCCGGTAATCTCTTACACAAAGAGCATAAAGATAGACGGAGACTATGTAATAGTTCAGCGTCAGTTCGACGACGGATATCATATGCTTAAGGCTAAAATGCCTTGCCTGCTCACAGCTCTTTCAGAGCTCAATGAGCCCCGTTACATGACACCGGGTGGAATCTTCGACGCCGTAGACGCTGATATCACCGTATGGGGACGTGCGGACCTTAAGGATGTTGCTGACAGCAACTTAGGACTTAAGGGATCACCCACGAAGATCGCTAAAGCGTCCGATAAGGTTAGAAAAGGCGCAGGAGAAAAGGTAGTGCTTGAGCCTGAAGAGGGTGCAGATTACATCTTTGGCAAGCTCAAAGAGAAGCACATAATTTAACGGGAGGACGACTGAAAATGAGTTTTGAAGAATATAAAGGCGTATATGTATATGCGCAGCAGGTAGACAACAAACTCAGCAGCATAGCTTTCGAACTTGTCGGAAAAGCTAAAGACCTCGCTGCTGACCTCAATACGTTCGTAGCAGCCATCCTCGTAGGCAGCAATGTTAAGGATCTTGCTGACGAGCTTGCTGAGTACGGCGCAGATAAGGTTATCCTTATCGACGATCCGGAGCTTAAAGAGTACAGAACAGAGCCCTATACTCATGCTTTCGCATCTGTTATAAAAGAGTTCAAGCCGGAAATCGTTCTTATCGGTGCAACAGCTATAGGACGTGACCTTGGACCCAAGGTATCAGCTCGTGTAGCTACAGGTCTTACAGCAGACTGTACACAGCTCGATATAGGAAACTTCCCGCTTGTTGCAAAGCCAGGCGAGGAGCAGCTTCACAATCAGCTTCTTATGACTCGTCCTGCATTCGGTGGAAACACTATCGCTACCATCGCTTGCCCGTACAACCGTCCTCAGATGGCAACGGTTCGTCCCGGCGTTATGCAGAAGAAGGACAGAGTTCCGGGCGCAAAGGCAGAAGTTATCGAGTTCAATCCGGGATTCACACCGAACAACAAGTACGTTGAAATCCTTGAGGTTGTTAAGGCAGTAAACGAAGTAGCTGATATCATGGACGCTAAGATCCTTGTATCCGGCGGACGTGGAGTAGGAAGTCCTGAGAACTTCAAGATCCTTCAGGATCTTGCTGATGCAATCGGCGGACAGGTTAGCTGCTCACGTGCGGTTGTTGATGCAGGATGGAAGCCGAAGGAGCTTCAGGTTGGACAGACAGGTAAGACGGTTCGTCCGAACGTATACTTCGCAATCGGTATTTCGGGAGCTATCCAGCACGTAGCAGGTATGGAAGAGTCCGATATAATCGTAGCTATCAACAAAGACGAATCAGCTCCTATCTTCGAAGTTGCTGACTACGGTCTTGTTGGCGACCTTAACAAGGTTGTTCCGAAGCTTACAGAGCTTATCAAAGCAAACCAGAAGGCTAATGCATAATCTGATTGTATTAAGCTTATAAGATGTAAATAACGGTCGGTGCATAGGGTTAAAACTCATGTACCGACCGTTTTGTATAACAATTAATCTAAATGAACTAATACATCATGCATCTAATGCGACTTTAATGTTTAAAGATCTCATTTGCCCGGGATAAAATCCCGTTGGCGTATGCGAATAATATGCCGTAATTAATAACGGGAACGTCCTGATCATCGGCGCATTTTATCCTGAATTTCATCTCGCGCTCATTCAGCATGCAGCCTCCGCAATGCACTATAAGGCTGTATTTCGAAAGCTCTTCCGGAAATTCAACACCACTGCTGGTTTCTATTTTCAAATCCTTACCAGAAAGCTTTTTCAGAAGCTTCGGTATCTTAACCGTTCCGATATCCCCGCACTGACGGTGGTGTGTGCATCCCTCGGATATGAGCACAGTTGAACCATCTTCCAGCTTTTTTATCGCCTCAACGCCTTTTAACGACGAATCAAGATAGCCCTTGTATTTCGCCAAAAGTATCGAAAATGATGTAAGCAGAATATCTTCGGGAACCACCGAGGCAACATCACCGAATGCCTGGCTGTCCGTTATTACAAGCTTAGGCTTTTTCAAAAGAGATTTAAGCGTTTCATCAAGCTGCTGCGGCTGAACGCATATAGCTGCAGCACCTGCATCGAGGCACTCACGCAAAACATTTTGCTGCGGAAGGATTATCCTGCCCTTGGGTGCGGCCGCATCTATGGGTATAACAAGGATAACGATATCGCCCTCAGCAAGTCTGTCGCCTATTATAAGCTTTTCGGCGGCGCAGTTCGCGGAAGCCACCGCGCCGATCTTTTCCTTAAGCTCATTAATTCCGTATTTTGATTTAGCCGAAACGATTATACTGTTTTCAGCAGATATACCCTCATCGGATATATCCGCATTGTCACCATTCTGAATTAGATCCGCTTTATTGTAAGCGATTATATAAGGAATTTCTTTTGCTTTGAAAATGTCTATAAGCTCATTGTCGCACCCGGACAAACCTTTTTTAACATCTACAACGAGGACGGCAATATCGGTTTTATTTAAAACACGTTTTGCCCTCTGAACCCTAAGCTCGCCAAGCTCGCCTTCATCGTCCATTCCAGGCGTATCCGTTATCACAACAGGGCCTAAGGGCAGAAGCTCCATAGCCTTGTTAACGGGATCCGTCGTTGTACCCAGCTTGTCAGAAACTATGGTAAGGTTCTGACCCGTAACAGCATTTACAACACTGGATTTTCCCGCATTTCTCATTCCGAAAAAGCTGATATGTGTACGCATGGAAGACTGTACATCATTTAAGCTCATGTTAACCTCCGTTAGAATCTGAAGTCACGTCTGTTTGAATTACGTATATCTGCAATATTCTGGCGAGCCGTTTCCTTTACCTTCGGATTTGTTATCTTCTCTAATTCCTTATCAATGAGAGCATATCCGGTCTCTTTTGTTGCAGGAGAAGCATAATCCTCAAGGTATTCCGCCAGTGTCATAAGCGCATTGGGATGGCAGCAGTTAAGTATCTGACCCGATTTGCAGAGGCTCATAAATCTGTCGCCGGTACGTCCTTCACGATAGCATGCCGTGCAGAACGACGGTATATGTCCTTTATCCATAAGCCATTTGATAACGTCATCAAGAGAACGCTGATCGGAAACATCAAACTGCTCTGTATCATGGGGACGTTCTTCGGGCGAATATCCCGCATAACCGCCGACGCTTGTTCTGGAACCGCCGCTGACCTGTGAAATTCCGCATGTAAGCATCTTTGAGCGGACAGCTTCATTTTCTCTTGTAGATACGATCATTCCCGTATACGGAACAGCTATTCTGATGCAGGCTGCAATCTTTTCAAACATCTCATCCGGTATTCCGTTATTGAAATCGTCCGGATTAATATCATCGGCAGGCTTTACACGGGGTACGCTTATGGTGTGGGGTCCTACGCCGTGAACAGCCTCCAGATGCTCCGCATGCATAAGAAGTCCTGTGAATTCATATCTGTATTTTTCAAGACCGAAAAGAACGCCGAGACCAACGTCGTCTATGCCGCCTTCCATGGCTCTGTCCATAGCCTCTGTATGATATGCATAGTCGTGCTTCGGTCCTGTGGGATGAAGCTCTTCGTAGCTCTCCTTGTGATATGTTTCCTGGAATAAGATATATGTGCCGATGCCTGCTTCTTTCAGCTTTCTGTAGTTTTCAACAGTTGTAGCCGCGATGTTGACATT
>CAYMAY010000014.1:18327-26064 GCA_964388555.1 uncultured Lachnospiraceae bacterium
AGAGCCATGTCGTTCTTATGCTCGTCGGCATATTTCAGCGTCTCGAGGATTTCTTCGTGATTGATAAATTCTTCTGCTTTTAATGATTTGGGGTTGTAGGTATACATGCTTTTCTCTCCATAAATATATTTTTTATCACCTTTTTGCAGCGATGATTTGCTAACGTTTCACACCTTTGAATAAACGGTCTTTGCCGTTATACCGCGTATGTTTCCTATCTTTCCGGACAGGGCGGAAATAGTGTCCTGCGGAGCGTCTACGACAACGCTTATTACATTAACATTCTTTTCTCTGTAAGGGAGTCCCATTCTTCCTATGATGTACTGTCTGCTGTCATGAAGAAGAGAATTGAGGGCGGAGACGGCGTTTTCGTCTTCCACAATGATCCCTATGATCGCAACTCTTGTTTCCATATGATCTCCTTGTTCCGACATAAATTTTGCCTGCGACAAGCTTTCTTTTCCGATAAAAAAGCCGCCACGACAGAGTGACGGCGTAAAAAATCATTTTTATTACCTTTCACTCAGAACCGTCTTTATGTCAGGTCGTTTGTATTTTTAATAAATATATCATTTGTTGCTAAGGTTTTCAATAAGATTGACAAAACAGCCAAAAAAGTTTAATATATTTTTTATTGTAAATGAACAATGACAACTTAATAAGGGAGGTATTCCTGTAATGGATGCAATGTATTTAATTTTTGCAGTCGTTGCAGTCGTTGTCGCAGTTATCATAACAGCAGTTATTGCGAGCAGATATGCCGTAGCCAAGAAAACGGAAAAGGATTCCGAGACTATAGGTCTTGCTGAAGAAAAGGCGAGAAATATTATAGACGATGCTTTGAAGTCGGCTGAGGCAAAAAAGAGGGAGGCTCTGCTTGAGGCTAAAGAAGAAAACCTGAAGAATAAAAACGAACAGGAAAAAGAGCTGAGAGACAGAAGAAGCGAACTGCAGAAGTATGAGAAGCGGGTTTTATCAAAAGAAGAATCCGTTGAGAAAAAAGCAGACAACCTGGAACGTCGCGAAAACGATTTGACGACTAAGGAAAACGAACTTCGTAAGAAAGAGAAAAAGGTTGAAGAGCTACACGAACAGGAAGTTAAACAGCTGGAAAAGATTTCCGGCATGACCTCCGAACAAGCGAAAGAATATCTTTTAAAATCTGTTGAAGACGAAGTAAAAATCGACACCGCCAAGCTTTATAAAGAGCTTGAAAAGAAGGCAAAGGACGAAGCGGGAAGAAAAGCTAAGGACTATGTTGTTACGGCAATTCAGAAGTGTGCCGTTGATCATGTCGCTGAGGCGACCATATCTGTAGTTCAGCTGCCCGGAGACGAGATGAAGGGAAGAATAATCGGACGTGAGGGTAGAAACATCCGTGCGCTCGAAACACTTACCGGAGTTGATCTCATCGTAGACGATACGCCTGAAGCAGTAGTACTTTCTTCGTTCGACCCCGTAAGACGTGAGGTGGCGAGGATAGCTCTTGAAAAACTTATCGTTGACGGACGAATCCATCCGGCACGAATAGAAGAGACTGTTGAAAAGGCACAAAAAGAAGTTGACGACATGATTCGCGAAGAGGGTGAAGCGGCGGCTTACCAGGTCGGCGTTCACGGAATTCATCCTGAACTTATCCGTCTGTTAGGACGAATGAAATTCAGGTACAGCTACGGACAGAATGCCCTTAAGCATTCGCTGGAAGTAGCACAGATATCCGGTCTTCTGGCCGGAGAGATAGGACTGGATGTACGCGTTGCAAAACGTGCCGGTCTCTTACATGACATAGGAAAATCCATTGACCACGAAATGGAAGGTTCACATATACAGATAGGTACGGATCTGTGCCGCAAGTATAAAGAATCTCCGATTGTGATCAATGCTGTTGAGGCTCATCACGGAGACGTTGAGCCGCAATCTCTGATAGCGTGTGTTGTTCAGGCTGCTGATGCGATTTCAGCCGCAAGACCGGGAGCAAGACGCGAAACACTGGAGACATATACCAACAGATTGACTCATTTAGAGGAAATAACAAATTCATTTACCGGTGTTGATAAATCTTTCGCTGTTCAGGCAGGACGTGAAGTTCGTATTATGGTCATTCCGGATCAGGTTTCCGATTCCGATATGGTGCTTATGGCTCGCGATATAGCAAAGCGCATAGAGGACGAGATGGACTATCCGGGACAGATAAAAGTAAATGTAATTCGAGAAAGCCGAGTTACGGAATACGCAAAATAAAAAAAGAGGCGCAAGCCTCTTTTTTTGTACGATAAGTCGTCATGCTGAAATTGGGTGGGCACGAGCCCATTTGATTCTTAATATGTACTTTCTATTTTCTTGACTTCATTGTAGATGAAGCTGTTGACGGGGGTCGGAAGACCGTATTTCTTTGAGCGGCGTATAACCTCGCCCGCGAACATCTCTACTTCCGAGGGACGGTGGCTTTTGGCATCCTGAGCCATAGATGGCAGGCTTGTACCGCAGAGCGTTCCCAGCAGGCGTAAATAACTCTCTACATCATCTTCTGTAAGAATAATCCCTTCCGCAGCTGCAAGTGATTGTACCTCACGCATTGCTGCAATCATGGTATTACGAGCTTTTCCGGGATTTTGTGCTCCGGCGTAGTTTGTATTATATACCATACATGTCTGATTGACACCTACATTAAGCATGAATTTTCCCCAAAGACTATGTAATATATCCTCATCAACCGTGTAAGGTATTTTTGCACGATCAAAAAATTCTTTGACTTCTTCCAGTAAAGGTTTCTGGTTTTCATCAAATACTCCGATGCGCAGTTCACCTGTGTGCGCATACGTAAGGGCGTCACCGAATTTCATGGCATCCATTCCCTGGGCTATAGTACCAAGCACACGCTCTTTGCCAAAATTTTCGGCAAGCTTTTCTTCGCTGTCAATGCCGTTCATAAGCGAAAGCAGGATGGTATGCTCATCAACGCAGTTCTTTATCGTTTCAATTGCCGATGGAAGAGCATTATATTTTACAGCAACGATTGCAAGATCAGCCGGCGTTGCATCTGATCGCGAGATCGTGTTCATCTTATACTCATTTCCGTTAATCGTGAAATGTCTGTTCCGGTATGATTTAAAACGTTCTTCATCAAGTACGTAGGTCACGGCTTCGGTGCCAAGATTATCGATTGCCAGTCCTCCGAATAGAAGCCCCAATGCTCCCATTCCTACTATAGTCATGTTCTTTATCATCATATTCTCTCTTTCATTTAAATAATTCCGACTGAATGGTCAACTCATGTTATATCACAAATTTCTACATTAATAAATCGGTTTTTATATCCTATACCGCGTGTAATATGAGTGGAAATATCAAATCTTTATTTTTTTTCTGAAGATATGCTAAAGAAGAAAGCAAACCCGGAAAAAATTACGAAAATGTCTAAGACAAATTTCGTGTTTTAATGAATTTACATAATTGAAATTTAATCCGGAAGGTCATATACTCTTTAAACGGCAAGTGATTTATATCATTCTGCCGTTTAAATCAGTTATGGCAGGATTTGTGTTAAAGTCCTGATCAATATATAGAGGTGCTTACTTAATTTTGAAAGCTAAAACGTCACATCAATTAGATATGCTGCACGGACCGATATGGAATAAGATCCCGCAGTTCGCTTTTCCGGTTGCGGCTACGGCCATACTGGGGCAGCTTTTTAACGCGTCAGATATAGCAGTCGTGGGAAATTTCTCGGGTGACAGCAGCACGATCGCTGTCGCGGCCGTCGGTGCAAATGCATCCATAATAAGCTTTATCGTAAGCTTGTTTTTGGGAATCGCTCTCGGAGCAAATGTTGTAATAGCCCACGCCATAGGTCATGGTGATAAAGAGGCGGTGCAGAAGACCGTTCATACATCTATCATCCTTTCCGTCATCGGCGGATTTATGGTAACGGTAGTGGGAGAGATCTGTGCCGCGCCGCTGCTTTCGCTGCTTCAGGTTCCGGAGGATGTACTTCCGTCTGCCGTTTTGTATCTTAGAATATATTTTGCGGGAATGCCGGTAATACTTTTATACAACTTCGAGGCCGCGATTTTCAGAAGCATCGGCGAGACAAGAACACCGCTTATTGCTCTGGCGCTTTCGGGAGTGATAAATGTAATATTGAACCTGTTTTTCGTAATCGTACTTGGTATGACGGTAGACGGCGTTGCCGTTGCCACCGTTATCGCAAACGCCATAAGCTCGCTTATACTGTATAAAAAGCTTAGACACACGACAGAACTTATACATGTTGAACCGAAGAAGCTTCGCATCGATAAAAACTGCATGAGGATGATACTTCGGATAGGCGTACCGGCCGGTGTGCAAAGTTCCGTGTTTTCCATCGCAAATATAGTCATACAGTCGTCGATAAACAGTCTCGGAACCGTTGTTATGGCCGGATCCAGCGCCTCGTATAATGTAGAGGCGATAACATATAACACCCTTAATTCGTTTTCACAGGCGTGTACCACGTTTACAGGACAGAATTTCGGTGCCAACGATATGAAAAGGTGCAGAAAATCACTTGCGCTGTGTCTGACAGAGGGTCTGATAACGCTGCTTGCGGTAATCGGACTTGTAACGATATTCGGCAAAAATTTGCTGGCGATATTTAACAGCGACCCCGAAGTTATATCTGTCGGTTATGTACGTCTTATGACGGTTATGAAAGCGCATATTTTTAACCTGCTGTATGAAACATTTGCAGGATATTTAAGAGGATTCGGAATCTCCGTACTGCCGGCTATCTTAACAATGGTAGGTGTGTGCGGCTCGAGGCTGTTGTGGATCGTTATCGTGTTTGCAAATGACAGAACATTCCAGACGCTTATGTATATTTATCCGGTAAGCCTTATAATAACGTCGCTCATGATCTTTATCCCGCTTGTTATTAAAAGACCGAGCAGGTATTATGAGAAGCTGAGGCAGGCACAGTGAGCATAGAATATTAACGAAAGGTAGAAAACTGATGAAAAAAGGCGCACTTTTTGATATGGACGGAACTCTGATCGATACCGAAAAGCTTTACCGAAAGCATTGGCAGATAGAAATAGAGAAGGATGGATATGTATTTAATCCCGGATTTTCAAGGGAAATAGCCGGTGTCGGCGACAAGCGAGCATTAGTCGTGATCAATTCGTTTTACCCTGATGAAGATGCTGAGGATTTAAAAAGAAGAGTGCATCTGCAGGTGGTCGAGGAAATGAAAAGAGATATAACTGAGAAACCCGGAATGCGCGAAATCCTTATGTATCTTAAGGATAAAGGGGTAAAACTTGCCGTAGCCAGCAGCAGTACTCACGAAAAGATCAATATTTATATAGAAAAATGTCACCTGGAGGGCGTTTTTGATGCTCTTGTATCAGGATATGATATAAAGAGGGGCAAGCCAGAGCCGGATATATTCTTAAAAGCGGCAAAGGCGATCGGCGTATCGCCGGAAGATTGCTATGTATTCGAGGATAGTGTTAACGGTTCCAAGGCCGGCAATGCCGCCGGATGTGCGACAGTCATGATCCCCGATAACGTTGTGCCTACGAAAGAGGAGAGAGCATTGTGCGTCGGCGTCTATGACAGCCTTTCGGATGCACTGGACGCCATAAAAGCAGGAGAGATATAAAGATTTAGAATTAGTAAGTTTATACGATATGATTGAAAAAGGATCCCATCTTTTGAACAGGATCCTTTTTCTTATGGAAAGTTTGGGTGATTAGCTTAACTTCAGCCTGCTGACATTTCGTCGTGAAGAGCATCCTTGCCGTGCTCGCCGGTACGTATCTTGATGGCATCAACTACATCGTAGATGAAGATCTTACCATCGCCGTAGTTGCCGGTGTACAGGCAATCGCGCATAGCCTTTACAAGTGTATCAACAGGAATGTTTCCGACGACGATCTCAAGCTTAAGCTTAGGCAGCAGTCTGGAATCTACCGGATTTCCTCTGAAGTATACGGAATGACCCTTCTGATAGCCATAGCCCATTACGTTTGTTACGGTTATACCGGTGACGCCAAGGTTGTCCAGTACATCCTGAAGCTGTGCAAACTTGCGCTGATTGATTATTACACTTACCTTCGTAATGCCTGAGGATGCAACCTCACGGTGAACCACCGGAACAGACTCATCAATACCAACGGCAGGAGCGGAGTCGGCAGGTTTAAACGCATTGCTTGCAGCCGCATACTCCGGAGCTTCTTCCGGCGTGAAGTCGGTTCTGTGTTCGATAGATTCTGTAACAAGTGCGAAGTCAGGATAAGCAACGTTGCCGTGCTCGCCGATATCAAGACCCTGGATCTCTTCTTCACTTGTAACACGTATGCCGATAGTCTTCTTAATAGCAAGCCATACAAGTCCGGATGTTACGAAAGAGAATACAGCTATAACAGCTATTCCTAAAATCTGTATTCCAAGGAGTGAGAAGCCGCCTCCAAAGAACAGACCGTTTCTTGTTGAAAGCGATGTAACGCCTTCCTGTGCGAAAAGACCTATGCAAAGTACACCGAATATACCGCAGCAGAGATGAACTGATGTTGCACCGACGGGGTCGTCGATCTTATGCTTATCGAAGAATCCTACAAAGAATACTACGATTATTCCCGCGATGGAACCGATGATCATCGAGCTTTCGATAGATACATATGCGCATCCTGCTGTTATTCCTACAAGACCTGCAAGGCATCCGTTTATCGTCATGCCAAGGTCGGGTTTCTTTATAACTATCCACGAGGTTATTGTAGATGTAATAATTGCACAAACTGCTGAAGTGTTTGTTGTAAGCAGAATGTGGAATACATCTGACGGATTCTGCAGACTCATTGTAGATCCCGGGTTGAATCCGAACCAGCCAAGCCACAGAACGAACAAACCTATAACTGCAAGAGACATGTTATGTCCCGGAATAGCACGGGGTTTTCCGTCCTTGCCGTATTTTCCGATACGCGGTCCAAGTATCATTGCGCCTGCTAATGCAGCCCAGCCGCCAAGGGAATGAACAACGCTGCCGCCTGCAAAATCCATGAAGCCCATGTCTGCGAGCCAGCCGCCGCCCCATACCCAGTGACCTGCTATCGGGTAGATGAAAAGCGTAAGCACGAATGAGAATACGATGAAGGATACGTATTTAACTCGCTCTGCAACGGCTCCCGAAACTATTGTTGCCGCTGTTCCGCAGAACACAAGCTGGAAGAAGAACTTGCCCCAGAACGGAACGGAGGATGTCAGCGTATCATCGTAAAACGAAAGGTCGCCGCCGCCTAATATAAAGAGGTGTTCCGTACCTATTATCGGGTTGTCACCGCCGAACATGATTCCCCAGCCAAGAATTAAAAAGCCGAGTGATGAAACGGCGAAAACTATGAAGTTTTTAGAAAGAATGTTTACCGTGTTCTTGGATCTCGCAAAACCTGCTTCAACGCTTGCGAAGCCGAGGTTCATGAAGAATACGAGAATCGCTGCCAAGAAGACCCATAATGTGTCGATAAGAGAAAATTCCATAATGCCCCCTCTTTTCTTTTAAGATTTTTTGTAAGGTGAATTTGCCGTTGCCGCTAAATGATCGGACGGCATTTACAAAATAAAAAAGGCAAAGACGCTTTTGCGAAACGTCCTTGCCTCGATTGACCCAACAATAGCATTCGGAATTTTATTTGTCAATAATGTTCTGTGCTTTTTCAACATATGCACAAAATGTTTTTTGGTAGATTTGCATACTAGTAT
>CAYMAY010000015.1:0-23027 GCA_964388555.1 uncultured Lachnospiraceae bacterium
TCACCGCGGCCATAGTGGGATACACAAACGCCGGCAAATCCACGCTTCTGAATTCCCTTACCGGAGCGGATGTTTATACGGAGGATGCTCTTTTTGCGACCCTGGACCCGACCACGAGAATAGTGGGACTTCCCCACGGCGGAAATATACTTCTTACCGATACCGTTGGATTTATCAGAAAGCTTCCCCACCATCTTATAGAGGCGTTTAAGAGTACTCTTGAAGAGGCGGTATACGCGGATCTCATAATCCATGTGGTGGATTCCTCCAGCGATCGGATGGAACAGAACATGGCTACCGTTTATGAAACCCTGGATATGTTGGGGGCGGAGGGAAAGACGGTTATAACGCTGTTTAACAAGAATGACAAACGCGCAGACGACACGAGACTTTCTGATGAAAGAGCCAGTGAAACCTTAAGTATAGCGGCAAAATTCGGAACGGGAAACGATGAGGTAATAGATCTGCTGGAGAGACAGTATTTCGGCGGAAAGCTGTATATCGAAAGAGTCTATCCGTATGATCAGGCGGGAAAGATATCCATCATCCGCAAAAAGGGGATTTTGATATCGGAAGAATATGTGCCGGAGGGCATTAGTGTGAAGGCATATGTGCCGATGGATATATATGGTGATATAGACATAAAGTGAATAATTAAAAATAAGACTACAGCTCTCCCGGGAACCGTTCGCACTTAGTACTCGCGTAGCGGTACTAGAACTCAAACTTCGTTTTCGTTAAGTACCGACGCTGCGTATGTTCCCTACGAGAGCCGTAGTCATTATTTATGTTCCACTATTATTTTGAATGATTACGATCCAGACCGTATCCACATATGCTGAAGAAGGACGGTCCTACGTGAGATCCGATAATCGGAGAAAGGTTTACCGGCTCTATAGTGTATTCGTCGCCGACAGCTTCTCTAAGCTGCTCTATGACCTTCTTGACATCCTCGTATCTTGAAGTGTGTCCCACATAGAATATCTTCGGCACACCTTCTACGCCGAGATTCTTCTTTGTATTGTCGATAAGACGCTTAACAGCCATCTTCTCTCCGCGGGGCTTATCGCAAACCTCGAGTTTTCCATCATATTTGATTATCAAAAGGGGCTTAATGCTGAGAACTGATCCGATTGCGGCAGCAGCACCGGAAACACGTCCGCCCTTTTTAAGATAATGAAGATCGCCGACCATGAAACGGTGGCATACGTATTTCTTCTTTTCTTCAAGCCATGCGGCATTTTCCTCGATGCTCATTCCGTTAGCGCGGTTAAGGAGAGCGGAGTATGTAAGAATGCCCTGTCCCTGTGTTGCACTGATGGAATCCACAACGATGATCTTTCTGTCCGGGAACTCCTCCGAAAGCTGCTTTACGGCGATGGAAGCGTTGTCGAACGTTGCTGACAATCCTGAAGAAAAGCATACATATAAGATGTCTTTTCCTTCTTTAAGGAGTGGTGTAAAGCTTTCGATGTAGACAAAAGGAGTTATCTGCGTTGTAGCCACGTCGGCGTCATTGCGCTGAGCCTCGAAGAGAGCGTCGCACTCCTTGTCGTGATCGGGTGATTCGGTGTGGAATGTGAAGGACTCTCCGTTTACGAGATAATCCATCGGGATGACACGCACGTCGTATTCTTCGTATACGTGATGTGGCATATCACAAGCCGAATCGGTATAAATAATATAGTTATCCATAGTGATCTCCTTTTTATGAAATTCCTTGGCGTTGAAGTCGAAGCTGATATTGACTCAACGCCATGATTTTACTTCATATACATGATAAATGTCAAAAAAAAGTTGATTATGAATGCTTTTAAGCATTGCGGAAGTGCGGAGCACGAAGCAATGCGGTATCAGGAAGATCAAAATACTTTTCGAATGCAGCATCATAGTTCGCATTATAGTTTGTACATTTTAATATTTGAAAAAACCGGACTATTTGATAGAATAGGCAATGCTGGGTTGAAAACCGGGATCCCGGCAATTCATTATTAAGAGGCAGGAAATGGGAAAGAAAGCAAGAGCAAATATATTGCTCGTATTGACGGCGTTAATTTGGGGATGCGCATTTGTGGCGCAGAGCAGTGCGATGGATTTTGTCGGACCGTTCACATATAATACAAGTCGAAACGTTCTGGCGTTTTTTACGCTGCTGATTGTAGTTAAAATTTTTAACAGGGGCAAAGAAAAATCAAAAGCTGCGAATAGGATAAGTGTCATTGGCGGTATCTGCTGCGGACTCGTTCTGGGCGTTGCAAGTGCCTTTCAGCAGGTAGGTGTCAGCATGACCACTGCGGGAAAAGGCGGATTCATCACGGCTCTTTACATCATAATAGTCCCCATATTCGGAATATTTATAGGAAAGAAGATTCCGAAGATAATATGGCTTTGTGCTGCTCTGGCTATATTCGGATTTTATCTTCTTTGCGTAAATGAGGGATTTTCAATTTCGACAGGCGATCTTTTTGTGCTGGCGTGCGCGTTCTGCTTTGCTGTGCACATCCTCGTTATCGACCATTTTACGGATAAAAAAGCAGACGGCATAAAAATGTCATGCATTCAGTTCCTTGTGGCGGCAATTGTTTCGGCGGTACTCATGTTCATCTTTGAAGAACCGCAGATTTCGGCGATCTGGGATGCAAAGATTCCGATCCTCTACGCCGGTATTATGTCCAGCAGCGTAGGATATACTTTGCAGATCGTGGCGCAGAAGGATACGGATCCTACAACGGCCACATTGCTTATGAGTCTGGAATCAGTATTTGCGGCTCTGGCGGGATGGCTCTTCCTTCATGAGCTTTTATCCCTTAAGGAGCTGGCGGGATGCATCGTCGTATTTGCGGCGGTCATCATAGCACAGATTCCATTTGATAAACTGACACATAAATCAGACGCATAAATCAGAATCAGACTATTCAGAATGTTCGTGCGAAACAAAGCTTTACCAGTTCATCTGTTTGTGATAGAATTCTGTGCAATGCGAATGATGTGTTCGAGAAGTGCGGGAATTGCGCAGCGATGCTGCACTAATTCAAATACATCTTTGATTTGGTCTGATAGTAAAATGCAGGGGGATTGCTATGAATTTGGCAGATCAGTTTTATAGTTGTTTTGTTGTAGATGACAGATACATGCTTCTTGTAAGGGGAATCGGTGTAACAATCGAGGTTTCTCTTCTGGCTGTGATCTTAGGTATCTGTATCGGTTATGTTATCGCAAAATGCAAGCTTTCAAAAAACAAGATATTCAGAGGAATCGGAAACGTATATACGGATATCATAAGGGGAACACCTTCTGTTACACAGCTTATGATCATCTACTTTGTAATTTTTGCAACGGTTCCGTGGCCTAAATGGGTGATTGCCGGCATCGCGTTCGGAATAAATTCCGGCGCGTATGTATCAGAAATCATAAGAGCGGGAATACTTTCCATCGACAAAGGTCAGACGGAGGCGGGTCGTTCTCTCGGATTGAATTCCAGACAAACCATGCGCCTTATCGTTATGCCCCAGGCTATTAAGAACATATTCCCGACATTGTGCAACGAGTTTATCGTTCTTATAAAAGAGACGGCTATTGTGGGATACGTAGGACTTATGGATATCCAGAAGGCCGGAGATTTTATAAAGAGCGCAACATACCGCGCGTTTGTTCCGCTTATCGGCACGGCCATCATATATTACGTAATGATCAAGATCCTTACGATAATCCTGAATCGTATCGAGAAGAAACTTAGAGAATCGGATATACGATAAGGAGAAAGAATATGATCCAGGTAAAGAATTTATATAAAAATTTCGGTAAGGTTGAGGTCTTAAAGGACGTCTCCGCAAATATTGAAAAAGGCGAAGTTGTGGTTGTTATCGGACCTTCGGGATCCGGAAAAAGCACATTTTTAAGATGTCTTAACATGCTTGAAGAGGCTACACAAGGCGAGATTTATGTAGACGGTGAGCGTGTAAATACAAAGGGTGTGGACGTAAACCTTGTAAGGCAGAAAATGGGAATGGTCTTCCAGCATTTTAATCTGTTCCCTCATCTTAGGATAATCGAGAATATCACACTGGCACCGGTTGCCCTGGGGAAAATGGCAAAAGAGGAAGCCGAAAAAAGAGCCATGGAGCTTCTTGAAAGAGTCGGACTTGCGGATAAAGCGCAGAATTATCCCGTACAGCTTTCCGGCGGTCAGATGCAAAGAGTTGCAATAGCAAGAGCTCTTGCCATGGATCCCGAGATAATGCTTTTCGACGAGCCTACATCCGCACTCGATCCGGAAATGGTAGGCGAGGTTTTGAATGTTATGAGAGACCTGGCGAAAGAGGGAATGACAATGATCATCGTTACCCATGAGATGGGCTTCGCAAGAGAAGTGGCATCGAGAGTCCTGTTTATGGACGATGGAAGAATCCTTGAGGACGGAACGCCGGAGCAGGTTTTCGGTAATCCGCAAAATGACAGGACAAAGCTGTTCTTAAGTAAGATTCTTAGATAAAACATAATTAATTATAAAGAAGCATAAGCTTCGGGAGGAGAAAACAAAATGAAAAAGAACACAAAAGTATTGGCAGCAGCAGTCGCAATGGTTTTAGGCGCTGCAACAATGACAGCATGCGGCAGCAGCACGAGCACATCATCAAGTGCAGCTTCAACATCATCAGCATCCGCTGAATCATCAAGCGCAGCTTCCACGTCGTCAGCATCCGCTGAATCATCAAGCGACGCTGAAGCTTCAGGCATCGAATCTATTGAATTCGGTACAAATGCAGAATTCCCGCCATTTGAGTATATCTCAGCAAACGGAGTTATAGGCGAATATGACGGAATCGATATGGCAATCGCAGCTAAGATCGGTGAGGAGCTGGGAGCGGAGGTTTCCATCAACAACATGGAATTTGACTCACTTATCTCATCCCTTGAGAGCAATCAGATCGATGCTGTAATAGCAGGAATGACAGTTACAGAAGAAAGACAGCAGTCCGTTAATTTCTCAACACCGTACTACACTGCAACACAGGTTATGATCGTCAAAGAAGATTCCGATATCGAAAAGGCTTCCGATATGGAAGGAAAGCTGATCTCCGTTGTTCAGGGATATACCGGTGAAACCTGCATACAGGCTCTGCAGGAAGAAGGATTGAACTTAGAATATGAGACGTTCAAAAAAGGTACGGAATGCATCATGGAGCTTGTTAACGGAAAATGCGATGTTGTAGTTATCGATTCCGCAACGGCTCAGAAGTATGTTGAAGATAACGAAGGTCTTAAGATCGTTGAAGATCCTGACGAATTCGGATCAGAGGAATACGCTATCGCAGTAAGCAAGGACAACACAGAACTCCTTGACAAGATCAATGACGTAATTGATGCAATGCTCGAGGATGGCACGATTTCAGATATCTCTGCGGATTACATCGAAAATGTTGAGGGTGAGTAATTCATCAGAAAACAAAATGCAAAATTTAGGGACTGTCGCCTGACAGTCCCGTTTTAGTTTCTAAATTATTTTACTTTAATCTACGAATTTAACTATGCCGATGTAGGGAAGGTTGCGGTATTTCTGGTCGTAATCAAGGCCGTATCCCACAACAAATTCGTCCGGTATCTCATATCCGCAATAATCAACCTTAACGTTCTTTGCGACTCTTCTGTCCGGCTTATCCAGCATGGTGCAAAGCTTAACGCTCTTGGGCTTTCTTGTCTTAAAGAGCTCGAGAAGGAAATTAAGAGTATTTCCGGAATCTATGATATCCTCAACGATTATAACATCCTGTCCTTCGATGGGCTTGTCGAGATCCTTTACGATCTTGATCCTGCCCTGAGATACCGTTCCCGAGCCGTAGCTTGAACAGGACATGAAATCCATTGTTACAGGTACGGTGATCCTTTTAGCAAGCTCGCACATAAAAAATACGGCGCCTTTAAGGATGCACACGAGATGAACGCTTTTTCCGGCGTAATCCCTGCTTATCTGTTCGCCCAGCTCTTTTATTCTTTCGTCCAGCTTTTCTTCACTTATAAGTACTTCGATTTTTTCACTCATTGTCTCTTGACCCCGATATCATAATCTTTAAAAATAATTTTACTCCGCCATTATACTTTAATTAATAGTGGGTAGCAAGTCTTTTGAAGTAGTATGACGCACGGGAACATGTGATGGAACGAGGCCTCCAGATAAAACGGTTGACAGATAAGGCTTTATGTGATATAAAAATTCAAGTGTCACGCCGAAGACAGCAGGTGTCCCATTGGACGTAAGCTTAAGCGCCTGCCGAGGAGGAACATTCTTAACGAAGGATTTCATACCCCGGCGATCATCGTCGGGGTATTTTTACTGAAGCGTGCGCATATATTTTATAAGGAGGAGCACTGTTTCATGGCAAAAGTTGAATTAAAAAAGCCTGTGGTAGATGAGATTTCCGGCGTCATTGCAGACGCAAGCTCAGTTCTGCTTGTAAATTACAGCGGACTTACAGTTGAGCAGGATACGATTCTCCGCAAATCCTTGAGAGAAGCCGGTGTATCTTACAAGGTATACAAAAACACAATGATGAAGCTGGCTTTCGCAGGAACACCGTGCGAGGAGCTTAGTAAGCACCTTGAGAGCACGAATGCACTTGCAGTCTCAAAGGACGATGCTACAGCACCGGCTCGTGTTATTGCAGAATTTGCAAAGAAGAACCCGAGCGTTGAGTTTGTAGCCGGAGTCGTAGAAGGAAAATACTGCGATCAGGCAGAGGTTAAGGCACTCTCCGATATACCGTCGAGAGAGATTCTTCTTGGCAGATTGCTTGGAAGCATGCAGTCACCTGTTGCAAACTTCGCACGCGTTATCAAGCAGATAGCGGAGAAGGCACCGGAAGAAGCACCTGCAGCAGAAGCTGCACCGGCAGAAGAAGCGCCGGCAGCGGAATAATAGCCGCTTAAAAATCAAAACGAAAAATAACAAATATTACGGAGGAAAATACAATGGCAAAACTTACAACAGCTGAGTTTATTGAAGCTATCAAAGAGTTATCTGTATTAGAGCTTAACGATCTTGTTAAGGCTTGTGAGGAAGAGTTTGGAGTATCTGCAGCTGCAGGCGTAGTTGTAGCAGGACCTGCTGCAGGCGGAGAGGCTGCTGAGGAGAAGACAGAGTTCGACGTAGAGCTTACAGAAGTTGGACCGAACAAAGTTAAAGTTATCAAGGTTGTTCGTGAAGTAACAGGTCTTGGACTTAAGGAAGCTAAAGAAGTTGTTGATGGCGCACCGAAGATCGTTAAAGAGGGCGCAGCTAAGGCTGAGGCTGATGACATCAAGGCTAAACTTGAGGCTGAGGGAGCAAAGGTTACTCTTAAGTAATACAGTTTGCGAATATTAAAAAGATAAAACGAGGGGTGGAACAAAAGCAAAACTTTTGTATCACCCTTTTATTATGAAAAGTGCTGAAAGGCACACGGAGAAAATGAAATGGATTTTTCCACTTTACTTAACGATAAACAATACGAGGCGGTTACATGTACGGAAGGTCCGCTTCTCATAATTGCAGGCGCGGGCTCGGGAAAGACACGTGTTCTTACGTACCGTATCGCCTATCTTATGCAGGAAAAGAAGGTTAATCCATATAATATAATGGCCATAACCTTTACAAATAAAGCCGCGGGAGAGATGAGAGAGCGTGTAAACGAGATAGCCGGCCACGGAGCCGAGGCTGTCTGGGTTTCAACATTTCATTCGTCCTGCGCGAGAATATTACGAAGATACATAGAACGCCTTGGGTATACCTCGGAGTTTTCTATTTACGATACAGACGATTCAAAGAAACTTATTAAAGATATCCTTGCGGATATGAATATCGATCCGAAAAGATATCCGCCAAAGCGTATTCAGTCGAGAATATCATACGCCAAGAATCATATGATATCCGTCGACGAAATGGAAAAGGATTCGGCGAGCTATGATGATGAAAGAATAGCGCAGGTCTACAGGGCATACGATGAGGCACTTTATAAAAACAACGCTCTGGATTTCGATGATCTGCTCATAAAGACGGTGGAGTTGTTTAAGAAAAATCCGGATGTGCTGGAGGGGTATCAGGACCGCCTTTGCTATATAATGGTGGATGAGTATCAGGATACAAACAGGATACAGTTTGAGCTTGTGCGGCTTTTGGCGTCAAAATACCGCAACCTCTGCGTTGTGGGAGACGACGATCAGTCCATATATAAATTCAGAGGCGCCGACATAAGGAATATTCTGGATTTTGAGAGGGTATTTTCGGATGCGAAGGTCATAAAGCTTGAGCAGAATTACCGTTCGGCGGGAAACATCCTTAAGGGTGCCAACAGCGTCATAAAAAATAATACGGAACATAAAGAAAAAACGCTCTGGACCGATAAAGACGACGGCGAGCCCATATACACCTATGTTTATCAGTCCGGATTCGACGAGGCGAGAGAGGTCGTATCCGACATCAAAAGAAGATCGGCACACGAAGAGCTTAAATCATTCGCCATTCTATATAGAACGAATGCGCAGTCACGTCTTTTCGAGGAACAGTTTGTGCGGAACGGCATACCATACAGGCTCGTTGGCGGCGTAAATTTCTATTCGAGAAAAGAGATTAAAGACGTGCTGGCCTATTTAAAGACCATCGAAAACGGCCGTGATGAGCTTTCCGTAAGACGAGTGATAAATATCCCCAAAAGAGGCATCGGCGATAAGAGCATAGACAAGGTTAGAGAGTATGCCGAGCAAAGGGACGTTACGTTTTTTGATGCGCTGGGCGAGGCTCAGAACATACCGGGTCTTGGCAGAACAGGAAAGAAATGTGAGGAATTTGCTCTCTTTATAAGAAAGTTCAGAACTCTTTCATCCCAGACACCCGTTGACGAGCTTATAGTACGGCTTCTGGAAGAGACGGGGTACAAGGAAGAACTTAGGTCAGAAGGCACCGATGAGGCTCTTGACAGGTTACAGAATATAGACGAGCTTATTACAAAGGCCGTTGATTATGCCGAGAAGGCAGACGAGCCGTCTCTTAGCGGATTTTTGCAGGAGGTTGCCCTGGTTGCGGATATAGATTCCCTTGATGAAAACGCTGACAGGGTCGTTATGATGACGCTCCACAGCGCTAAGGGCCTTGAGTTCGACAACGTATATCTTGTGGGAATGGAGGACGGTCTTTTTCCGGGATTCCATTCCATGTTCGATATAGACGAGGGAGAACTTCAGGAGGAGAGACGACTTTTCTATGTGGGCATGACAAGGGCGCGAAAGACATTAAAGCTTACGTCCGCGAAGCAGAGGATGACGAGAGGCGAACAGGAGTTTCATAAGGTATCCCGCTTTGTGGAGGAGATACCGGAGGAGCTTGTAAAGAGCACCGGCGGTTCGTCCTACAATCGTTCAAGGTCATATGATGATGACGAATACTCCTTCGGTTCCGGCGCAGGTACCACATCATTCGGATCCGGATCAGGCGCCGCATCATCATCCGGTACATATAGACCCGGCGGTTACAGAGCGGGTGCAGGTTCTCAGAAGAAGAGCACATCGTATACGAACGCGTTTAATCCGGCACAGTATAAGATTACGAAAGCATCTTCGCTGAATTACGGTGTGGGCGACAGAGTTGCGCATAAGAAATTCGGCAGCGGTGTGGTGCGCGATATAAAGGACGGCGCGAAGGATTACGAGGTTACGGTGGAGTTTGATAAATTCGGCGTAAAAAAGATGTTTGCCGGATTCGCCAAGCTGGAAAAGCAGTAATAATGATCGGCTAAGATTTTACATATTAGATTTGAAATGATATGATACTGCATGGGTGCTTTTTAAGCATTGCGAAAGTGCAGAGCACGAAGCAATGCGGTATCACAAGATGATGTTATAAATTTCAATATAAATATACGTGAAAGGAAAAAACAATGAGTTTATTACAGGAGTGGAGAGATAGAGCATACAATACAAAGGCAACAAAGCAGGAGTTAGAGGCGATCTGGACACCTTATTTCATGAAAGAAAAGGGAGTTTACGAGCAGCTTCTTGCGAATCCCGACGAGGAAGTAAAGGGAACCGTAGCAGAGCTTGCCGAGAAATACGGCATGGACATCATGAACATGACGGGATTTCTGGATGGAATAGACGAAAGTCTTGTTGAGCCCAACAACATAGAAGAAATGGACGAAAATACCGAGGTCAGCCTCAAGTTCGACAAGAAGAAACTCTACAAGAACATGGTAGGTGCCAAGGCAGACTGGCTTTACAATCTTCCCCAGTGGGATGCCATCTTCTCGGAGGAAGAGAGAAAAGCCCTTTATCTCGAAGAGAAAAAGTCGGGAACTATCATAAAGGAAAAGAAAGTCGGAAGAAACGATCCGTGTCCTTGCGGAAGCGGAAAGAAGTACAAACATTGCTGCGGTAAAAACGCATAAGGAGACAACGTGATATTAGCCGTCGATATAGGTAACAGCAATATACTTGTGGGCTGCGTAAGTCATGACAAAACGATATGCGTAGAGAATCTGTCGTCTGATATGGATCTTTCCACTGTTGAATACGCCATACGCATCAAATCCATAATGGATATTTACGGGATAAATATGGACGACATAGAGGGCTGCGCCGTTTCGTCGGTAGTTCCGCAGCTTACACCCGTTATAAGTGACGCCGTTTTTAAGCTGTTGGGCAAAAAACCAATGGTGGTGGGACCGGGTCTTAAAACGGGGTTAAACATACGCATAGACAATCCTGCCCAGCTGGGGAGCAGTCTGCTTGCGTATTCCGTTGCTGCCCTTGAGGAGCATGAGCCGCCGCTTATCGTTGTGGAGATGAGCACGGCGACCACGTTTTGCACGGTGAACAGAAAGAGGCAGTACATCGGCGGGGTAATATGTGCGGGTGTCAGAACGGCTTTGGATTCCCTTGTGTCGGGAGCGGCACTTCTTCATCAGGTAGGAATAGAAGCACCGCAGAAGGTAATAGGTACAAATACCGCGGATTGTCTTAAAAGCGGCATAATATACGGAACGGCCGCGTGCATAGACGGCGTGATCGACAGGATCGAAGCAGAGATGGGCGAAAGCTGTACCATTATCGCCACGGGGAAATTTGCCCCTATTGTGACGCCGTATTGCAAAAGAAATATAATCATAGACGACGGGCTTATCCTTAAAGGTCTTCGGGTAATATACGAGAAGAATCGAAGATAAGCCTTATGGAGTACGTATGAAATGTAAATATACAAAGCAGGGCGAAGAGGTTTTGAAGATTGCCCGCCGCGAAGCGCAAAGGCTCGGGCACTCGTATATCGGGTCGGAGCATATTTTGCTTGGACTTATGGAAGTTGAGGACGGAACGTCCTCTCTTCTTTTAAGAAATGCGGGAGTTGAAAAAGACGAAGTCCTGTCTCTTATGGAAAAGCTCGTAAGCGGAAATGAGCATGGGAACGAAAGATCAAATGGGAGAGACTGGACGCCGAAGGCGAAGAAGATACTAAAAGGCGCGGAAGAAGAAATGGCCCGTCTTTCCGAAAGCGAGTGCGGAAGTGAATTCATACTTATGGCACTGCTGCAGGAAAGCGAGTGCGTAGCCATGCGTCTCCTTTATACACTTGGCATAGAGATCCAGAAGCTTTATATGCAGCTTTGGGATGCGCTGGGTCTCGATCCGAATGAGGCTGTCGAAGAGCTTGCCCAGAGGCAGAATGCGTCTATAGACGGCGGAGTTACCCATACACTTGATCAGTACAGCCGGGATCTTACCCAGATGGCGTATCTTAACAAGCTTGATCCGGTAATAGGCAGGGAAAAAGAGATAAACCGCATAATGCAGATCCTCACCCGCAGGACGAAGAACAATCCGTGTCTTATAGGTGAGCCCGGCGTCGGCAAAAGCGCCATAGTAGAGGGCCTTGCCCAGAGGATCGTCAGCGGTCTGGTGCCCCAGAGCATGATCGGAAAGAGAGTCGTTGTACTGGATCTTTCGGGAATGGTTGCCGGTTCGAAGTACAGAGGCGATTTCGAAAGCCGCATAAAAGGCGTTATCGATGATGTTAAGAATAACGGGGATGTTATTCTGTTTATAGATGAACTTCATACCCTTATAGGTGCCGGCGGTGCGGAAGGCGCCATGGACGCCGCCAATATATTAAAGCCCGCTCTTTCGAGAGGAGAGCTGCAGATCATCGGCGCGACTACCATAGACGAATACAGAAAACGTATCGAAAAAGACGCGGCTCTTGAGAGACGTTTCCAGCCTGTGCAGGTGGATGAGCCGACGGAGGAGGAGTGCGTCGAGATACTTAACGGCATAAGACCTTATTACGAGCGCCATCATGGCGTTCAGATAGATGACGAAGCCGTAAACGCTGCGGTTTCCCTGAGTAAAAGATATATTTCGGACAGATTTCTGCCCGATAAGGCAATAGATATAATGGACGAAACGGCATCGAGAGTACACATGAAGGAATATGCCGGTTCGGAGCGTATACTGAAGCTGGAAGAGGAGGAATCTCTTCTTTCGCAGGATCGTGAAAAGGCCATATTCGACGGCGATTTCGAAGGCGCCGCGAAGATCAACGAATCACTTGCATCGGTGCGCAAAAACATAAACAGAAGCAAAGACAGGTATCTTGCAAAAAACGGACAGGCCGTATTCTGTGTTAAACGTGAGGACGTGGCCGATACTGTCTCTACCATAAGCGGAGTGCCGGTGTCGAGTCTTACCCAGAGTGAGGCACAGCGTCTTACAAAGCTTGAGAGCATACTTAAAAAGAGAGTCATAGGGCAGGACGAGGCTGTAAATGCCGTTGCCAGAGCCATAAGGCGCGGCAGGGCAGGCCTTAAAGATCCTAACAGACCCGTAGGCACGTTCCTTTTCTTAGGCCCGACGGGTGTGGGAAAGACGGAGCTTTCAAAGGCACTTGCCGAGGCGGTATTCGGAAAAGAGGACGCTCTTATAAGAGTCGATATGTCCGAGTACATGGAAAAGCACAGTGTTTCGAAGCTCATAGGTTCGCCGCCGGGATATGTAGGCTATGAGGAGGGCGGTCAGCTTTCCGAAAAGATCAGGAGAAATCCTTACTGCGTACTGCTTTTTGACGAGATAGAAAAGGCTCATCCCGATGTCTTTAACATACTTCTTCAGGTCATGGACGAGGGTCATATAACAGATGCCCACGGGCGCAAGATAGATTTCAAGAACACCTGCATAATAATGACGTCAAATGCCGGAGCGCAGTCGATAGTCAGCCCGAAGCATATGGGATTTGTCAGCGCGAATAATGAAAAATTAGAGCACGAGAGCATGAAAAACAAGGTGATGGACGAGGTCAAGAAGGTATTCAAGCCGGAGTTCATCAACCGTATCGATGAGATGATCGTGTTCCGCGCGCTTAATATCGAAGACATGAAGAATATTTCGTCCATACAGACGGATATACTAAAAAAGAGATGCGCGGACAGCTTTGATATCACCCTTAAGATCACGCCGACGGCGAAGAATGCCCTTGCAGACTCCAGCTTTGATTCGGCGTATGGTGCAAGACCGCTTAAGAGAGCCGTTCAGACGCTTCTGGAGGATCCTCTTTCGGAGAAGCTCCTTAGCGGTGAGATAAAACGCGGCGACAAGGTAACGGTGGGATACAAAAAAGGAAAATTTGTTTTTTCCGCGGAGAGAGTAAATGAGTGATGAACGTGTGGAAAGCCTGAGTTTTTTCGGTATCGGAGACGGCAAGGATGTGTTCGCCGATATGGTAAAAGTCATGGCGCAGTTCAACGAAAAGAAAAGAGAGATAAGCGATTCCGTTGCTGCCATCGAGGATGAACAGGAAAAGGCGGACGGTCTGATCTCAAAAACGGTAAACGAGCTTACCACTGCGCTGCTGATGAGAAAGAGCGTTAAGGCAAAGAAATACGAATATATCGAAAAACTTCGGGCGAAGAAGGCATCATATGATGAGGAAATACACGCTCTTGACGAAAAATTAAGAGAGCTTAAGCTTGAGACTTTCGGTACGGAGGAGACACCGAAGCTTTATTTCGGCAGATATCCCCAGAAGGAAAACGGCGATTCCGAGCCGATAGAATGGGATGTAATGCGCGTAAAGGGCAGCGGTGCTCTGCTGCTCAGCACATATGTGATAGAACATATGAGATATGCCGAAGAGCTGGATAATACGCCGTGGCACGACTGTCTTATAAGAAAATGGCTTAACGGGAAGTTTTATACATCCTGTTTTTCGGATGAGGAACGCTCTATGATAAGGCTTACCGAGATCGCCAATCCCGGAAACGAGGTTTATAAGACGCCTGAAAGCAGCAACACGCGGGATCGTATTTTTATCCCGTCCATAAAGGATGTTCGAAGATTTTACAACTACGATGAGGAGCGAAAGGCATACGCAACGGAGTTCGCGAAGTCTAAGGGCGTATATGCCGACGAAGATACGGGGTGTTCCTACTGGTGGCTCCGGTCCAACGGCGGAAATATGTACAATGCCGCTGCCGTAAACTTTAAGGGATACGTCTTCGAGTACGGCTTTTACGTAAACAGCGACGGCTACGGAATCCGCCCCGCATTATGGGTGGATCTCAGGTAGATGCTGCGTTATTGCTGACGGGGCGGCAGGCAGAGTTTTTTATTATAGAAAAACATCTTGTATTTTTTGGTATTAATTGATAAATTATATACGTAAAAACAAGGGTAGAGATCGAACCTTCTTTCGAGACGGTATGATCTCGCGTTTAAAAAAGGAGGGTAAGAAATGGCACTCGTTACAACAAAGGAAATGTTTGCGAAGGCTTATGACGGCGGATATGCAGTTGGAGCATTCAACGTAAACAACATGGAAATAGTTCAGGGAATCACTGAGGCAGCAGGCGAGCTTAAGAGCCCGGTTATACTTCAGGTATCCAAGGGAGCACGTGCTTATGCTAACCATACATATCTTGTAAAGTTAGTTGAGGCAGCTGTTGCAGAAAATCCTGACATCCCGATCGCACTTCATCTTGATCATGGTGATTCTTTCGAGCTTTGCAAATCCTGCATCGACGGCGGATTTACATCTGTCATGATCGACGCATCTTCCAAATCTTTCGCAGACAATATAGCTCTTACAAAGCAGGTTGTTGAGTATGCTCATGACCATGGCGTTGTTGTAGAGGCAGAGCTTGGAACACTTGCCGGCGTTGAGGACGAGGTTGTTGTAGAGTCAGGTAAAGAAAGCTACACACGTCCGGAAGAGGTTGAGGAGTTTGTTTCTAAGACAGGCTGCGATTCTCTTGCTATAGCTATAGGAACATCACACGGTGCATATAAATTCAAAGCTTCTCAGTGCACAAGAAACAAAGACGGAATCCTTGTTCCGCCGCCACTTCGTTTCGACGTTCTTGAGGAGTGCATAAAGAGACTTCCCGGATTCCCGATCGTTCTTCACGGATCATCTTCTGTTCCGCAGGAATTCGTAAAGATAGTTAACCAGTACGGCGGAAATATGCCGGATGCTATCGGTATCCCGGAGGAAGAGCTTCGTCATGCAGCTCAGCTTGCAGTCTGCAAGATCAACATCGATTCCGATATCCGTCTTGCAATGACAGCTACTATCCGTAAGCATTTTGTAGAGCATCCGGATCACTTCGATCCCCGTCAGTATCTTAAACCTGCACGTCAGGCTGTTAAGGATATGGTTGCTCATAAGATCGAGCATGTTCTTGGTTCTGCAGGAAAGGCTTGATTATCGGTTAATTAAATAGTTGGCAGCTTTTGACAGCTGCACTTCAATAGCCTGGTGCGTTCGATAACCTAGTTATTTTGAACCTACATTTGCTTCAAACAGGGATGCCTATATCAGCATATATGATGTCAAGCCTCCTCGTAGTGGAAGACTGACCATATGTTTGCGGCTTTAACCCACCTATCTCACGATAGGAGTCAAAATACGGGAACGGCGCTCCGGGTATTGTAATTTAAATTTTAAGCTGTAAGATCAGCGTAAAGAAAAGAGGGCAGACAGATCGGTCTGCCGCTTGATTGCCCCGCATTGTGCAGCGGGGCGTTTTGTCTGTATATAATTAATTCGAAAAAATATGTATTTTACATTTCATATAAATAAAAAATAAGCGGAGGAAGCTTAAAGTGACAATAAGCGAGGTTAAAAACAGGCTGGAGGAAATAGTCAAAAAGGCGCACGAAAATATAGAAAACGCCTCAGAGATGAATGCGATAAACGATATACGTGTAGGTCTCCTTGGTAAAAAGGGAGAGCTTACGGCAGTTCTTAAGTCAATGAAGGATATCGACGCATCCGAAAGACCGATGGTAGGTCAGCTTGTAAACGAAGCAAGAACAAAAATAGAAAACAGACTGGATAACGTAAAAAATGCCATAGAAAAGGCTCAGCTGGAGAAAAGACTTGCATCTGAGACTATCGACGTTACGCTTCCGGCAAAGAAATTTGATTTCGGACACAAGCATCCAAACACAATCGCCCTTGACGAGGTTGAGAGGATATTCGTCGGAATGGGCTACGAGGTAGTCGAGGGACCGGAAGTAGAATACGATCTCTACAATTTCGAAAAGCTGAACATTCCTGCAAATCATCCCGCAAAGGACGAGCAGGACACGTTTTACATCAACTCGGATATAGTTTTAAGAACTCAGACGTCACCTGTTCAGGCCCGTGTCATGGAAAGCGGAAAGCTTCCCATAAGGATGATCTCGCCGGGACGCGTGTTCAGATCGGACGAGGTGGACGCCACACATTCGCCGTCGTTCCATCAGGTGGAAGGACTCGTGGTAGACGAGCATATCACATTTGCGGATCTTAAGGGAACACTTCAGGAGTTCGCAAAGGAGCTCTTCGGTGCGGAGACGAAGACACGTTTCAGACCTCATCATTTCCCGTTTACCGAGCCCAGTGCGGAGATGGACGTAAGCTGCTTTAAGTGCGGCGGAAAGGGCTGCCGTTTCTGTAAGGGCGAGGGCTGGATCGAGATCCTAGGCTGCGGAATGGTTCATCCCCATGTATTTGAGATGTGCGGAATAGACCCCGAAAAGTATACCGGCTTTGCATTCGGTGTGGGTTTGGAAAGAATAGCGCTGCTTAAGTACGAAATAGACGACATGCGCCTGCTTTACGAGAATGATATCAGATTTTTGAGCCAGTTTTGATCGTAAAAATGCGCAGAACGGAATGATCCGTGTGACAAATTTTGAGAATGAGGAGAATTATAAGAGATGAACACATCTTATTCATGGATAAAACGTTATGTTCCCGATCTTGATGTGACACCGCAGGAATATTCAGCGGCCATGACTCTTTCGGGTACAAAGGTAGAGGGATTCGAAAAGCTGGACAGCGATCTCGAAAAGATCGTTGTGGGCGAGGTCGTTTCGGTAGACCCACATCCCGATGCAGATAAGCTTGTTATATGCCAGGTTAACGTGGGAACGGAGACGATCCAGATTGTTACCGGCGCACCGAACGTATTTAAGGGCGCGAAGGTTCCCGTTGTACTTGACGGCGGAAGAGTTGCCGGAGGTCACGACGGCAAAAAAGCCGAAGGCGGCATAGCTATAAAAGCCGGTAAATTAAGAGGAGTTCCCTCAGCCGGAATGATGTGCTCCATAGAGGAGCTGGGTTCCACCAGAGAATTTTATCCCGAGGCTCCCGAAAACGGACTTTACATATTTGGCGAAAATGACGATGTAAAGCCGGGAGATGATGCGGTAAAGGCACTGGGTCTCGATGATGTTGTTTTCGAGTATGAGATAACATCCAACAGAGTAGATTGCTACAGTGTCGTAGGAATAGCCCGCGAAGCGGCGGCTACATTCAAGAAGAAATTCATTGCCCCGAAGACGGAAAAGTGTTCAAAGGGCGGCGATGTTTTAAATCACATAGACGTTAAGGTTGAAGACGAAGAGCTCTGCCCGAGATACTGCGCGAGAGTCGTTAAGAACATCAAGATAGGACCGTCACCGAAGTGGATGCAGAGAGCACTTTCATCCTGCGGAATCCGTCCGATAAATAATCTTGTTGATATAACAAATTTCGTTATGGAGGAGTATGGCCAGCCCATGCACGCCTACGACCTCGATACCATAGCCGGCGGAAAGATAATCGTAAGACGCGCCCAGGATGGTGAGAAATTCATCACACTGGACGGCAAAGAGCATACGCTTGATAACAACGTTCTTATGATCTGCGATGAGGAAAAGCCCGTCGGTGTTGCCGGAATCATGGGCGGACAGAATTCCATGATAAGCGACAGCGTCAAGAATGTGCTTTTCGAGGCCGCTGCATTTGACGGAACAAATATACGTCTTTCCGCAAAAAGACTCGGCATGAGAACAGAGGCGTCTTCGAAGTTTGAAAAGGGTCTTGACCCGAACAACGCGGAAGAAGCTATAAACAGAGCCTGCGAGCTTATAGAAGAGCTTGGCTGCGGCGAAGTTGTAGACGGCATGGCGGATGTATATCCGAATGTAAGAGAAGAATCCCGTGTGAAATTCGAGCCCGACAGAATAAATGCATTGCTGGGCACTGATATTTCAGCAGATGACATGATCAAATATCTTGCCAGCGTTGAGCTTGCATATGATAAAGAGACAAACGAGATCGTTGCGCCTACCTTCAGACAGGATATCCACTGCAACGCGGATATCGCCGAGGAAGTGGCAAGATTCTACGGATACGACAACATTCCTGTTTCCCTTCCAAGCGGAGAGGCTACAACGGGAAGTATCCCATTTGATATAAGAGTAAGAGACAAGGCACAGGAAGTTGCGAGATACTGCGGATTTTCACAGGGTATGAGCTATTCCTTCGAAAGCCCCAAGGTATTCGACAAGCTTATGCTTGACGCGGATGCGCCCCAGAGAAATGCCGTAAAGATATCAAATCCTCTCGGAGAGGATTTCTCGATAATGCGTACCGTTCCCGTAAACGGAATGCTTACGTCTCTTTCTACAAACTTTAATAGACGAAATAAAGATGTAAGGCTCTACGAGGTTGGAAATGTTTACATTCCGAAGCAGCAGCCCGTTTCGGAGCTTCCCGAGGAGAAGATGATGCTTACCCTGGGAATGTACGGAAAGGGAGATTTCTTCACGCTTAAGGGAGTTGTGGAGGAGATATTTGAGGCCAACGGTCTTAATGAACTGGCAGAGTACGTTTCCGAGCCAAAGATCTCATTCCTACATCCGGGAAGACAGGCGAATATTGTATACGATGGCACGGAGATCGGATATATCGGCGAAGTTCATCCCACAGCTGCCGACAATTACGGAATCGGTACAAGATGCTATATCGCAGTTCTCAATATGACTGAGGTTGCGAAATTCTCGACATTTGACCGCAAGTATAAGGGAGTTGCAAAGTTTCCGGCTGTAAACAGAGACATATCAATAGTTGTACCAAGTGATGTTCCGGCTGCTAAGATAGAAAAAATGATCCGTGTAAGAGGCGGAAAGATAATGGAGAGCGTTTCACTCTTCGATATCTACGAGGGCGAACAGATCGAAGAGGGCTTTAAATCCATGGCCTATACCATCGTGTTCCGCTCAGATGAGAAGACTCTCGGAGAGCAGGAAATCTCATCCGCAATGAAGAAGATACTTAACGGTCTTGAAGGAATGGGCATAAGCCTTAGGTCGTAACCGATGAAGACAAGTGATTTTGCATACGAGCTTCCCCAGGAGCTTATCGCACAGGATCCTCTGGAGGACAGAAGCGCATCAAGACTGATGCACTTAAGCCTGAGCGATGGAAGCATTGAACACGAAAGCTTCAAAAACGTAAAGAAATATTTAAGGAGCGGGGACTGCCTTGTCGTAAATAATTCGAAGGTCATACCCGCAAGGCTGTACGGCGAAAAAGTCGGCACGGGAGCCCTTATAGAAATTTTGCTTCTTAAGCGTGTCTCCGGCGATACATGGGAAACCCTGGTTAAGCCCGGAAAGAAATGCCGCATCGGAGCAAAGCTGAGCTTTGGCGACGGAATACTGAAGGGTGAGATAGTCGATATCGTTGAGGAAGGAAACCGTCTCATCAGATTCGAGTTCGACGGTATCTTCGAGGAGATACTGGACAGGCTTGGAGAAATGCCGCTGCCGCCTTATATCACACATAAGCTCAAGGATAAAAACAGGTATCAGACCGTTTACGCGAAAGAGGCGGGATCGGCCGCCGCACCAACGGCGGGACTGCATTTTACGAAAGAGCTTCTTGATGAAATACGTGATATGGGCGTCAGAATAGCCCATGTTACCCTACATGTAGGTCTCGGAACCTTCCGCCCGGTAAAGGTTGAGGATGTCAACGAACACCATATGCACTCCGAATTTTACGTAGTAGAAGAGGAGCAGGCGCGGATAATAAACGAGACCCGTGCATCAGGGGGACGCATCATCTGCGTCGGAACCACGAGCTGCCGGACGCTGGAATCGGCGGCGGAACCGGACGGAAGCCTCAGCGCCAAAAGCGGCTGGACAGATATATTTATTTATCCCGGTTATAAGTTCAAGATAATGGACGGACTTATCACCAATTTCCATCTGCCCGAATCCACGCTTATAATGCTTGTTTCCGCATTCGCCGGAAAAGAGAACGTTATGAACGCCTACAACGAGGCCGTAAAAGAACGATACAGATTTTTCTCATTCGGCGATGCCATGATAATCATCTAAAAGGAGGACGACATGCCTGTAATAGAACTTAATGTTTCACAGAAGATCGACAAAGCAAAGAAAAAAAGAATAGCTGACAGGATAAGCGAGGACATCACGCTTATACCCGGAAAACAGCAGTTCGAGCTTATGAGCGTTATAAGGGATGACAGCTATATTCAGCTTGGCGATAAGTTCATCGAAAACGGCGCATTTATCAACATGAGCTGCTTCGGAAGCGCCGAGGCACAGTATAACGAAAGATATACACTCCGTCTTTTCGAGATACTCAAGGAGGAGCTTGGTATCGACGGAGATGATATATATATGAACCTCACCGAGAGAAAATGGTGGGGCTGCCACGGAAAGGTGATTACAGGGTAAATAAGGCTTAAAAATGGCGGCAGGGTAAGGCAAAGTTTATCATTTTGATCTGAAAAAAGGAGAGGCAGTATTATGGCAAACATTATGAAAAGCCCGGGAAAGTACATCCAGGGTGCGGGGGAACTTAAGAATATCGGAACTCATGTTAAAAAGATGGGTACGAATTTCATCATCATCATAAGCAAGAGAAACAAAGCCGAGCTGGGGGATATGATAGGCGCATCCCTTGAAGAGGCAGGATACACATATAAATTCGAGATATTCGGCGGCGAATGCTCTCTGGAGGAGATAGACCGCATAGCTGCCATCGGAAGAGAAGCCGGTGCCGATGCTGTTGTAGCTGTCGGCGGCGGAAAGGCTATTGATACAGGTAAGGCTGTGGGCGTTCGCATGGATGTGCCCGTTATCGTCTGCCCGACAATAGCTTCGAATGATGCTCCCTGCAGCGGACTTTCCGTATGCTACAACGAAGAGGGCGTGGTTTGCAAAGTCGTTTACGGAAAGAGAAACCCCGATATCGTTATAGTTGATACCGAGATAATCGCAAAATCCCCGTTAAGGCTTTTTGTTGCCGGAATGGGTGATGCCATGTCAACATATTTCGAGGCCAGAGCCTGCAAGGCTTCCGGCGCGAAGAATTACTGCAGAGGCACAATGCCCAACACCGCTTACGGAATGGCTAAGCTCTGCTACGACATATTAAGAAAGAGCGGAGTACAGGCATATGAAGATGTTAAGGCCGGCGTATGCTCTGAGGCTGTCGGCGAAGTTGCGGAGGCAGATATTCTGCTCAGCGGCGTAGGCTTCGAAAGCTGCGGTCTCGCGGCTGCACATGCCATCAACGACGGATTTGCCCAGGTTCCGCAGGCACACGGTGCACTTCACGGCGAGAAGGTGGCATACGGAACACTCTGCCAGCTCGTACTGGAGAATGATATGGAGTCCTTCGATATCGTTTACGAATTCAACAAAAAGGTTGGATTGCCCACAACTCTCGCTGATCTCGGAATAGAGAATGTCATCGACGAAGAGATAAAGAAAGTTGCCATGATGGCAAACGTAAAGACACAGTCCACCAAGAACATGCCGTTCCCCGTTTCCGAGGAAGACATCGTCAAGGTTATCTACAAAGTCGACGAAATCGGAAGAGAAAGAAAGTAACCGAAAGAGATTTTCGCGTTAAAAATAACCTTTAACCGCATATGGTCAATATGTTTTATAGAAGCAAAAAAATCCGACAATTTTTGTCGGATTTTTTATTGACACAAAATTTTGTCGGGTGTACTATACAGACGGTTGAAATCCGAGTAAAACAGTCGGAATTAAACAGCCGTTCAAAATAGTGTGAACGGCAACGGATTTTGGGAGGAGACAATGAAGCTATCTACTAAAGGCAGATACGGGCTTCGGGCCATCATAGATCTGGCAATGCACAGCGAGGAAGAAAGTGAGACAGCCTCGATTCAGAGCATAGCCGCGCGGCAGGGTATTTCCGAGACTTATCTCGAACAGCTCATGCGACTTTTAAAACAGCATCAGCTTATAACATCCGTGCGAGGTGCCGGAGGTGGGTACAGGCTGGCAAAGGATGCGGCGCAGATTTCCGTGGGAGATGTTCTTCGGGCGCTGGAGGGAGACTTAAATCCTGTTGACTGCAGCGCAATACGCGAAAGCGGAGGCTGCGAGGGCGCGGATTCATGCGTAACGAAGTACGTCTGGAAGAAGATGAACGATGCCATACAGAATGCCGTCGATTCCATCATGCTTGATGAGCTTGTAAACGAAAGCCGAAAGCTTGGCGAGGAGAACGTAAACAAAAGCGAAATGGCGTGCGCCAATAAAACGGCAAAACGTTAAACATAACATAGAACAAACGTAAATCAGTAAAGCGATAAGATAAAGGAGAGATGAGTTATGATCTATTTGGATAACGCGGCGACAACAAAGACAGCGCCGGAGGTAGTTAACGAGATGCTGCCGTATTTTTCTGAAATGTA
>CAYMAY010000015.1:23127-25897 GCA_964388555.1 uncultured Lachnospiraceae bacterium
GAGACGATCCTCATATCCGTAATGTTCGCAAACAACGAGATCGGAACGATAGAGCCTATCAAGGAGATCGGCGAGATCGCAAAGGAAAAGGGAATATTATTCCACACAGACGCTGTTCAGGCCTTCTGTCAGGTTCCGATAAACGTAGACGAAATGCATATAGATATGCTCAGTTCCAGTGCCCACAAGATAAACGGACCCAAGGGAATCGGTTTCCTTTACATCAGAAAGGGCGTAAAGATTAAGTCCTTCGTACACGGCGGCGCACAGGAGCGTAAGAGAAGAGCAGGTACGGAGAACGTTCCGGGAATAGTCGGATACGGCAAGGCTGCCGAAATGGCGATCGCAAACCTCGAGGAAAGAACTTCCAAGGAAAAAGAAATCCGTGATTATATGATAGAACGTATTTCCAAGGAAATACCTCATGCCAAGCTGAACGGCCACAGGACAAAGAGACTGCCGAACAACATAAACTTCAGCTTTGAGTTCGTGGAGGGAGAATCAATGCTCCTCTGGCTCGATCAGGCGGGAATATGTGCATCCAGCGGTTCGGCGTGCACATCGGGTTCACTTGATCCGTCACACGTACTTCTTGCCATCGGTCTTGTGCACGACATAGCCCACGGCTCACTTCGTCTTACATTAAGCGAGGAGATCACGAAGGAGGACGCGGATTTCACTATAGACAAGCTTAAAGAAATAGTTGAATACGTCAGAAACATGAGTCCGCTTTACGAGGATTTCAAAAAGGGCAAAATGAAGTCCATAATCGATACAAAGTACGCACAGTAATGCCATAATACAGGAAAAACAGGAGAGAAAATTATGTACAGCGAAAAAGTTATAGATCATTTCCAGCATCCCAGAAACGTAGGTGAGATAGAGAACGCCAGTGGCGTCGGAACCGTGGGCAACGCTAAATGCGGAGATATAATGAGAATGTATCTCGACATAGACGACAACGGTGTGATACAGGACTGCAAATTTAAGACATTCGGCTGCGGAGCTGCTGTTGCTACCAGCAGTATGGCAACAGAGATGGTAAAAGGCAAAACCATCCAGGAGGCTCTTGAGGTAACGAACAAGGCTGTTATGGAGGCGCTTGACGGACTTCCGCCTGTAAAGGTGCATTGTTCACTCCTTGCCGAGGAGGCGATTCACGCGGCTCTGTGGGATTATGCCGAGAAGCATCACATCAAGATAGAAGGGCTTGCTAAGCCGAAGAGCGACATAAGCGAAGGCGAGGAAGAAGAGGATTATTGATGATTGCGGATAAGCATTTGCATACTCACTTTTCCACGGATTCGGAGGAAGAGCCCGAAAATGTGATAAAGCGTGCCATTGAGCTTAAAATGGACGAGATATGCATAACGGATCATTATGATATAGACATGCCCGGCGGCGGTTTTATCTTTGATCCCGACCGGTATTTCGAGACTATGACGCGCCTTAAGGAAAAATATAAAGACGTTATAAATGTGTGTATAGGTGTCGAGATTGGGCTGGAAGAGAGGGTAAGCGCTAAGGTAGACAGGCTTGTAAAAGCATATCCCTGGGAATATAAGATCGGTTCCATACACCTTGTAGACGGTAAAGATCCTTATCATAGAAACCAGTTCGATATGAGCGACGAAGAATTCTACAGACGGTATTTTCAGTGCAGCCTTGAGGGAATTCGCTCGTGTGACGGTTTCGATACATTCGGTCATCTGGATTACGTCTTAAGATACGGATACAAAAAAGACGAAGAATATTCCTATGAGAAAAACGCCGATCTTATCGATGAGATACTTTCTGAGCTTATAAAACGCGATATAGCGCTTGAGATTAACACGGCGGGATTAAGGAAAGGTCTTAAATATCCCCATCCCTATCCGGAAACATTGAAAAGGTATAAAGAGCTGGGAGGTAAAAAGCTTGTCTTCGGTTCCGACGCCCATCAGGCGCAAGACATCGGAGCGGACTTCGACGAAGCGTTGGACTACGTAAAAAAATATGGATTTGATGAAGGACTGTTGCAGTAATGCGACAGTCTTATCTTTTATAAAAATCGCGGCAACGGCGGTACGGAAAAAATATATTTTGCACGCCAAAAAGGCAACTTTTCAATAATTAATCGGTTTGCGCTTGCCAAGGTTTGCGTCAGTCAAACTCGTTATTTGACAGTTAAGGCGTGTAGTTTTGCAAATTTATCAAAATTTACCGCCTTAACTTGCAAATAACGCAGGCCAAACATATAATAGAAACCGAAACAGAAAACTCCCAAGGATTATGGAGGCGTGACAATGAAGCTTTACAGACGAGAAAACTATCTGACCAAGATGCGCGGATTTTATCATGATACAGGAATCATCAAAGTGATAACCGGAGTTCGTCGGTGTGGTAAATCATGCCTGATGGAAACGGCAGCGGAGGAAATCAGAGAGTCCGGTGTTCCGGATGAAAATATCACATATCTAAATTTGGACAAACGAGGGTATCGTGGAGTTAAAACAGCGGATCAGCTGGATGCACTAATCGAAGCTGAGTCGACAGGCGAAGGTATAAAATATCTGTTTATAGACGAAATTCAAAATGTAGATGGATTTGAGGAGGTTATAAACGGTTATCGCGAAGAAGAGGAGTATTCTATTTTCATCACCGGCTCTAATTCTTATCTTCTGAGCGGTGAATTGGCAACTAAATTAACCGGCCGCTATCTGGAATTTGAGCTATACACTTTAAGCTTCGAAGAGTACCTGGAAATGAAGGCTTTTATGGGAAAGGATGT
>CAYMAY010000016.1:0-24127 GCA_964388555.1 uncultured Lachnospiraceae bacterium
CATATGGTTGGTTATGTTCATATTTGCCGTATAGACGCCGTTGACCTTGTTGGCCTTATACCATACAAGATCATCCTGGCCGTCTTTATCACTCCACACGGCAAATTGCAGTTCCTCATCGCCTCCGCAGAAGTCGCAATTTTTGAGGCTGATGGGATAATATATTTCCGAAACGTTGCTTTCAACGGAAATTTCACCCTTCTCAAAATTTATATCAACAGTAGCTGTCCCGACGTCCGATACAATATCGTTTCCGTCTGTAACTAATATATTCGCACTGTATGTTCCGTTATAATATTTAAAATAAGAGATGTTTGTGACTGTTTTATATTCGTCGCCGCTTTTCGTGAGTGTATATTTTTTAATATCACTCTTATCTTCTTTACCCCAGATATACGCCTCGACTTTTTTTACGCCCGAATTTGACTTGACTTCCGCTACGTCAAGTTCAAGTGTACCTGTCTCTTTATCTGCCGAAAAATTTATATTTTCCGCAACAGGCTCGGATATACTGAATTCGTTACCGCACAAAAAAACAAACTGTCCGCTGCTGTTTCTCACATAGCAATGAACATAATATTTTCCTCCCGATTTATGATCGGCAATCGATATGATCTTGTCATACACGCTGCCGATTTTGCCGGCGTCGTACCACTTCAGATCATCCTGACCGTTCACATCACTCCATACGGCGTAGACAACCTCTAAATTGTCGCCATACGAATTAAGTCCCGTAAGCTTAATATCGAATTGCTTCTCATTACCTGCAATATCTGTTATTTTCAATTCTTCATAGCTCATTTTTGCCTCGGCAAAAACGCGCCCAAGAAATTCCATTGATCCGCTGTTATTTGTAAGATACGCGTCAAGCTTGTATGTGCCTACATGGTATTTGTGATTTGACAATGAACACGAAGCCACATAGCTGTCACCCTGCTTTATCGCCTGATACCAGTAAATATCGTTTTGATTATCATCACACCACACCGGAACACATACACTTTTTATTCCTGAGGGAGCATTTACCCCGCTGATCTTAACGGTGAATTTTCCGGTCGCACTGTCTATATCGCTAACCTCAATAGACGATGCCGATGCCGACTCAACTTCAAAGTTGGTTGCGCCGATAAAGACAAGCGAACTCTTTTTGGTTATCGCATAACAGTGTACATAATACGTACCTGTTCCTTTGTGATCTGACAGGGATATGGTCTTCTGATATGCATTTGCATCATTCGACTTAGGCACAATATACCATTTAAGATCATCCTGTCCGTTTACATCGCTCCAAACCGCATATTGTACGGCTGAAAAAGCTCCGTATTCCTTTAGTTCTTCCGTCGCAAGATCAACTGTTCCTCCGTCTGCCTGAAGAGCTGCATCTACCCGACCTGAAGCATTGCATTCAAAGGATGTTCCTCCCATGAAATTCATGCCGCTTGCACCTGAAACATATACATGTGCAATATACGTTCCGAAACTGTATTTGTGGTTGGCGATATTTCCGTAAACATAATAATCGTTTCCGACTTTTTCCGCCGCATACCATACCATATCGCTCTGGTCGCTTTTGCTCCATGTCGGAACAACTACAGTATCCGATGAGTCCGATACTATCCCGCCTGAAATTCTAAGTGTAAAATCACCGGTATCCTCATTTATACCTTCAAAAGCAATAACATCTTCTATTATCTTATTTTCGGTACTATCTGAGTTTGTGCTTATAATCTCATCTTCGTTGATTATTGCATCATCGCTGCTTGTTTCAATCTCTGCTTCGGGTTCGATACTTGATTCCGTAATTTCCGCAGCATTGGCATTAAATGCAAATGACGCGGTAAAACCCGTACACATTAAGGTTAACAACAATAACTTTGATAACTTTTTCATGCTCATTCCTCAGATAGTACTTCTGTAAATTTAAATCTCCAAAATCATCAAACAGCCGGATCTGTCGGATCCCATGTCTGCCCTGCCGGTATCTTTATGGTAGCCGGCTTTCCCATCGGTCCGGGATCTGAGCTATCGTATATATATATCTGACTTCCGGACGGAACATTATCATATATCCACTTTGCATCCCTGACACAAAGTCTGATACAACCATGTGAGGCTGCACTTCCGAGCTTGTTATACTCTACGGCCGAAAGATTGTAGCTGGTCATGTTGCTGCCTGCGACAGAATGGAAATATACTCCCGACTGACCGTTAACCGCACAGGAATACTGACCGTAAGATGGTCCCATAAGCTCTTTCCATCGATATTTTGCACCCAACGTATATGTTCCGGTATAAGTCGGTGTACCCGGAAGACCAACCGAGCAGGCAAACGCACAAACAGGTATTATATAACCGTTGTTTCCGTCTTTGGCATATATCGTAACTGTATTACAGGTTCTGTTTACCTGAATTCTATAAGTACTTTGTGCGCCGATGACATTTCTTACATCAGTCTGTTTAACATCATTAATATAGTAGAATTTATATCCGTTTTCATAAAACCAGCCGTTCTTCTTCATTTCACTCTTAGCTACCGAACAGGTTGTGTTACTTGCAAACTTACCATTCACATAACAGTGAATCAGATACGTACCGGCGTCCTTATGATTTGCCGTATTCATTGTGGCAACCCATGTATTGCCCTGCTTTGACGCTGTGTACCATATAAGATCATCCTGTCCGTTGGCATCACTCCATACGGCAAATGAAACTTTCGTTGCTGATGAAGAAGGATACTGGAGTGTTATAGTTCTTTTTCCGTCTGATGGTTTAACAACCTTTATGTAATTATCCTGACTGAAATTATAGGTACTGCCTCCGGCAAAAGAGCTTATGCCATTGCTGAATGTAGCATATGAGTGAACCTTGTATGATCCGAGGCGATATCCATGCTTTGCACTATCTACCTGTACCGTAAATACACCATTGCCCTGGTTTTTAGCTGAATACCATACTAAATCGCTTTGGTCGCTTGCACACCACACAGGAACCGATAAACTTTCTACCGTCGATGTGGATTTTGAAATCTTAATCGTGACTTCAAACGAACCGTCTCCTTTATCGCCATCCGCAAATGACATGCTTACTGATGCAGAGCTGGTTACTTCGAATTCCGAAGTTCCGCAGCAAGCCGATCCGCCTCCGTTATTTGTATAATAAGCGTGAACGTAATACTTTCCCTCTGTCTTATGATTTTTTATATCAATCTTAGCCGTATAATTATTTCCGCCGGACTTGGAAGCTCTATACCATTTAAGGTCGTCCTGTCCGTTCTTATCACTCCATACAGCAAAGCTTACGGATTTCACGCCGCCCGGGACAACCAGGTTTGATAACGTTGCATTGTAGTATCGCTCATTCGTCCCGTCATCAACGCTTACACCGTCACTTGATACATTGATCTTGAACTGCGTTTCCTCAAGGCATGCGAACATTCCGTTCGTATGATGGATATAAACATGGGCATTATAGGTGCCGGCGTTATATTTGTGCTTACTTACATCAGATTTTACAACGTAATCATCACCGGATTTTTCTGCCGAATACCACACGATATCGCTTTGATCCGATTTACTCCATGTCGGTACTACCACGCTTGATATTCCGGAATTTTTCGCAAGACCTTTTATCGTTATGGTAAATGTTCCGTCTTTAACACTTGTTACGACAGCATCTGCCGAATCATATTGAGGTTTGCTTATCTCAAATGTCGTACTGCCTACAAAAGTACTTCCGCCGGACTCATTGCCTGCATACGCATGGACATAGTATTTTCCGTAATAGCCCAGTTTGTCTGCCGAGATATCAAAAGATGAAACGCCGTTGGAACAGCTGCTGCTGTACCACTTAAGATCATCCTGACCGTTTACATCACTCCATACCGCATATGTCACTTTATTTATATTGCCCGGAAGCGCAATGTCAGATGTCTTAAATGTATAACCCTTTTCATTCTCCGTTACTGATACTACCGCATCGGAAAATTTATATGTCATGGTACCGCTTCCGGCAAAGGATGATACACCATTGTTATCCTTTAAATATGCATGTACCTGATAGGTTCCCACATTATATTTGTGTTTTGAAATATTAGAGCTTACCGTATAATTTCCGGATGCATTTTTCTTTGTTGAGTACCAGACAAGATCACTCTGGTCTGACTTGCTCCAGACTGCCACAGATATACTTTTTACACCATTAACGCATTTTGCATCACTTATGGAGATATCAAAGTATCCTTTCTCATCCATATCAGCCGATACGGTACACGACGGTTTTTCTATGTCATACGTGGTGCCGCCGAGGAAAACCGATGTTCCTGCAGCATTTTTTCCGTACATATGAACATAATATTTTCCGTAGGAATTAAATTCCGCTGCTTTATATGAGAGTGTGGCCGTTTTCGACGATTTACTGTATGTTCCGTCGAACCATTTAAGGTCATCCTGTTCGTTTACATCACTCCATACCGCAAAGCTTACACTCTTAATGCCTGCAGGATATGAAACATTTGTCGCTTTAACCTTTATATTGTCTGCTTTATCAATCGTAAACACAGGCTTTCCGCTTGTAAAAGTAACATCTGTTCCGCCCGCAAACGTAAAGATATCATTTCCGGTTGTTGCATAAACATGGATGTTATACTTACCGATATTGTACTTATGGTTTGAAATATTCAGCGTAAAACCGTAGTCGCCATTGGATAGTTTTTTTGCGGCATACCACTTAAGATCACTCTGATCACCCTGACTCCAGGTGGGAACAGTTACCGATTCGATGCCGGATTTGCTTGTAAGGCCCTTAATCACAACATCACACGTTCCGTTATCGTTGTTCACATTCTCAACTGTGATGCTGTCATAAGATACACCGCTGACAGTAAAGGTCTGGGAGTTTATAAATCCATTATTACTATATACATGTGCGTAATACAGACCCTCTGTTTTATGATCTTTTATCGGAACTGAAACAGTATACCCGTCACTTGTTTCCGACATACTGTACCATTTAAGGTCATCCTGACCGTCTTTATCGCTCCACACAGCCACAGAAAGTTTTTCTCCCGAAACTGCGGTGTGCTTGGAAAGCGTGATCGTGCAATTCATTTCATTTGCATCGAGCTGTGCAGAAACCACATCGCCCTGGACTGCGTTTCCGAGATCCAGCTCATTTGATGCGGCGATCATAGGCTGTTCCGATAAAGAATTAATGTCATTCTTTTCGTCTTCCTGAACATCAATAGAGCTATCCGTTATATTATTTTCTTCCTGCTCATCGGGTACATCCTGCTCATCCGATTCACTATTCGAGAGACTTTCAGTTATCTCCTCCGATGAACCCTCCGGCGATTCTTCCGATGTCTCTGAAACGCTCTGCGAATTCGAAGCTGAAGATACTGATGAATCGATCGGATCAGCATAGACACACTGCGAGCTGATCATCGCCAGACACAATGCTACGATCATCGCTCTTGTTTTTTTCTTCATAATCTCTTATCCCCCTTTTTACAACAAAACATATCTTTGAAATTCAAATAAATTTATTGTCGTAAAGATAATAAATTAATAATACCTGAGAACCATCATCCAATTCGGATTGGAAAAAGCTTTTATAGAAACTTCCTGTCCGGTCTGGTCTCCGCCTTCCGGATAATCCACACCGTTTATTTCAGAATCATGAGCTCCGACCATCAGTCCGTTGCCGATATAGATTTCCGTGTGGCCGGCACCGTTGCGCCTATACCACAAAATATCTCCCGGCTGCAATGATTCCATATTTACAAAGCTCGTGGCTGTAAATCCGCACTTTTTAAGCACGCTCACTTCGGTCAACGTGGAAAACGGAGAACTCGTCCCCAGCTTCGAAGCAAATCCGTTGTAATACACCGAGTAAAATACAAACGATGAACAGTCTACATCCGGATTCAGCTGCCTGTGTGACTGAGAATATCCAACGGCATCGTTATTTGCGGTTCTGATAGCCCACTCAACATAATCTATCATCCAAAACGAGCTTGTCAATACACGCTCATCATCCGCATAAACATGAACTATATATTCCCCGTTACTGCTTTCACTATGATTTGATGCCGGTACATCCGCGTAAAAAGTTCCGTTTCCATTGCTTTTAGCATGATACCATTTGAGATCGTCCTGACCGTTTGCAACGGTCCAGACCGCAAAAGTTACTTTGCTTACACCTTGATCGGTAAATGTTATTCTTCTTGATGAACTGCCGTCAGCGTTTGATATTACGAGAGCATCCTTTGTTGTTATATGCTGCTGCTTCGTATTAAGAAGAACCATTGTGCCGTCACTGTACTTCACATATGCATGAACATTGTAGGTTCCGGAGTTGTTGCCGTGATTTCTAATGTCAGCTGTTACAAGATACGAACCATCAGACTGCTTTACGGCATTATACCACTTAATATCACTTTGATTAGATTTACTCCAGATCGGAACGACAACTCCAAGGATTTTTCTAGAATCATTAATCTTTACTTTAACGTCAAATGTTCCGTTTTCATTGTCAACATTGTTAATAGTCATCGTGGAATACGTATAATCCACATCGCTCATATCATCTGTCGACCCAATAAATATGCTTTTTCCGGAATACGTTTTAGCATATACATGAATATAGTACCTGCCTGACGTTCTGTGATTGTTAAGATCAATATCGGCAGTGTAATTTCCGCTTCCGTTCTTCTTTCCTTCGTACCAGTACAGATCATCCTGACCGTTCTTATCGCTCCATACCGCAAAGGTCACGGATTTAACTCCGCCCGGTATTACAAGGCCGTTTATAGCCGCCGTATAATATCTTGAATCCTTCTCTGCGGCCGTAATGCTGCCATATTCAGTCTTGAATTTCGTCGCAGCGGATCCTACGAATGTCATCTTGCTGTCAACAGAATAGACATGAATAATATATGTTCCGATATTATACTTATGGTTTGATATATTTGCGTTTACCTCATAATCTCCGGCCGCATTTTTCTCTGCCGCATACCATACAAGATCGCTTTGATCCGACTTGCTCCATATAGGCACTGTAACATTTTTTGTACCGTACTTTATTACACTGCCATCTATGGTAACCTTGAATTTTCCTGTTTTATTATTGGTTTCAACTGTAATCGGATCCGCCTCTTCTACGTCATCCGTAAAAAACGAAGAGCCTTTCACAAAATGAGATTCTTTTTTATTTGTAACATAAAGATGCGCGTATACCTCGCCGGAGTGTTTAAGCTTACTGCTGTCCAACACTGCTGATGCGGTTTTTGTGTATGGATTATACGTTGCAGCTGTCCATGTAAGATCATCCTGTCCGCCTTCGCTTGACCAGCACGCTATGGTTGCACTCGATATTTCTCCCTGTGAAAGAAGATTTGACGCTTCAAGTATGTACGCTGAACCATACTTTGTAACTGTGATCTCCGGTTCCGTTTCTTTAATATTGATGTCCTGAGCTCCGATGAATTCGGATCTGCCGCTTGAATCCGCAGCATATACATGAGCTATATAATCACCCGTCTCAAATTTGTGATTTTGCGCATCTATGGTTACGGAATAGTCACCATTACTTTGTTTTTCCGCCGCATACCATTTCAGATCGTCCTGTCCGTTATTTATCGTCCATACCGGAACAGTTACACCGGCAACTCCGTCCAGGGCAGATACGCCGCTTACAACAAGCTTGCAGGTTCCGGCTCCGTCATCCTGCTCCGCAATAGATATTGAATCACAACAGATTCCGGATATGCTGCAGGAAGTTCTGCCGACGCAATACATGTTTCCGTTTGAATGGGAAACATATGCATCAATATATACAGTTCCTGAGCTCTTTAACTTATCTATGGAATACGTGCAGCTCATCGTTCCGCTTCCCGCATCATAATCGGCGGCATTCCAGGTCAGATCATCCTGTCCGTTCTTATCACTCCACACCGCAAATGTATATCCGGAAGCTGTTCCCTGTACATTAAAGCCGCCTGCCGTCAATGTATATGTCTTGCCGTATGCGTTCTTTTCTGCCGCAACCGTTCCCTGCTGAATATCGAAATCAACTGTTGAAGTGCCGACAACATTGCTGATGTCATTTCCGCTTGTTGCGTATATGTGCACCTGATATGTTCCCACATTGCAATTGTGGTTTGCGATATCCATATCAACATAATATATACCGTCATCACCTAAAACAGCGTTATACCAGACGAGATCACTCTGATTTTCCCTGCTCCAGATGGCTGCCGATACACTTTTTATTCCCGAAGGGCATGACACGCCGCTGACCGCTATACGGGCGGTATAATTCTCATCATCTTTTGACACGACTTCAACGCTGCTGCATGTAACTGCAGTTATATTGTAAGAACATTTCCCGATGAAAGTCGAGACACCGTTATAATTGCTGTAGAAATGGAACGCATATTCTCCGTTTGTTTTATGGTATTCAGACGGTTTTACGGTAGTACTGTATAAATTATCCCCCGTCTTTGAAAGCTGATACCACCTAAGATCATCCTGCCCGCCTTCTGCACTCCACACGGCAACAGAAAGCTCCTCACCGTCTCTGAGAGAATATCCCGAAATTGAAGGCGCGAGCTCAGTCTCATCTCCACAGACATCATTGACGAACATTTCTACTTTCTGCTCTTCCGACCCGGTATTTTCATCGGCATTTATGCATTGTGAAGATACAATAACCAGCAAAATAAAGAGTGCGCAAACCGCGATCTTTCTCATCAATGAATTTAAATCAATAACTTTTTTCATAATTACTTTTCCGAACCAGCTTTATAAATTATTCCCGTACCGTAAGCTTATCACTATCTTTAATACTCATCTGCCCATCAATTGTTGTCACATAGGTATGAATATTAAAGGTTTCCGAATCAAATGAATAATCAAATCCGCTTACACTGGCACTGTAGCATCCGTTCTCATCATACTGTGCCGTATACCATCTCATATCACTTTGATCATCGTTTTTCCATACCGCAAAATCAACAGAAACAATATCCGACATATTACTGCTATAGTAAGATGCGGTAAACGTACCTGTTGAGTAATCAAAATCACTCACGGTTGTCCCGACCTCAGGCAGTATATCCTGCTCTCCGGTATCGACGGTAGAATCGCTCAGCTCAAACGAAGTAGCACCCAGAGAATATTCTGTTACCCCATCCACGTCTTTCGCAATTGCGGTGGCAACATACGTGCCGCGCTGAAGGCCGAAATCCTCATAATTCACATTAAAAATCCACGTTCCGTCTCCGCGTTCCTCACCTTCATAGCTGCGCAAGGTCGAACTGTCGTCTTTATTGTAAAATTCAAGTCTTATGCTTCCGACTTCATTATCCTCTCCCGATACAACTACATCACTTACAACAATCTGAACCGTTTTTGTATCCGGGTTGTACTCAAGAGGCGTTAATGTTGCTTTTTTGACGGCTATATTTGCTGTAAGGTTATCAATAAGCTCTGACTTTGAAGACAGTCCCTCATTAAAAGTCTCCTTACCGTATATTTCCAGCAACGTTTTTTCACTTGAATACAGATTTGTCCCAAGCGCAAGCTTGTTTCCGGGAATCGTTACTCCCATTGCCGCCAGCGTCGTGGGGAACATATCGAATGTGGTGTATTCTCTGTAGGTTTCCTCTTCCACACCGGAAGCTCCGTTAATTATTGTAGTATACACCTTTCGCTCATATTCGTCATCTACGCCATTACAATAGTTGCCGTCCATTGTGAGATGATCGCCGGATATAACTATTGTCGTGTTGTCGTAATACGGCTGCGTCTTCAGCCATTCAATAAAGCTGTTGACCTGCCTGCTGGCACACGCATAGACATTAGAATACTGATCATCAAATTCATCCTGGCATTCCGAGCATACATATCCGTCTTCGAAATGCGTATCCACGGTCAGCATTGTAAGGTTGAAGGGCTCACCGCTGGACGAAAGCTCTGCTAATTCCGTCTTGGCGTTTTCAAATAAATATTTGTCCTCATATCCCCACCAGACGTAATAATCAGACGGAAGTGTTCCGTTTGAAGTATAGTAATTATAATCTCTTATAGTGTAGTTTCCGTGTTCCGTAAAATAAAGCTCCCTGCCGCCAAATGACGCATCCGAACCGAGAAGAAGAGTCTGGTTATATCCCTCTTCTTCAAGTATATCCCCAATCGTCGCAGCTCCCGGATAAAAGCTGGACTGGGATGACATTGAATTCTTATCTATCTGTATCGAAAGAGGCAGGCCCGATGTCTGGGCACACATGGCACCTATTGTCCATGTCGCACCTGTCATCGGTACACCACCGTTAAGTTCTGTATTTCCGCCGGAAAAGTTCTCGTTCTCAAGTGAGAGCTGTGTAAGCTCAGGAATAACATTCTGATCAAAATCTCCGCCAACGGATTTATCCGCAAATGTATTTTCCGTTGATTCCAGGAAAATATATATCAGATTTCTCTTCTGCTCCGGAAAAGAAAGTGTCACCGAACCGGGATCCACATAATTCTCGTCTATAAATGAAGAATATTGAGACTGGCTGTCCATATAATTGCTCACATCCATTCCAAGCCAGAAACTGGAAATGGTGTTGGCAATTATAACCGCGGACAATGCCGCCGCGATTCCCTTTATGTATCCTGTGTAATTTATTTTTTTTCTGATAATGATAACCGCAAATACATAAACGGCCACGATCAAAATTGCCGGAATAAGGCACTTGATAATGTGCCCCTGTACCATGCCCGCGCCGGTACCTTCCATCGGCATGGTTAAATGATATATGATCTCATTGATCGTAAGATCGCTCCACGTGTTCTGGCTCCAACTATACGTTAAAGGCAGATACGCAGCCAGAAAAACAAGGATGGATGTTAAAACGGTAGATACAACAAAAAGAACTTTCCTTAAAAAAGTTCTTTTTGTCTTTACTTCAGGCAACCAGTTAAAATATTTCGTACTATATTCTATTCCCTGCATTTGTTTCCTTTCATTTAGCATTTTTCATTTCTTTTGCATATGAAACGACAAGGCAAATCAGCAAAATAATAAACAACACCATCGCGACAATCGTATACGACCATGCAGCGCCCTCAATTCCGTTTTTCGAAACAAACAACGGTGCAAGTATCGAGATCATAATGCTTGATACTGCAAACCCGAATACAATTACAAATTGATGCCTCATAACGGTAAGTATGGTTTGAACTATTGTTGCAAGAGCGTATCCAACGCCGCCGAACAACAGAACTGTAAACGGGAAAGTATATTCCATAAGATCAACACCGTAAAGCCATCCCAAAAGAGGGCATCCCAGAAAATGACCTAACACCACAACCACAAGGCTTAACAGCGTCGTCGCAGCTATTATTTTAATACATATTTTTTTGAATGCATCATACTTTTTCTCAACCCAGGTTCTCGACATCTTTACAAGCAGCGGCTGGAGAACGAAGCTTACAAAAAGAGTTATAACATAACACGGCATAAACAAATAGTTGTATATGGCCTGATACTCGCTGGGCATGTATGCATCAATAGCGTACTTCGGCATATTTCCCATGTACAATACCAGAAATGCACCTATGCAAAGCGGAAGACAATCGATTAAAAGCCTTTTAAGTCTGCTCCCGTTAAAAGCCGGCGTTATGATAGGAAAAATCCTTCTGACATCCGCTACGATCAATATTAAAATTACCGCTGAAACCACAACAGCAACGATACATGCGAGAAGTACGTTTTTCGTAATAATAAGTGCCGCGGTAAAACCGATGCAATAAGATGCTATTCTGATGATCTGCAGTTTTCCGGATATGTCCAGTCTGTTGTTTAACTGATAATATCCGCCGAACACATCATCAAAGGCATCCGTAACCTTCAGCAGGCAAAGCACGATAAGTATTAAAGCCTTATCAAGATAATACCCTTTAACGATAACAAATCCAATAGCTATTGCCATCATTATTATATTTGTAATGATCCTGGATGCAATGTAATCGTGCTGGTTGAATTTGCCTACGACATCGGAGGCCTGGAAATTTCTCATTCCGAACTGTCCGATGGGCAAAAGCATCTGTGCCGTTGAAAATCCTATGGAGAAAACTCCCGCCTGGGATGTTCCGCAGGCTCTTGTAACGAACATTAATAATATAACAGATGCCGCCGCGTTAAGCAGGTTTCCGCCCATATTATAAATAACCGATTTTTTTGCTAAGTCCTTTGGCTCTTTTGTTAATAAATTTGAAAACATTTATTCCTTAGTCAGCTCTTTCCATCTCTCATCACATCTTATAAGTTCCATCTCAAAATCCTGTTTATTTTTCTGCACCATATTCTGAAGCTGAAGGCCTGAGAAGAAGGACTGGATCGCAGCAAGTGCTGTGAAGCCGCAGACAATAAGTGTCGGTATCTGTTTCACCTCTCCCGTCTCGGCAAATCCGACAAGTATCGGAATAAAGAATGCAGCTGCTATTATAAAAAGGATCAATGCCAGTGTTCCGAAAAATGCAAAGGGCTTATAAATTCTGAAAAGCTTGAAGATTGTTCCCAAAACCTTTATGCCGTCGGAATATGTATTCAGCTTTGACTCACTGCCTTCGGGTCTGTCTCTGTATGAAGTAACTACATTCTCCACTGCCATATTCTTATCGAGAGCATGGATACTCATCTCCGTTTCGATTTCGAAGCCCTTGGAAATGATCGGGAACGTCTTTACAAACTGGAAACTGAACGCCCTGTATCCGGTCATTATATCCTTTATATTTGATTTAAAAAGGAAATTGATACTGTTTCGCACAATACTGTTTCCGAAATTGTGGAAAGGTCTTTTGTTTTCCGTAAAGTATGTCGAGGAAAGTCTGTCTCCCACAACCATATCCGCACCGTCAAGAACTCTTTCCATCATTTCGCGGCCGTGTTCTGCCGGATTTGTATCATCGCCGTCTACCACGATATAAACTTCTGCGTCAATCTCGCGAAACATGCGGCGCATGACATTTCCTTTTCCCTGCTGATGTTCATACCTTACAACAGCACCGGCATTTCTTGCTATCTCATCAGTATTATCAGACGAGTTATTGTCATAAACATATATTGTAGCTTCCGGAAGATTTTTCTTCCAGTCTCCTACTACTTTGCCGATTGTCTGACTCTCATTGTAACACGGAATCAGTACAGCCACTTTATCCATTTGTATCCTCCTAAGAATCGGAACTGCTTGTTCCATATTTTTATGTTGAGATCAAAAGATATTTTGACCTTAGTATCATTCACATATTACTGCAATATTTAAGAAGCGTATCGACGATGCCCAGCATGCAGATAAATGACACAACCCCTTCGCCTTTTTTAGCCTCATTTTTTATCGGAAGCATTGAAACCAGAATCATAACAAGTACGATTATGGAAAGGTAATATCTTGGCTGAACACCATTAACACCATCTGCGCCGACCGGTGTAAACCCGAGATACAACGCCACTGTTACAAGAAGTACTACAACAACAATAATAAAAACAAACAACCGCGACGTTATCTTTTTTTCTTTCACGTTCCACTCGTATCTGTTCTTTTCAAGTAGCGGTGCTGCCACTACCGCAAATACGCCCATTATGGGTGCCACAATATTGACGCCCGAATCAGCGACATATGAAAATGAACTTATCATAACACGTGCATTATATACACAATATTCTATTATATTTCTTATGGCTTTCATGGGTGAAGCCAGCATATATTTTATCTGTTCCTTGACATTTATATCGTCGCCCCACTCTGCAAACGGAAACATTCCGAGGAGTTTAAATTGAAGTGCAGCAAACACTGCCACTATAACAAGGGCAATTGCTATCATTATTCTGCGCGCTGAAACAGTAAACTTTTCTCTCGGAATAAGGAAAAACAGCAAAAGGACGGGTGTGTATATCAGATACTTCACTGATGCGATTCCCGCTGCGCACAACAGAATCAACACCATATCCCGCCTGCTTACTTTCGTTTCGCTATCCTCAAATTTATATTTGAGGCATATTGAAATAAAAAGAATTGTCATTCCGTTTACGACAGGATCCTGAGAGCATGAAGCAGCAAGCCAGATTCCGGTGGGAAGCAGTGATGCAACAAAAAACAGGCTCTTATACTTATTCACGTTTTTAATCGCAAAGTAACAGCACGCGACATAAAAAAGGAACGGAAAAAGTCTTGAGAAAATGATCACTCCTATTGCCGGAAGTCCGACAGCTCTCGCTATAAAGATACCAAGCGCCGCAACCGCATGATTCACCGGCAGCACAGATGCCATATGTACGTTTTCAACGAACACATAGTTATCTGAAAATTTCTGTGTCCACAGCTCAGGGTTCAGGAAAAATGTTTTTGCATTCAAAGTGGAGTTGACTATTTCCTCATAATTGTCCGGCAGGTATGATCCTAACCTTCCGTCCTCGCTGATTGTATCAAGCCATTCTCCGCAGCTGATAGAAAAAGATCTGAAAAAATGTGTGGTCTCATCAATTGCGTGAGGAAAATGATTGCAGAAGATCATCATACCGCCAAGGATCAACGCAATGATCAGAAAGTTTTTCTCATCTGCCTTATTTATCAGACCTGTCACAACATATGATACTACTGCCAATAAAATCCATGCGGCTACTACTATCTTCTGAGGCTTTTCATCGCCATACGCAATAAATAACATATATATCCAGAAGACAGTTAAAACTAAAAAATAAGCCTTTTTTTCTTTTAAAACTTTTAAAAAATTTTTGGAATCGAATTTTTTATTCGTTTCTCCGGAAGGCATTCGGCTTTCATCCTGTCTTATTGTATTGCAACTTTCCACGCTGTTCATATTCCCCCTTACACTTTATCCAACTTCACAGCTTATATCCATTCAATGCACAATCCCCAAATCTTATGCATAATGAATCTTTTGAATTTATTAATCTTCTCAATTGACAAACACAGTTATTCTATCACAAGTAAATATGGATATCCACTAAAATATACAAGCTGAGGAAAATGATGCCAAAAAGGCTTCAACCCCCGCAGTTGCTGAGTTGAAGCCTGTAAGTATTTTAATAGTTTTTCCTCAACGAGAAATCCTGGCTGTCGAGAGTCAGGTTCGGGCTGTAGTAGGGATCACCTTTTTCAAGGAAATCACCCCACCTTTTTGCAAATGTATCAATCTCGGAATTAAATCTGGAAACCTTTTCCGGTGTATCCTCGAGACCTCTAGATTTTGACTCAAAATGATAGAGCTCCGCATACGGGTTATAAACGATGAGATATCCTGCCTCACGAACCCTTAAACAGAAGTCTATGTCGTTGAATGCGACGGCAAGTTCACTTGAAAGACCGCCAACCACCTTGAACACCTTCGCATCGACCATCATGCAGGCCGCCGTAACGGCACTGTAATCCTGCGCGCAGATTATCCTGTGGCAATATCCCGTGGTGCCTCTCGGCTGCATAACAAAGCAGTGACCCGCAATGCCGCCGAATCCCACAACGACGCCGGCGTGCTGGATCGTATCGTCCTCGAAATAAAGCCTTGCGCCTACAATACCCACATCCCTGCGCATGCAATATCCCAGCATTTCATCGAAGCAGTCGGGATTGATCACACTGGTATCGTTGTTGAGAAGCAAATAGTATTCTCCGTTCGCGTGCTCCGCGCCGAAATTATTTATAAGAGAAAAGTTGAATATTCCCTTGTAATATACAACCTTTACCTTCTTGTTTTCGGCCTCCAGCTTTTTATAAAACTCAAACGTCTCCTCTTCCTCACTGTTGTTTTCAACAACGATGTACTCGTAATTTTTATACGTCGACTTTTCTTCTATGGAGTCAATACATCTCTTAAGATCGTCCGTATGATCCTTATTCGGTATGATAATGGATATAAGAGGATCGTAATCTCTTATGTATTTTGTCCTGTAGAGACCCGGGAATTCGCCGTCGATCACCTCTGCCTTTATTCCGACTCTATCATAATGAGCCTTAATAGCTCTTCTGCCGGCTTCAAAGGCGTAGCGTTTGCTTTCGGGATTTTCGGCAGTGGAATCGGCGTGGGTTCTCCAGTGATATAAAACTCTCGGGATATGATATATCTTATCCGTATTTTCGATAGCTCTTAACGTAAGATCATAATCCTGTGCGCCGTCATACGCCGGATCGAGATATCCGATCTTATCGAGAAGCTCTCTTCTTATAACGCTGAGATGGCAGATATAATTAACCGTTCTTAGAAGATCGATGTTGAAATCCGGCTTCATCTGGGGCTCGAAATACGTCTTCCCTTTTCCGTCTGTTTTATCTTCGTCCGTATAAATGAATTCAAGGGAATTATCTTTATTAAGCGCACTTACCACCTCAAACAGCGCATCGGGTGCAAGAAGATCATCATGATCCGCAAAGGCGATGAATTCACCATTAGCATTCTCTATTGCCCTGTTTGTGTTTTCCGCTATGTGATACTGTTTATCTGCCGCAACAACATTTATCCTGCTGTCGCCGGCGGCCATTTCTTTTAAGATATCGGCTATGGGTGAGCCCTCTCCGCTGCCGTCCGAAAGCACAAGCTCCCAGTTTGAATAGCTCTGATCTTTAAGCGACTGTACAAGAGCCGTCAGAAAGACTTTCGGCGTCTTGTAAAGCGGTACAACAACAGAAATAAGAGGCTCATACTCGAATTTTTTATTTTTCTGCGCGTCGAGCTGTTCTTTTGTTGCGAAATTATGTTTGATCCATTCGCTGTATTCCACCGGCTTGTCTTTTTTGCCGATGTGCTTAATGACCTTTGAACAAAAGGCGGCAAACCCGTTTTCCTTCAGATATACAACGCCTTTCTTTAAATTCTGCTTTGTTTTGTCTAACATTATCCCGGCTTTGCCCATGGCAAAATCGACAGTTTCCGTGCTGTCTCCGGCCTTAAATATAAGCTCGACCTTTTCCGCATTGACATTATCAAATGTCAGCTGAAAACCGCAGTTTTTATCAATGTCTGCTTCCGTATATACAGACTTAACATCGATCCTGGGAAAATGATTTTCTCTTCCCGAAAGAAGATTGCCCGCCTGGTCTCTAGCTTCTATCGTGACCTTCTGCATCGAAATCGTCCAGCCGGATATGCTTATGCCGGAATCCCCCGTCCTTTTTACGGAATCAATGCAATACTGGATAACCTTGTTTTGCTTTTTTAATTTTGCCATGCTTTTCGAAAACCATTTCTGCCTTTTGCCGTTTTCTTCGACAAAAACAGTCAGCTCGCCCGATTCCGGGAGCTCCTTTGGCAATGTGACCGAAACTCTTGCCGACATGATATCGTCATTGGCGAGGATATCCATTCTTTCCAGGGCGCTGAATTCCTTCCACGGTTCGATGACGGCTTCCGTCTCTCTGCCGCACAAAATTGCCTTGCATTTCGCATTTTTCGGGATTAATCCGAATATATAATAAACTGAAGGATCAGCGATGCTGAAACGTTCGTTTCTAACTTCCGGTTTTACCTGAGTCATATTATTCAATCTCCAATTATTACAGTCCTAAATGTTACATTAAATGCATCGAAACAAATGTTCTGAAAGGGTATTCATTCAATGCCAATATGATAAATATCAAACTACTATTCAGGCTTGTTTTTGCTGCGATTTACAATAAATATTCCGGCGCAGATAAGTATCAGCGCGATCAATGTATACTGATTTATGGCATTGCCCTCAGAGAGGATCAGCGCCGAGAACACAACGCCGAAAACCTGTGTCATGAAGCTGAACACCGTTACCCTGGAAACATCGTTGTATTTTAACAGCAGACCCCACAGTGAATATGCCACCGCCGATATGCACCCGAGGTATAACAGAAGGACGTATGAACCTGCCGAAACCGGCGCGACGTAACCGCCTGTCAAAAGCCCGATCACTACCATTATAATGCCGCCGACGCAAAATTGGTATCCGCTCAGCATAAACGGGCTTTCGTCCTGAGTGAATTTCTTAGTAAGAACACTGGAAAATGCATAGAACGCCGTTGACAGCAGCATAAATCCGTCTCCCAGCAATGTAAATCCGAACTCCAGAGTTGAGCCGTTCAGGCATACCACAACAAGACCCGCAAATCCTATGACGCTTCCGATCAGCTTTGTGCCGGTAAGCTTTTCCTGCCTGAATATAACACAAGCCAAAAAGATAGCAATAAAGACGCTCATTCCGTCTAATATGGAAGCCCTTACACCTGTGGAATTGGCCAGTCCTATATAAAAGAAGAAATACTGTCCCACCGTCTGACAAAGGCTGAGGATAAATATTTTGGGCATCGAGCTTTTTTTCGGAATAAGAACTTTCTTCGATGCTATACTGCCTATGATGATTGCCAGAACACCCGCTATCAAAAATCTGCATCCGCCGAAAAGAATGAGTGATGAGGCGTCTGACGTATCAACTGAAAAGGCAACGTATCCGGATTTTACAGCCGGGAATGCGCTTCCCCACAGTGCGCAGCATACAAGCGCAAGCACCCATACTATTACCGGTTTTCTTATAATATTTTCTTTCATGGAATACCTTTCTGCTTGAATATATTGTGAACTTAGTTTATTCTTAATAGTGAATGTAAAAAAATATGTTTACAAACATCGAAAAACAGTACCACAAATTTAATCTAATTACAACCGGAGATGACAAATATGCAGATTCACGAATCTGGTGAGATGTATCTTGAGACGATACTCGTTCTTCACCGCCAAAAACCGCATGTACGGTCGATTGATATCGCCGAATATATGAACTACTCGAAGCCATCCATCAGCAGAGCCGTAAACCTTTTAAAAAATGAAGGCTATATCGAGATAGACGGCTCGGGTTATATCACTCTGACGGACAAAGGCCGTAAGATCGCCGAAAAGATTTACGACAGGCATACAACACTTACCGAATGCCTTACGTGGCTTGGTGTAGATAAAGAGGTTGCTGCCGAAGACGCCTGCGCCATCGAGCATGTCATAAGCGACGAATCATTTGCGGCCATAAAAAATCATATATTCAAAAATAAAAGCAAAAATTAAAAACCTGCACTATTGTACTCCGCAGCGATTGCTTCGGCAACCTTTATGCCGTCGACTGCTGCGGATGTTATTCCGCCGGCATATCCCGCGCCTTCTCCGCAGGGATAAAATCCCTTTATACTGCTTTGAAATCTATCATCTCTTAAAATTCTTACAGGCGACGATGTTCTGCTCTCAACTCCCATAAGAAGTGCGTCCGTATCAAAGCCTTTGAGCCTTTCGCCCATTCCCGTTATACCTTCACACAATGATTCGGATATAAATTCCGGAAAGATGTTTCTTACGTCGGAATATTCCCACTGACCTTTTGTACACGGCTCAAACTGCGGCATGACAGATTGATGTTTGTTGTTTTGCAGAAAATCCTCAAAACACTGCACGGGGATTTTACCGCCCGCTGCGTTATACGCATTTCTTTCCAGATTTCTTTGGAATGCTATGGCGCTTAGTTCTTTCGGCAGACCATCAGAATATTTCAGATAATCCTCCGGCGTGACGGATACTATAACAGCGCTGTTTGCGTATCCCGACGCACGGCCGGAATAACTCATTCCGTTTACGGCCAGCATCTTATCCTCTGATGAGGCATTTACCACATAACCGCCCGGGCACATGCAAAATGTATAAACGCCGCGGCCGCTCTTTGTCTTTGCTGAGAGATTATAAGCAGCCGAACCAAGCTCTGCGGGCGCGTTATCGCCCCACTGTGATCTGTTTATAAATTCCTGAGTATGTTGTATTCTCACTCCGACAGCGAAGGCTTTCGGCTCCATCGTTATGCCTTTTTTACAAAGCATAAGCATGGTATCTCTTGCGGAATGGCCCAGTGCCGCCACGCAGATATCTGTTTCGAATATATTATCGCCGGCACGAACGCCTTTTATAGTGCCATCCGCGGACACGATGATCTCATCTGCCCGGGTATTAAATAAAAATTCGCCGCCCCGGGATATTATATGGCGCCGCATATTGGCTATGACTTCTTTTAATACATCCGTTCCCATGTGGGGTTTCGCATCTATTAAGATGTCATCTTGGGCTCCGAATTTTACAAATGTCTCAAGAACTTTTTTAATGCGTCCCGACGGATCACTGATCCCGGTATTTAATTTACCATCCGAAAATGTTCCGGCGCCGCCTTCGCCGAACTGTACATTCGACTCGGTGTTCAGCTTTCCGCCCTTCCAGAAAGCATCCACGGTTTCCGTCCTTTTTTCGATGCATTCGCCCCGCTCCAGTATTATCGGCTTATAACCGTTCTCTGCAAGAAAATACGCACAAAAAAGACCCGCGGGACCGCTGCCGATTACAACAGGTCTGCCGCGCATCTGCTTTGTACCCGCTGCATTAAATTTATATTTCACGTTTTTTTCTACGGATACATTTTTATTCTTATTGCTGCGGATAAATCCGGCTTCGCCTTTTATCTCCGCACTTATCGTATATACATAAGACAGTTTTTCACGCCGCCTTGCTTCTATGGAGCGGCGCAGTATCTTCCAACTTAAAAGGCGTTCTCTTTTTATTTTAAGAGTTCCGCATATCTTGTCTTCAAGCCTTGTCTGCTTATCATCTACCGCTATTTTTATCTGAGTTATACGAAGCATAATCAAATCCTCTATCCTTTGAAACAGCAAAAGCATGAATAAGTAGCCATTTCCGGAATCCTCTCATTCATTTGCAAGCCGCGTTTCCCGCGGCATAACCGCTGCTCCAGGCCCATTGAAGATTATAACCGCCGCATTTTCCGTCTACGTCTACTGCTTCGCCGGTAAAATAAAGTCCCGGACATTTTCTGGCCTCAAGAGCATCTGTGAGCTCGTCTATATCGATTCCGCCTATGCAAGCCTGCGCCTTATCCATGCCCATATATCCGGATATCGGCATGCAAAAGCTTTTTATATCGGAAATACAATCTTCAATATTACCATTCTTGGATGCGATAAAATCCGCAAGTCTTTCATTCAAAAATCCCAACAGTATTGTTTTTGTATTTCTACCCGGAAATCTTGTCTTTATATCCGCAATATCATTTTGCAGTTCGGTCAACTCTTTATCCGGCATAAAATCCATCTTCAAATATATATCATTTTTTGATTCTTTATTTAACAGCTCGACAGCATATCTGCTTATCTCAAAAACAGGTATGCCTGAAATGCCGTATTCCGTAAGCTGCAGCTGACCTTTTGCACATGTGATTTTTTCATTCCCGTTAAAAAGCTCTATCGCACCGTCAACACGGACACCGCTCCATTTTGCAAGACCTTTTTTATTGCTTTTAAGGGATGTTATCGCCGGCAAGAATGGCCTGCATTTTATTTTGTAACGGTTTGCCGTGTCGAATACTATATCGCAATCCGAATTATCTGTCCGTGCACAGCTTCCCGTAGATATGATCACGCTATCGGCCTCATATTTCCAGTCCTGGGTGTGCACGAGAAAACCGCCGTCTTCTAAGCTTTCAACTGATACAACCTTCTGGTTTGTTTTTATCTTGATTTTAAGCTCTTCTGCCCTGTATAAAAGCAGCTTTGCAACGGCCGCCGCCGATTCATTCAATGGATAAACCCAGCCGTCATGCTCCTTGGACTCAATACCTAATTTGCGAAAAAAAGATATAACACCATTACAGTCAAAACTGTTTATTATATCAAAAGCTTTTTCGGCATTACCGCTGCGTATCACGGTTTTGTCCGTCCAATCCAGATTTGTGAAATTACATCTTCCGTTACCTGTAAGCAGGAGCTTTTTTAAGGGCTTTGGCTGGCCTTCAAGCACTGTAACATCACAGCCTTTTGACGCAGCTGTGATGGCAGCCATTATACCGGACGCTCCCGCTCCTATTACAATAACTTTTTTCATACAAGCCTATCCTTGTCCAATAATCCGTCATCTACAAGCATTTGCATACTCATCAGCACGCCGAATTTTGCGTGTGCCCACGTAAGTCCGCCCTGGAAATATACACTGTATGGCGGTTTTATGGGTCCGTCCGCCGAAAGCTCTATTGACGCACCCGAGATAAACGCACCCGCCGCCATTATTACATCCGAATCATAACCCGGCATAGCCCATGGTTCAGGTGTTACAAAGCTGTCAACGGGAGCCGCCGCCTGTATTCCCTTGCAGAATGCGATAACGGCTTTGGGATCGCCGAATGTGATCTGCTGGATTATGTCGTAACGATCCTCGTCTGCATTTGGAAGTGATGTGTATCCCAGTTTTTCATAGAGATTTGCCGCAAATACCGCTCCCTTAAGTGCCGATGCCGTAACGGATGGCGCAAGGAAGAATCCCTGGAAGAACGCTCTGTTGGTATCAAGTGTGGCACCCACTTCTTTGCCGAGTCCCGGTGTGGTGAGACGATATGCGCAATTTTCAACGTATTCGCTCTTTCCCACTATATATCCGCCTATGGGCGCTATTCCGCCGCCGGGATTTTTGATAAGAGATCCCGCCATGATATCGGCTCCGACCTGGGTCGGCTCTATACTTTCCGTAAATTCTCCGTAACAGTTATCTACCATGCAGATGATATTCGGATTTATGCTCTTGATAAACGCTATAAGTTCGCCTATGCGCTCAACGCTTAACGTGGGTCTTGAAAGATATCCGCGGGAACGCTGGATCGTCGCCATTTTCGTCTTTTCATTGATGGCTTTTCGGATACCGTCGTAATCAAATGAGCCGTCCTCCAAAAGCTCTACCTGTTTATATGTGATACCATATTCGGCAAGGGATCCCCTAGAAGGTCTTATCCCGATTATCTCCTCAAGGGTGTCATATGGCTTCCCCACGGGAGAAATGAGTTCGTCACCCGGTCTTAAGTTTGCCGCAATAGCTATGGAAATAGCGTGGGTTCCGCATGTTATATGCGGTCTTACAAGAGCATCCTCGGCACCGAATGTCCGGGCATAAACCTTCTCTAAGGTTTCACGGCCGATGTCGTTGTAGCCGTAGCCCGTTGTGGAATAGAGGCATGCCTCACTTACCTTGCATTCCTGCATCGCGCCGAGAACCTTAAGCTGATTAAGCTCCGCCATTTCATCTATTTTTTCGAATCTATCTTTAAGTGAAGAAAGGATTTTTTCGCCATATCGATATACCTCTTTCGATATTCCTCTTTCTTCGTACATTTTTTCCATAAGATCATTGTTGTGCATTTCTGTTCCTCCATCGCTCCGCCATAGCCTCGGCTATAAGAGCATCGTCTTCATTGTAATCGCGCCTGTCAAACCAGATAGCGTCCTTTTCGCGTTTGAACCAGGTAAGCTGACGCTTCGCAAAATGTCTCGTATCGGACTTTATTTTTTCAACACATTCATCAAGGGTTATCGCCCCTCTGAAATACGGGAAGAACTCTCTGTATCCTATCCCTTTCATGGAAATATCATCCTCAACAAGCCCGTCATTCTTAAGGCCGGTGACCTCTTCAAGAAGCCCATTCTGCATCATGATATCCACCCGCTTATTTATCCTGTCGTAAAGGGTCTGCCTGTCATCCGTCAGCACGAAAAACGAACAGTCGTAGGGCGATTCCTTATTTGTCTGGGTTTCATTGTGCGCCGAGATGGCGCCGCCGGTTTCGTCATAAAATTCAAGGGCTCGGATCACACGTTTGATATTGTTTGGATGGATCTTATCCGCCGCTTCGGGATCCTTTTTTGCAAGCAGATTGTGGAGATATTCCGCTCCCTTATCCTGAGCAATCTTCGCATATTCATCGCGAACAGATTCAAGCCGTCCCGTCTGGGTGAAATCAACTTCCTTAACAAGAGCCTGAATGTAGAACCCTGTTCCTCCGGTGATGATTGGAATCATCCCATGGGCGTATATATCCTCCATGGCTTCATTGGCCATCTCCTGAAATCTCACCACATGGAACTCATCCTTCGGGTCCAGAACATCCACGAGATAATGCCTAACACCGCACATTTCCTGCTGGCTTATCTTCGCCGAACCGATATTCATTTTTTTATATATCTGCATGGAATCCGCCGATATGACAGCTCCATTCAAAAGCTTCGCCAGCCTGACCGCTATGCCGCTCT